>CBDUNF010000055.1:0-17646 GCA_965368515.1 uncultured bacterium
GTGTAGACGCTGTCAGGGTGGACCCGGTCGGCGATGAACGACGCTAGCGAAGCCGCCAGCATGAGCGGCAGGACCAGCGAGTAGTTGCCCGTGATCTCGAAGACCATGATGATCGCGGTCAGTGGAGCTCGGGCGACAGCAGCGAACGTTGCCGCCATCCCGACCATCGCAAACGAACCGGGCTGCAGATCAACGAACCAGACGGGTTGTACGGCCAGTACCAGTGCCGTCCCGAGCGTCCCTCCGATGAACAGGCTCGGCATGAACGTGCCGGCCGAGCCCGCGCCAGAGCGTGTCAGTGCGTTGGTAACCATCTTGAACAGGATCAAGAAGGGCAGCGTCCACAGGACGAGTTCGGTGGTTTCACTGTTGCTGATTCGCATCAATCCTGAGAGGAACCCTTGCCCGGTGCCAAGGGCACGGTCGTCCATCAAGCCGATGGAGGCGATGATGACGCCTGCCGCCAGGGGGCGGGTCCAGTCCGGATACCGATACCGCGCCTTGAGGTCATTTACCCACGTGAGGATTCGGACAAAGAGCAGACCGGCGCCCACGGCTAGGAGGCCGAGCAGTAGATAGAGCAGCAGATTACGGGGGTCGTCGAATGATCCTCCCGGCGACGACAGGATCTGTTCCTCGCCAAGGAGGGTGTGGGTGGTGACCGCGGCCACGACCGAGGCGATAACTACCGCATTGAGATGGCGGATTGCGAGGTTGCCGAGGATGACCTCCATTGCGAAGAGCATGCCGGCGATGGGAGCGTTGAACGTAGCCCCAATTCCGGCTCCAGCTCCGGCTGCGACCAGGCTGCGGATGCGGTCCTCGCTGAAGCGGGTGTACCTCGAGAGGGACGAACCGATCGCGGCGCCGATCATGACGATCGGACCTTCACGACCACCGCTGGCTCCGCCACCAAGCGTCGCCGCGGTGCTGACGATTTTGGGGAGGATCGTCCGTGTTGACAGGTATCCGGCGCGGAGGCCGACGGCGGAGATGGTCTCCGTCACTCCGCCACTCTCGACATTCTTCGAAAAACGCTGTGCCACCATCCAGGCAATGAGAAGCCCGGAGGGGATCGTCAAGAAGAAAGCGATGTCGTGGTTGCCCACGCTTTCATGGACCCATGCCGATGCTTCGCTCGCAGCCTCGACCAGGATGACCAGCAAAACCACGGCCAATCCGACGATGAACCCGATAACCAGAGCAGCGGTAACGAACGCCGTTTGGCCGCGGGAATTGGCGAGCTGCCTGAATCTCGTGCGAAGGGGTCCCATTATCCCCTCAACTTAGCTGTCCACTGCTGGATTGAACGATACGTGGGAGCCGGTCAACGAGCCGAGTCGACGTTGTGCGTCGTCCGTGTTGTGTACCGTCTCGGTCATGACCACGTATACCGTCGCCGAACTGACTCGGACGATCGCACGAGCGATCAGCCTGGCCCTTCCTGAGGAGATCTGGGTGCAGGGCGAGATCCGTGATCTCAACCGCGCAAGCAGCGGGCACGTCTACTTCACCTTGATGGACTCCAACTCGGAGGACTCGCCTCAGGCGGTCCTGCCGGTGACGCTGTTCGCTTCCGACAAGGTCGCGGTCAACAGGGTGCTGCAGCGGTCCGGAGCTGTCCGCATGACCGACGGCGTCGAGGTTCGCATCCGGGGCCAGGTCTCCCACTACGCAGCCCGGGGGACGGTGCAGCTGCGGATGACATGGATTGACACGGAATACACGCTTGGCCAACTGGCCGCGGAACGTGACCGGCTAATCAAGAGTCTCGAGAAGCGGGGGTTGCTGCACAAGAACCGGGCCATTCCCCTTCCGTTGGTTCCGCTGCGCATTGGCCTGGTGACAAGCGCGGGCAGTGCTGCTGCCGCCGACTTCACCGACGAGCTGGATCGCAGCGGGTACGCCTGGCAGTTGCAGCTGCACGACGCCAGAGTCCAAGGCATCGATGCAGTCGGAGATGTCGTTCGCGGGATTGCGACACTGGCGGAACAGGGCGTGGATGCCATCGCCGTTGTCCGTGGGGGAGGGGCGCAGACCGACCTCGCCGCCTTCGACAGCGAGGAGATAGCGGTTGCGATCGCCAATTGCGCGGTGCCGGTGCTCACGGGAATCGGACATGAGATAGACGTATCGGTTGCGGATCTGGTTGCTCGAAGCCTGAAGACCCCGACGGCGTGCGCTGCGGCGCTGGTGCGCCGGGTTTCCGACTTCGTCGGTCAACTGGATCGCATCGGAGTCGGGATCGGCAGGGCGACCGAGGCACGGCTGCGGGCGGCACGGAGGGATGTCGAACACTCCACAACCCGCCTGACGCGGTCCGCACAGGCTGCTGGGGCCCGGGCGGAACAAGGTCTGTTCGCCGTTGAGAGGCTGACCTTGCGGGTCGGTAGGGATCTGCTGCGACGCGAGCGAGATCGGGTGAAGTCGATCGCCCGGCGCACGGCTCGGGCCGGCTCGTTCCATCTGGATGCGGCCACAGTCTCGCTGGATAGGATGTCGGCAACGGTTGGTGGGGTAGCGATGCGGGTCACCGAGAAGGCGGACAGCCGTCTTGCCGAATTGGAGCATCGGCTCGGCTTGCTCGACCCCGATCGATTGTTGGCAAGAGGCTGGTCCATCACTAGAACCGGCACCGGCGAACTCGTTGTCGATCCAGGTGCCGTCGAACCGGGTGCGGTATTGCAGACGACGGTTGCGGGCGGAGAAATCACCAGCGTTGTGACTGAGGAGATGAAGGATGGCTGAGGAGATCACCTACAGGGAAGCGCTCACTGAGCTGGAAGACATTCTGAGCGCAATCGAAGGGGAACAGGTTGACGTAGATGACCTGGCCATCAAGGTGAAGAGGTCGGCCGAACTGATCCGCCTCTGTCGGGGCAGAATCGATGCAGCCGCAGTCGAGGTCGAAGCAGTCGTGCAGGACATGGAGCCGGGAGATGACGGAAATGGCTGAAAGCACAGACAAGGAATTCACCGGCGGATTTGTCGGGTTCATAAGAGCCGACGGTGACGTCACTCTGCGCGAGGGCGGAACTATGGCGCTCGTCGCGGGCGGCAACGCCGATATCAAAGAAGGCGGGGCAGGCTTCTGCGTGGTGGGCGGCGACCTATCTGTACACCAGGGCGGGGCCGGCAACATGATTATCGGCGGTAACGCTCAACTGAGCGATGCCGCGGTCGGGCAGATGGCGGCTGTCGACGCCTCAGTATCCGATAGCCGGGTCGGGGTGCTCGTGGCCGGGCGAGCAACCCTGGAGAGATCTGAGATTCTCATTTCAACCGAACAGGCCATCGGGTTTGGGGTCGCCGCGGGAGTCGTGTTCTTCCTTCTATCCAAGCTCTTTGGAAAGAAGTAGCGGGCGGCGAGAGATCGCCGCCCGTATGCTGAACTCATGCAGCGTGATTTGTTATACCCCAAGGTAATGGTCGACCCCGAAACAGGGGAGCGGTATCTGCCGGTGAAAGCACGGGGTGCGGATCTGCTCAAGACGACGCTGCTCAACAAGGGGACGGCGTTCACGCGAGAAGAGCGAGAGGCGTTCGGCCTGATCGGCATGCTTCCCGATCGAGTATCTCCGATCGAAGAGCAGCTCGATCGAGTCAAGAACCAGATTCATTTCAAAGCTACGGCAATGGACAAGAACGTCTATCTCAATGGTCTGATGGACCGTAACGAGACCCTGTTCTACCGGCTGCTCCTAGAGAACCTCGACACGATGGTTCCGCTCATCTACACGCCGACGGTGGCCACTGCCTGTCGCCATTGGAGCAAGATATACCGGCGCTCCCGCGGCATCTACATCACGCCACGGGATCGGGGAAACATGGCGGACGTATTGCGCTGCCGCCCCAAGGCATCGCGCCCGGTCATCGTGGTCACCGACAATGAGCGGATTCTGGGGATCGGAGACCAGGGGGCTGGGGGCATGGGCATTCCGATTGGGAAGTTGGCCCTTTATGCCGCCGGCGCCGGCATCCATCCGACCCGCTGCATTCCCGTGTCGCTGGATGTGGGAACCAACAACCAGGAGTTGCTTGCCGACCCGCTCTATGTCGGATATCGCAAACCCCGGATGCGCGGTACGGAATATCGGGAGTTTGTTGCTGAGTTTGTGGGTGCGGTTCAGGAGGTCTACCCGGATGCGCTGTTGCAATGGGAGGACTTCTCCAACAAGACCAGTTTCCAGAATCTCTCCACCTATCGGGACACGCTCCCCTCGTTCAACGACGACATCCAGGGGACTGCCGCGATGGTGGTTGCGGGCTTGATGGCAGCCACGCGGCATGTCGGATCCAAGATCAGCGACCAACGAATTGTGATCGTTGGGGCCGGCTCGGCAGGCATCGGTATCCGCGATCAGATTGCCACGGCAATGGTGGACGAGGGTTCGGCGCGGCGGGAGGCCGAGGCGCGCATCATGACACTCGACAGCGCCGGGCTGATTGTCGAAGGCCGGCCCAACCTGCCTCCTGGCAAGCAGAAGCTCGCCCTCCCGGTTGAAGCAGTGAAGGACTGGCAGATCGACGACCACCCCATCGGCTTGCGGGACGTCGTGCGCAACGCACGGGCGTCAGTTCTCATCGGTGTGAGTGGCGTTCCCGGCATGTTCAACGAGGAGATCATCCGCCGAATGGCCCTCCATGCCGAACACCCCATCATCATGCCTCTTTCGAACCCGACGAGCCACGCCGAGGTAACCCCGGCACACGCCATCGAATGGACTCAGGGCAAGGCCATCGTGGCAACAGGGAGCCCGTTCCCTGATGTCGAATTCGGGGGCCGCATCCACAAAATCGGACAGGCCAACAACGTGTTTGTATTCCCAGGGATTGGGCTGGGTGTCCTCGCTGTTGCTGCCAGGCAGGTTTCGGACAGAATGTTCCTGGCGGCTTCGAAGGCGCTGGCCGCCACCGTCGGGTCGGATCTCGTCGCCGCCGGGCAGCTCTATCCTTCGATATCCGACGTCAGGTCAACATCGCTAGCCGTCGCCAGGGCAGTAGCCAACCAGGCGATTGCCGACGGCGTAGCCGACCCGGTACCGGACATCGACGAGCGCATCGAGGAGGAAATGTGGTTTCCCGAGTACCTGCCCTATCGGCCCGCATGACATGAGTGCCCCTCGAATCGAGCCCGAACGCGGGATCTTCGTCAACCGAACGATCAATCTGCGATCGATCAAGGCTATCGGCTACGACATGGACTACACGCTCGTTCACTACCACGTCAATGAGTGGGAAACTACCGCGTTTGCCCACGCGAAGGCCAAGCTTCTCGAGATGGGATACCCGGTCGAGAGTATCGAGTTCGACCCGTCCAATGTGATCCGGGGTCTTGCGATCGACCTCGAAGAGGGCAACCTCGTCAAGGCGACCCGCTTCGGATACGTAATCCGCGCCGCACACGGGACGGCCTTTCTCAGCTACGAGGAGGCGCGTCGCAGCTACGCCGGGACCCTGGTCGACCTCAGCGAAGATCGTTTCGAGTTCATCAACACGCTGTTCTCCCTCTCGGAGGCGAGTTTGTATGCGCAGCTCGTCGACTTGATGGACGGCGGCAAGATCGAAAAGGGAATCGGATATCGCGGTTTGTACCAGGCGGTGGTCGCGTCGCTCGACTGGGCGCACAACGACGGCACGCTCAAGAAAGACATCGTTGACGATCCCGAGCGCTTCATCGAGCCCGACCCGGCGGGTGTGATGGCTCTAGTCGATCAGTTGAAGGCGGGAAAGCGCCTCATGCTGGTCACGAACTCGGAGTGGGAGTACACGGTCCGGATAATGGAGTACGCCTTCGATCCGTACCTGCCCGAGGGAATGCATTGGCGGGACCTGTTTGAGGCGATCATCGTCTCGGCAGACAAGCCCTCGTTTTTCACCGCGAACAAGCAGATGTACAAGGTGGTCGACGAAGAGGCAGCTCTGCTTAGACCACATATCGGGAAGATCGAACCGGGCAGTGTCTTCTATGGCGGTTGCGCCAATCAGGTCGAGACGTTCCTCGAACTCTCGGGGGATGAGATTCTCTATGTGGGTGACCACCTGTTTGGCGACGTGCACTTCTCGAAGGCGCTGCTGCGGTGGCGCACGGCGTTGATCCTGCGTGAGCTAGAAAGCGAAGTGGACAGTCTGCGCTGGTTCCGGGCTGAAGAGACCAAACTCGAGTCGCTGATGGCGGAGAAGGCCGCCCTGGAGACGGAGATGTCCGCAGTCCGCCTGGCGCTACAGCGGGACCGGCTCGGCTACGCCCCGCCACCGGTGGGAGTCTCCGCCGACAAGGACCGCCTCGATGAACTGCGTGCCCAAATCGCAACGCTCGATGAAGAGATCACCCCGCTGGCCGTCGCTGCTTCGCGGCTGCGCAACGAGGCGTGGGGACCGTTGATGCGTTCGGGCATCGACAAGAGTCTCTTCGCCCGACAGGTCGAGAAGTACGCGGACTGCTATACATCCCGGGTGGCAAACTTCGTCAATGTGAGCCCATTTGCTTTGTTGCGAGCGTCCCGGGTAGACCTACCCCACGACACATGGATCGATTAGGAGCGAGATGAGAACCGAGATTGATATCTTCGAGAGGTGGACCGCCGAGGGCAAGGATGTCGCAGTGGCGACGGTCGTCGGCGTCAAGGGATCGGCGCCGCGCCCCGAAGGCTCGAAGTTTCTCATCTCATCTGATGGCGAGATGGAAGGCTCAGTCAGTGGCGGCTGTGTGGAGAACGATGTGTTCTTTCACGCCAAGGAGGTGCTTGCCAGCGGCGAGCCGCGATTGGTCACCTACGGCATCGCTGATGACGATGCATTCGAAGTCGGACTTACCTGTGGCGGCACCATCTACGTCTTCATCGAGAAGTGGCAATGAGCGGGCACATCGAAAACATCAAGCGGCTGTTGGATGAAGAGCGGCTAGGTGCGGTGGCCACAGTCGTTGTGGGTGACGATATCGGCCACAAGGCGGTCATCGACTACGAAGATGGCGTTGTTGCCGGGTCGTTGCCCGAGTCGGTCGGATCAGAAGTGGTGGGCGATGCCAAGGCTCTCATGGAACGAGAGCAGAGCAAGACCCTGTCGTACGGCGACACAACGGTCTTCATCGAGGTGCTGGCACCACAGCCGGTGATGTTGATCTTCGGTGCAGGGCACAATGCGCAACCATTGACCGCAATGGCCAAGCAGCTTGGCTTCCGGGTAGTGATTGCCGACGCACGTCCCATGTGGGCGACGGAAGATCGGTTTCCCGACGCCGATCACGTGATCGTGGGCTGGCCGGACGACGTCTTTGCCAAGATCCCGCTGGAGCGAAGAACCTACGTCGTGCTGCTCAGCCATGATGCCCGGTTCGAGGACCCGGTGTTCCATGCGGTCCATGGCAAGCCAATCCGCTATCTCGGTGCGATCGGTAGTCGGCGCACCCACCGTGCCCGGCTCGAACGTCTCGCTGCTGAAGGATGGTCCGACGAGGAGTTGGCAACGATCTATGGCCCGGTTGGCCTCGATATCGGTGGCGAGACCCCGGCCGAGATGGCCGTTTCCATCCTCGCCGAGATCATCCAGGCCCGCTACGGCAAGGGGAGTGGGCTCTCACTCCGTGGCGAGACGGGGCGGGTCCATAAACAGCGCGGCCCCGAAGAGGGCACTTCCTAGAGGACGTCGCCAAGACCGAACTCGCCCCGTTTTTGCGTGGGTGGGTATGAAACATCGAACGAGTGCCCGCAAGAACGCGGTGCTCACGGTGGCGAAAGCTCGAGCATCTCCAGGGCGCGGTCCGTTACCTCGGCAGGGGCTTCGGTCCCATCGAGGTCGAGTACCGGTAGCCCCATCGCTGCGGCCTGTTCGGCGATCGTTTCATTCCGCCATAGACTTCTGTGCATGAAGTTGGCGAGCATCTGCTCGGGGTCGGACGAGTCGGCGAGGAACTCGGTGTTCTTCCGCTCCCGCGCTTCCAGCGCTACCGGGTCGATGTGGATCCAGATGGATTTGAGTTGAGGCGACGCCAGTTTTACGACCCGGGCTGGTGACAGAAGCCACCAGTCGATGACTATCGGAGCCTTGGACCCGGTATGTGATGCGATGACTCTCTCCACGGCCGGCCACATCGTCTCCTCGACCGCAAGCGAGTCGGCAATCAGCTTGTCACCGGGCCCTTCCGTGAAGTATCGGGTGAACCCGATCGGTCGCATCGCGTAGAGATCGGGGTGGCTTGCCTCGGTGGCTACTGTCCGCGCTGCCACGACGAGGTCGTCTGCGGTCAACGCCAAGAAACCAAGCCTGCCGGCGAGGGTGCGACACAGCGTCGTCTTGCCCGCCCCCGGCGGACCACCGATCAAGATGACTTTCAGATTGTCCATGCGGGAAGCCTATGCCCTTGTCGGGCGGAGTGGCGGCTTGGTCCTTGCGTCTCTGGGTGCAGTGGGTTGGCCGGTCTCCGCAAGAACGGTGGGGGAGGCACCTAGCCAAGCATCCGGCTGAGCTGGACAGCGACCTGGGCGGCGACTGAGGCGTTGTTCTCGGCGAGGGCCAAGTTGGTCGGGATGCTGCGACCCTCTGTGATCTTGGCGATCTGCTCGAGGACGAATGGTGTCACCGCGGCACCTCGGATGTTGCGAGCCCTGGCCAGCGCAGTGTCGATGGCGTTCTGGATCTCGTTTGTTGGAATGGCATCCGCTTCAGGCACCGGTACCGCGAGCAGCACACCACCTTGGTCCCAGAGAATCCGCTGCGCCAGGATGGCGGCCACCTCCTCGGGGGACTCAACCCGGACCGGTGCCTTAACTCCGCTGCTGCGCGCATAGAACATTGGAAAGTCGTCCGTTTGGTAGGCAAGGACCGGCACCGACTCGGTCTCCAGGAACTCGACGGTTTTGGGAATGTCGAGAAACGCTTTCGCTCCGGCGCAGACTGTCAGCACCGGGTGCACCGCAATCGTTCCGAGGTCGGCGCTGATGTCACCCGACTCCTCCGCACCGAGGTGCACGCCGCCGATGCCGCCGGTGGCGAAGACGCTGATGCCAGCCGCAGCGCATAGAGCCAGGGAAGCCGATACCGTCGTAGCGCCGACAGGCCAGCGCTGGGCGATTGCCACGGACACGTCGCGCTCAGCGGTCTTCTGGGCCGGGCCAAGAATCCGCTCGTGCTCGTCTGGTTCCAGGCCGACACAGGGGACGCCATCGAGTATTGCGGTTATTGCAGGAACCGCACCCTGTCCGCGGATCGCCGCAGCACTGCGCTCGAGCGCCGCGTGGTTGGCCGGCGAAGGTAGCCCGAGATGGCTGTAGATCGTGCTTTCGAGGCCGACGACTGGCCGGTCCGTGTCGAGAGCATCCTGGACTTCGGAGCTGATCCTCAACTGCGGCATCGGCGTCTCCTCGGTCTAGCTTCCGGCACCTGGGCGTTGCAGAACGGTAGCCGCCATCCGGTTCCCTTCGGACGCGGCGTCGGCCGGCGACCGTCCGCCCAGCGTCGCAGTCGCAAAGCCGGCCGCAAAGGCATCACCTGCACCAGTCGTGTCGCTGACCACGGTCACCGGCGGGACCGGCACGGTTGTTGCCGCGCCTTCGCTATTGATGATGGTCACCGGTCGGGACCCAGCCTTCACGACAGTCAACCCGGCCCCCGGTAGGGGCGTAGTCCCACCGACTCGAAGCAGCCGAGCCTCATCCTCGTTGCAGAAGAACACATGCGGGCGCACGTCTTTCATCAGCGTCAAGAATCGGTCCACGCCAAACCCGGTCAGCGGCCCGACCGACGACGCATCGATGCTTATGGAGCCGCCCCGGCGCTGGACTTCATCGATGGCGGTCCTGCTGGTTGTCCCCAGCGGCTCGACTACCAGCGAATACGCCGGAACATGAAGCCAGGTGACGGCGTCGAGTGCACCGTTCGGTATGGCAAGTAACTCCATGGCGGCACCACGGTCGGGAAGCATGGTGCGCTCCCCGCTTTGGTCGACGATCACGATGATCGAGCCTGTCGTGCCCCTTCTGACCACCCGGACGTCAACCCCGGCTGCTTCCATTTCCCCAACGAGGAGAGTTCCGAGGCGATCGTCACCGACCTGTCCGACAAACCGGCTGTCGATGTCGGTGGTGGCTGCGTACACGGCCACCGTTGCGGCGCTGCCACCTCTGCGGCGGAACACACGCGATGCAGTGTCTGTGCCATGGGCTGGTTCCTCTGAGGGCCAGACCACCACGTCCTCGACGAGGTCACCAATGCAGCAGATCATGAGCGGAGGATAAGCGCTTTCGTATGATCCCGGGCGTCGTAGTCTGACGGGATGAAGAAGTCTCGGGTTGCGCCGCTGCTTGCGGCGCTGGCGCTTGTCGCCGCTGCGTGTGGGGGTGACGACACCGGTGACAGCGGCGTGGCGTCAATCGACGATCTCGCCAATGTGACCACCAGCACGGCCGCGCCTGCCCCGGCGTCGGGCGATCTGGCTATGGATGAGGAAGCCGTTCTGGAATTCGCCGCATGCATGCGTGATGGCGGCATCGATTTTCCCGATCCGGTCGTTGATTCCGAAGGCAACGTTGGTTTCGATCTGATGGCCATGCGGGGTTTGGCAGACGTCGACGAAACCGAACTCGAGGCCGCTTTCGAACCTTGCGCCCCGCTTCTGGAGGGCGTCAACTTCGGTTTCGATCGCATCTTCGAAGCTGAGTTCCAGGACGATCTGGTCTCGTTCTCGGTATGCATGCGAGCGAACGGGTTCGACATGCCGGACCCGGACTTCTCGGCATTGACGACTACAGGTCAGCTCTACCCCGAAGAAATCGATCCGACCGATCCCGACTTCGAACCCGCCTTCGAGGCATGCCAGGACACACTTCCGGGAATTCCGGGGATCTCCAGTCCTTGACTCGATCGGATCCTCCTTTCATTCTCAGTCGATTCTCAGCTTCGTCTCAGCTTCCTGTTGGGCTGATGAGCCATCCTCAGTTGACAACCAGAAAGGCGAGTCGATGAAACGAAGTTTGATGGTGTTGGTGCTGACGCTGGGTCTGGTCGCAGCAGCCTGTGCCGGTGAAGACGATGCGAGTTCGGGTGTCGCTTCGCTCACGGCCTCAGACACCAGCGTCGGAGCGAGTGGCGATGAGACCGGTGACACCGACGGGACCGAGGTTGACGCCGAGCAGGCGATGTTGGACTTCGCCGCATGCATGCGCGACAACGGTATCGAGATCGAGGACCCAACCGTCGACGCCGACGGCAATGTTCAGTTCGGCAGTTTCCGCGGACCGGGCGGCGAAGCTCCAGAGATCGACCGCGAGGTCATCGAGGCTGCGCGGACAGCTTGCGAAGAAGAGATCGAAGGCATCGCACTCGGTTTTGGCGGCCGTAGCGACTTCGATCTGACCGAGATGCAAGATACGTTTGTTGAGTATGCAGCCTGTATGCGTGATAACGGCTACGACATGGACGATCCCGACCTCTCCAACTTCGGTCCGGGTAGCGGGAACGGTCCCGGCGAGGGCGGCGGTATCTTTGGCGAAATCGACCGTGAGGATCCCGACTACATCGCAGCCCAAAGCGTCTGCGAGGAGATCCTGACCGGAGCTTTCGGTGACGCGCCGATCCCCGGCACAGGACAGGGCCGTGGCGGAGGCGGCGGATGACAACGACGAGGAGAGCAATGAACACCACGACCGACGGCGCCGACCCCGAGTCAGAGTCCGACGATACCGATGTCGACGTCACGCCGCAGCGATCACGCGGGTGGTGGTGGATTGCCGGTGCGGCCGTCGTCGCAGTCGGCGCTGTGGCTGCGGTGACGCTGCTCGGCGGTGAATCGAGCGACGGCACGGCAGACGCCACAATGGTGCTGAGCTTCGAAGAAGTAGTGCAAACCGACCTGATCCAGATGGACTCGTTCGACGGTACCCTCGGCACCGAGGATGGCGATCCGGTTCCGAGTCCGATTGCGGGCACGGTGACCACAACTGCCGACGTCGGTACGATGATCGAGCAGGGTGATCGGTTCCTATCGGTCGACAACGAGCCTGTTGTTCTGCTCTATGGCGAGCTGCCGGCGTACCGCAGCCTCACGGCGACCGAGGACACGATGACCCTGATCGGCAACGTGTCGGGAGTGGTGACCGAAGTTATTGCCGAGGGTGAAACACTCGATCAAGGGGACATCCTCTATCGCGTGAACGGCGAGCCGGTGGTTGTCCTGTACGGCGACATCCCTGCCTACCGCACGATGCGCGACCTCAGCGAAAACATGACCGGGGCGGACGTCCAACAACTCGAGGCGGCGCTCGTTGCACTCGGCTACGACCCTGACTTGCTGGCGACCGTTGACGAAGAGTTCACGGATTACACCGAGACCATGGTGGAGCGCTGGCAAGAAGACCTGGGCGTCGACGATGACGGACAGGTCGCACTCGGCGATGTCATCTTCATCCCAGCCCAGGCGGAGGTTCTCTCGGTTGCGGTGTCCGTAGGTGACGTAGTGAACGCGGGGCAACCGATCGTCACCATCTCGACCGGCGATGCCCTCGAAGGCGGCGACCTGCTCCAACTCGAGCAGGCGCTGGTCGACCTTGGATATGAAGGTCTCGTCGTCGATGGGGTCTGGGACGATGGCACCAAAGCAGCGGTGCTCTCCTGGCAGACCGACGCCGGCTTCGAGGCCGACGGCTCGGTTGATCTCGGTGAAGTCGTCTTTCTGCCGGCTCCGGTTCGGGTCAACGAGGTATTGGCCTCTGTCGGATCGTCGGTCAACGCTGGCGCTCCGGTCCTCGGGATTTCATCTGCAGATCAGTTTGTGATTTTTGATCTCCCCGCGGCCGACCAGGGTCTGCTGGCAGTCGGACAAGAGGTGAACATCGAGATGCCGGATGGCACCGACACTCCCGGCACCGTCATCGAGATCGCCTCGGTGGCTCGTGGTGCTCAGACGGAAGCGACATTTGAGGTCAAGATCGTGCTCAGTGACCCGTCAGTGGCAGTTGGTCTCGATGAGGCCCCGGTCGATGTTGAGGTCATCTCGGATTCGGTATCGAATGTCATGGCTGTCCCGGTCTCGGCCCTGGTCGCGCTCGCTGAGGGCGGCTACGCAGTGGAGGTCAGCTCAGCCGGCGGAACGCAGCTCGTTGCGGTCGAGCCGGGGTTCTATGCCGACGGGCTGGTCGAGGTTGAATCCGCCGGCCTGAGCGTCGGCGATCTGGTGGTGGTCCCGTGACCGCCCATTGCCTGCGGCGACGGTACCAAGAACCCGTCGGATTCTTCGATGTGGATGAGACGCAGGGAAAGAAGCCATGACTGCCCAGATGACTGAAGGGGAGCCCAGGCTCTCCACAGGCCCGGACGTGGTTCTCTCGCTGCACGGTGTCACCAAGGAGTATCCAACTACACCGCCGGTACGGGCGCTGCGCGGTGTCGACTTCTCTGTAACCAAGGGTGAGCTTGTCGGCGTTGTGGGGCCATCCGGCAGCGGCAAGTCGACTCTGCTCCACATCATGGGAACGTTGGATCGGCCCACCGCGGGCGAGGTGACCGTGGCCGGCTACAACATCAACGATCTCAGTGACAAGGACCTTTCGGCGCTGCGATCCCGGCACATCGGTTTCGTGTTTCAGCAGTTCCATCTGTTGAGCGGCTACACGGCCCTCGACAATGTTGCCGATGGGCTGCTGTATACGGGTCTCAACGTTGCCACTCGCCGTGACCTGGCCCGGCAGGCGTTGTTGCGTGTCGGGCTTGGGCACCGTCTCGACCATGTAGCTACCAAGTTGTCTGGTGGAGAGCGGCAGCGAGTCGCCGTCGCCCGCGCACTCGTCGGCACACCCTCGATCGTGCTCGCCGATGAGCCGACCGGCAACCTCGACAGCAAGAACAGCGACGCCATCGTGGAGTTGATCCGTCAGATCAATGCCGAAGGGGTGACGTTCGTGGTTATCACCCACAACCGTGAAATCGCAGAGGCTTTTCCGCGTACTGCCGGTTTGCGCGATGGCCGGATTGAGTACGACTCGGGGGTCCGCTGATGGGGAAGGGGAACGGACTGGTTCCATCCAAACTCCACGGTGCGGATGCGCTTCGTACTGCCAGCGTCGGCCTGCGCACTCGCAAGATGCGGGCAGCGCTATCTGCACTCGGCATCATGATTGGCATTGCTGCGATGGTGGGTGTCCTCGGCCTTTCCGAGTCATCCAAGTCCGACCTGCTCGCCCAGCTTGATCGACTCGGAACGAACCTGCTGACCGTTCAAGCCGGATCGGGCATTGGCATTGGCTCCGGTGAGCTCCCGACCGAAGCGGCAGGGATGATCTCGCGAATCGGCCCGGTCGAGCAGACAAGCACTATCAGCGCGGTCGACGCCAACGTCTACAAGTCGGACTACGTGCCCGAGGGCCAAACCGGAGGCATCACGGTGCAGGCGGTGGATGTGAATCTTCTCGACACACTCGCCGGGAGCATCGCCGACGGCCGGTTCCTCGACGAGGCGACCGCCACATATCCCACTGCCGTGCTCGGGTCGGTGGCCGCCGATCGGCTCGCCATTCACGATGTGACCGGGACGCAGCAGATCTGGCTGGGGGAGCAGTGGTTCACCGTCATCGGGGTGCTCAACGAGTTCGAGTTGAATCCAGACCTCGATCGGGCCGCTCTCATTGGGTTGGCTACAGCCGAGGACTTCCTCGACCACGAGGTGGTGCCTTCATCGATCCTGGTACGGGCCGACCCCGACTTCATCGACGATGTCACTGCCGTACTGTCCGCAACCGCAAACCCGCAGAATCCCGAAGAGGTCGAAGTGTCCCGACCCTCCGATGCCCTCGAAGCCAAGGAAGCGGCGGATGACGCGTTCACCGCTCTCTTCCTCGGACTCGGTGCGGTGGCGCTGCTGGTGGGTGGTGTCGGAATAGCCAACGTCATGGTTATCTCAGTTCTGGAGCGCCGTGCGGAGATTGGTCTCCGTCGCGCTCTCGGGGCAACCAAAAGGCATGTCGCGGTCCAATTCCTCGGCGAAGCGCTACTCCTTTCGGCAGTGGGCGGAATCGGTGGCGTCATCCTCGGCTGGGCCGTGACCGGCATCTACGCAAACGTGCGCGGGTGGAACACTCTCATCCCGCCCATCGCCATCGCCGGCGGCATGGCTGCCGCCCTGTTGATCGGTGCCGTCGCTGGTCTCTACCCGGCTATTCGCGCCGCACGTATGTCGCCCACGGAGGCGTTGCGGAGCGCATAGAGCTGTCGGCCGCAGCGGCTGCGCAGTCGGCGGAGGTCGGCGACACCACGACCGCGACTCGGGAGAGGGCGGGCTCAGGCAAGGAATACGCCCGCTGTCCCTGTGCACTCCCCGGCCACACCTCGCACCGGGTATTGACAGGTTCTAGTCTTGTTATATAATTACTAGAACAAGTTCTACAGAGGTGAAGAGAATGAGCGACATCAATTGGGCCGCATTGGCTCCCGTAATCATCCTGGCCCTGGCGTTTGTTGGATGGTGTTGGTACGACATCTCGCGGCGTGAAGTGCGCTACCTGCCCAAGTGGTTGTGGGGCATGATCTGCCTAATCTCGATCCCGGTCGGTGGCATCGTCTACTTGCTCGTTGGTCGTGACTCGTCTCCTGTCCGATGATCGAGACAAGCGGTCTTTCCAAGGATTACAGCGGCACGCTGGCTCTCGACGACGTCGACCTCCATGTGGCGCCCGGGTCCATCTATGGGCTGGTTGGACCCAACGGCGCCGGCAAGACGACGCTGCTGGGGATCTTGGCCGGTCTCCGCCAATCCACAGCAGGGTCGATCAAGATCGCCACTGGGAATGTTGGAGTTCTCCCGGATACACCCTTGTTCGATCAGTGGCTGACCGCCCGGGAGGTGGTGGATCTGTCTTTGCAGATGAGCACCGGACGCAACGACACAGACCGCGTCAACGATCTGCTCGAACAGACAGGTATCCAGGAGGCGGCCGATCGTGCGGTCGGCGGGTTCTCCCGCGGCATGTTGCAGCGCCTCGGATTGGCAGCCACCCTTGTTGCCGATCCCGAACTGGTTTTGCTAGACGAACCCTGTTCGGCGCTGGACCCGTTTGGTAGACGGGAGGTGCTCGATCTCATCGCCAGGTTGCGGGGTGATGCGACCGTGGTCTTTTCGAGTCACATCCTGGCGGATGTGCAAGAGGTGTGTGACACCGTTGGGATCTTGCGCCAAGGAAGGCTCGTGTTCGAGGGCCCGCTTGACCATCTGCTCGTCGGCAGAGCACAACCTCGGTACACCGTGCGCATCCGGCCGCCGCTCGAGGCCGTGGTGGCCGACCTGGCCCGTGTTCCCTGGGTGGAAGAGGTCTCCGTTGTCGATCCCGAGCAGATCCGCGTCGCTGGGGCCAGCCTCGAGGTGATGGAGGAGAACCTCGTTCCCGCACTTGCGGCGGCCAGGGCCCATGTCGTATCTCTGGCACCGGAGGCGCCGTCACTCGAGGACGTGTTCTTGGAGCTAGTGCGATGAGCGAGCATTCTCAGGCACCCGATTCGAAGGCATTATTGCGTCCGATGAATCTATGGAGACTCGAATGGTTGCGGCTTTTCCGCACGAAGCGGATTATCGGTCTGGTCGGTGTCTACGTGTTCTTTGGGCTGCTCGGCCCGATCACCGCCAGGTACATGGAACAGATTCTCGAGAACTTCGGTGGAGACATCGAGATCGCGGTCCCGGAGCCGATCGCCGCCGACGGCATTACCAGCTACATCGCCAATGCAGCACAGATCGGCCTGCTCGTATCGGTGGGAATCGCTGCCGCCGCGCTGGCGTTCGACGCAAAGCCACAGATGGGGATCTTTCTGCGGACTCGGGTAGAGCAGGTCAGCGACGTCCTCATGCCTCGCTTTGTGGTCATCACCACGGCGGTCGTTGCGTCGTTTGCCCTGGGGTCGATCGCCGCGCTGTATGAGTCGGTAGTTCTGATTGGTTCGCTGTCGATCAGCGGCTGGGCTCTGGGCACCCTGATGGGTTCGCTCTACCTGGTGTTTGCAGTCGCCGTGGTCGCCGCCGTATCGGCCAAGGCGAATTCGGTGCTTGTCACCGTGATGATTGCGGTGGGGGTCCTGCTTGCGATGCCGCTGATTGCGATTGCACCAAACGTTGCCGAATGGCTTCCAAGCCACCTGATCGGGGCCGTCGACGGATTGGTTCGCGACGGCAGCGTCGGAGACTATCTGCCGGCGATGGTGGTGACCGTGCTGCTCACCGTCGGCTTGCTGTTGCTAGCGGTGCGCTGGGCGGAACAGCGAGAGCTGTAGACAGAGAAGGGATCGTGGAGTTGCGGGCCTACGGTTCCGGCGGGGTCCACCGCCAAGCATCCATCGAGACAAACTCGTCGCGACCGTCGCCGTCGCAACAGGCTGATCCCCAACTGAGGAACCTCGGTTCCGGTCCAAACGCTGGACTAACTGGGATCAGTCCGCCAACGAAACCACATAGTCGCCTGCTTCGTCATCCCACTTCAGCGTGACGACGCCGCGGGCACTCGCTGCTTGGACGAACCGGAGGAAGCCTGAGTACCCAAGTCGGCGCTCGTTGACGTCGCTCTGCTCCGAGGAATCTGAAGAGGCTGCATCGTCGGCGGACTGATCATTGGACGGTGCCTTCTTGGCAGACTTGGCGGGCTTGTCCGATCTCGGCGCGCTGCTCTTGGATTC
>CBDUNF010000056.1:0-17202 GCA_965368515.1 uncultured bacterium
GAGCCGGTCTATCGCCCGATGTAGCCATTCCGCCGCACCCAGCTGGACTTCGACAATCCCATCTACGGCAACTTCGCCACCGAACGCATCGGCCCAGGCGGCAACCGCCGGCCGCACCGGAACGGCGATCGGCACAAACTCGCCGTCGCCGTTTCCGACGTAGTGCTCGCACCAACCCTCCGCCGTCTTGATGGCGAGCGCAACCGTAAGGTTGTCGATGAGTTCGTTGGCCACGATTGCGCCTGACAGCTGCGCTGGCAACATGTCGAACGATTCGACTACTCGGCCGGCCGGCAACAGGTTCTGCAGGCTCGACCGGGCCATGGGTGAGGCATCAACCGCCCAGACATCCATTGCCGGGAACTCCTCGAGAATCGGAGTCAGCAGCGACCCGGATCCGGCGCCAACCTCGACCAGAGTGTCTATGCGCCTGGCCGCAAGGTAACGGCCGAGGGTTCTGCCGAACCAAGGACTTACCTCCGGACTCGTCAAGAAGTCGCCAGCGGCCGACGAGCGTAGCGGCCCACTGTTGAAGAAGCCCCCCTCGCCATATAGCGCGATATCCATGAACGTCTCAAACGGAATCGGCCCGTCGGACGCAATCCGGGCACGCAGAATGTCGGGGACTCCATGGCTCTTCGATTGCATTTGCGCAGGCTAGCGGGGTGGCAAGTCTGCCCTCCTCGACCCGCGCTGCAGAGGCGGGCGTTTGCTAGAAGCCGGCGACGAAGACCTTCGTCATCTCGCTCAGTTCAGAGACGAGATCGGGGAAGATACCGATGAGGATGACGCCGGCTGCGGTGATTCCCAGTGCCAGGCGGAGAGACGGGACGACAGAGTCGCTGCGAGCCTCGCCGGACAATACGTTCTCGGGAACAGGGTCAAACCATGCCGATTTGACCACCTTGGCGTAGTACACGAATGCGACGACAGAGTTCACGGCGGCGATCACGGCCAGGGCGACCGGCCAGCCCCCACCGACAGTCAACAGCGATCGGAACATGACCAGCTTGGCGAACCACCCGGCTAGCGGCGGGATGCCTGCCAGCGAGAAGAAGAACACCAGAGTCAGCCCGGCTAGTCCTGGTGCGTACTGGTAGAGCCCACCCCAGTCGCCGATCTCGGCGCTACCGATTCGCTTGGCACCGGCGATGATCACAGCGAAAGCACCGAGGTTCATAAAGGCGTAGATCATGAGGTAGGTGACCGTGGCAAAGAAGGCCTCTTCGAGGTCGGCGCCGCTGACGCCCGAGGCCACGGCGGCACCGAACGGAGCCAGGATGAAGCCACCCTGGGCGATCGATGAATAGCCGAGCATGCGGATGATGTTGGTTTGCCGCAATGCGCTCAGGTTGCCCAGAGTCATCGACAGGGCCGCCAGGAGCCACAGGAGCGGCCCCCAGATGTTGCGCAGATCGGCGAACGCCGCATAAGTGAACACCAACATGCCGACGAAGCCGGCAGCCTTGGAGACCACCGACAGGTAGGCGGTGACCGGTGCGGGAGCACCCTCGTAGGTGTCCGGGGTCCAGAAGTGGAATGGCACCGCAGCGATCTTGAAAGCAAAGCCGAGCAGGGTCAGCAAGACACCAATATTGAGCAGTGGCATGTCCGTGAACCCGGGATCGACCAGCTCGGCCCCAACAACTGCTTCGCGAATTCCGCTGAAGGTCAGCTCACCGGTCACCCCGTAGACCAGCGACATACCAAACAGAAGCACAGATGCCGATAGGACACCGATGATGAAGTACTTGAGGGCTGCTTCGTTCGACCTGGCGTTCCCCTTCCGCCAGCCAGCCAGCAGGAACGTCGGGCCGGTGACGAGTTCGAGGGCCACAAAGATGGTGATCAACCCCCGGCTCGAAGCCATGGTGACCGCACCGAGCACAGAGGCGAGCATGAGGAAGTAGTACTCCCCCTCCCAGAATCGCCCCGACTCGAGGTAGCCAACGGAGATGAGGAGCGCCACAAAAGCAGCCCCAAGGAACAGCCCCTTGAGAACCAGCGAGAAGGTGTCAACCATATAGGAGCCGGCGAACATCGATCGAGTGGCAGTCTCGGTGCAGAACGACAGAGAGTCGCACAAGCCCAGGGTCAGCAACGGGATAAACGAAGCGAACAGACCGACGAGGCCAACGACGGCTACCCACTGTTTGCGCACCGGAAGCAGATCCACCACGAGTACGGCCAATACCGTCGCTGCAAGAATCAGCTCCGGTGCCAGCGCGTGGTAGTCGATGATGTTCACCGATCAGCCTCCAAAGACGGTAGAAACGAGGGCGCTGACGGCGTCAGATGTCGCACCGAAGATGATGCGAGGGAAGATACCGATAGCGAGAGTTGCCAATACCAGCGGCACCCAGGCCGCCATTTCGTATTTGTCGACGTCATGGAGATCGTGGTCGGCCCATTCGTCCGACGGTTCACCGAAGTTGACCTTCTGCAACATCCAGAGCAGATATCCGGCAGCAAGCACGGTACCGACAGCGCCAATCACCATGAGTGTGCGGAACAGCGTGGTCGATAGGCCGTCCAGCGGGTTGAACGCAGCCAGCAACGCGAGGAACTCGCCCCAGAACCCCGCCAGGCCAGGCAGACCAAGTGAAGCCATCGCGGTAAAACCGAGGATGCCACCCATGATCGGCATCAGTTTCTGGTTGCCGCCGAGCCGCGCCATCTCCCTGGTGTGGTAGCGATGCGACATCGACCCGGCCACGAAGAACAACAAGCCGGTGATCACACCGTGGGCGACCATGCCGATGATGGCGGCGTTGATTCCAATCTCGGTGAGGGTGGCGATGCCGAGCATCACGAAACCCATGTGACCGACAGAAGAAAACGCAATGAGGCGCTTCATGTCGGTCTGGGCGAGACAGGCGAGCGATGCGTAGATAATGCCGATGACGGCGAGGATGCCGATAACAGGTGCCCAGTTCTGCGCTTGCTCCGGCATGATCGGGAGTGCGATCCTGACAAAGGCGTACGTGCCGAGCTTCAGCAGAATGGCGGCCAGAAGCACCGAGCCGACCGTTGGAGCAGCCGTGTGTGCGTCCGGAAGCCAGGTATGGAACGGGAACATCGGCACCTTGACGGCGAACCCGAGGAAAAGGGCCGCAAAGACCCATACCGCCAGTCCGGCATCGGCCAGCGCTGCTTCGGCGACTCCGCCTTCGGCCAGTTCCGCCATGTTGAACGTTCGGAGACCGCTTTGGAAGTAGAGCGTCAAGAAACCAAGCAGCATGAAAGCCGACCCGAACAGGGTGAATAGGAAGAACTTGATGCTGGCGTAGAGCCGCATTTCAGTTTCGAGCCCGATGACGGGGACCTTGATCTTGTTGCGGTCACCCCAGATGCCGATCATGAAGTACATCGGCAGCAGTACGACCTCGAAGAACACGAAGAACAGAATCAGGTCGAGCGCCACGAAGGTGCCGTTCATGCCGGTGGCGAGCACCAGGATGAGGGCCGAGAAGATCTTCGGGTTGTGGGGCTCGGGCCAGTGGTTCCACGAGTAGATGATCGCCAGCACCGTCATGAAGCCGGAGAGCACCAGGAGCGGGAGGCTGATCCCGTCGATGCCGATCGTGTAGTTCGAGTTGATGGCGCCAATCCAGGTCAGGTCCGAGCGGGTACCAAACTGGGTTGCTGCGGCGTCACCGTAATCGAACTGAAACGCGACTATCACCGACAGGGCAAACGAGACACCTGCAAATAGCAGTGCCGTCCACTTCTGGGCCTCTTCCTGCGCCTTCGGTATTGCCAAAACAGCCGCCGCTCCGACTACTGGCAAGAAGACGATCAGGGTCAGAGCCCAACCGTTTTCAAACGAACTCATGTGTCTCGTTTCCTCCTATCAGAAAATGATGAACCCGGCGACGAGAACAACGGTCCCCGCCACAATCAGGAATACGTACTGTTGGATGCGTCCGGTCTGCAATAGACGGAGCATGCCGCCGGTTCCACCGGTGGCTGCAGCCGAGGCGTTGATCGCCCCGTCGACACCGCGCTGGTCAAACAGATAGACGAGCTTGCCGAACTTCACCGCCACGACTCCGGCCCCGTTGATGACCAGGTCGATGACATGCCCGTTGAACCAGTCCACGGCGCGAGCCACCGGGCCGCGCAGCGGCCTGATGATCCCGTCCATGTAGAAATCGTCGATGTAGTACTTGTGCTCGAGGAGTGGGTAGAGCACAGGGATCCGGAACTTGTCACGTTCCTGCTGGGTGTCCTTGTCTGCAAACCAGAGGAAGTAGCCAACAGCGATACCGCCGACCGCGGCGAGTGTCCCGAGCAAGGCAAGTCCGTAATTGAGAGCAGTCGCATGATGATCACCGGGAGCAAGGAAGCGGACTTCGAGCGCCTTTGTGAAGATATCGGTGATACCCGGCATGTTGATCAGGCCGACGACCGCCGAGAAGCCCGCGAGAATCATCAATGGATAGGTCATCAGCTTTGGTGACTCGTGCGGATGGCCGTGTCCCTTGTACTCGCCGAAGAAGGTGAGCGAGACCGCCCGGGTCATGTAGAAGGCGGTCACGAACGCACCAAGGATCGCAACAACCAGGACGAAGTTCCCGAGCGCCGCACCGCCCTGCTCAACGGTGTAGTTGCTCCCGGCATATTGCACCGATGCCAGAATCTCATCCTTCGACCAGAATCCGGCGAGCGGGAAGATTCCTGCCAGAGCTAGCGAACCAATCATGAAAGTCCGATAGGTCGCCGGCATGTATTTGCGGAGTCCACCCATGTCGGACATGTTGTTCGAGTGCACCGCGTGGATCACCGACCCTGCTCCGAGGAACAGCAGGGACTTGAAGAACGCGTGAGTGAAAAGGTGGAAGAGGCCTGCCGTGTAGGCACCGGCGCCCATCGCAACCATCATGTAGCCGAGCTGCGAAAGGGTCGAATACGCCAGTACCTTCTTGATGTCGTCGGCGACAAGCGCAATCAACCCGGTAAGGAACAGCGTGAGTGCTCCAATGATGATGATGATCCAACGAACATCATCTGCGAATCCCGGTGTGTTGTAGAACGGGAACAAGCGGCCGATCAAGTACACGCCTGCGGTGACCATGGTTGCGGCGTGCATCAGAGCCGAAACCGGGGTTGGCCCTGCCATGGCGTCCGGCAGCCAGACATGGAACGGGAATTGGGCACTCTTGCCCATCGCTCCGATGAATATGGCGACCCCCGCCCAGAAGCTGAACTTCGCAAGAGTCGAGTGCGAGTCGCCGCTGGCGACGACGTCCATTATGTCGGTAAAACGGAACGACCCGACACTGAGACTGATGATGATCGCGCCGATGAATAGGCCAACGTCGGCAACCTTGTTGGTGAGGAAAGCCTTGATGGCAGCCGATGAGTTCTCGTGCTCTTCCCAGTAGTGCCCGATGAGCAGATACGAAGCGACTCCGACGAGCTCCCAGCCGACGATCAGCTGGATGAGGTTTGGTGCCGAAACCAGCACCAACATCCCGCCACCAAACAGAGCAAACGATGCGAAGAACCAGGTGTAGCGGATGTCGCCTTCCATGTAGCTCTTGGCGTATGTGAAGACGAGTACGCCGACAATGCCGACGACGGCGTACATCATGATGGACAGGCCATCGACCATCCAGCCCCACTCGAGACCAAAGCTATGGCCGAGACCGTCGGCACCGATGTCGCCGATCGCAACCGCACCCTCGTAGGTGATGCCCTCATTGATGTTGGCCAGGAACAGAACGATGCCGTAGATGGCAACGAATGCCATCGAGCCCCAGGCCATTCCCCAACCCTTGAGCGGTGACTTCTTGCCGAACAGCACGATGGCGAACGCCGCCACCATCGGAACCACAGGGATCAGCCAGGCAAACTCGGCGAGGGCGCCACCGTCTCCGTAGTGCAGGACCGCATGGCCGCCTTCCTCCTCAGCAGTAGCCAGGAGTAGCGGGGCGGCGAAGGCGAGCAGGGAACTCATAGCTTCATCAGATCCAGTTCGTCGACGTTGGCCGACCTTCTATTCCTGAAGATCAGCAAGACGATGGCGAGACCGATGCCAACCTCGGCAGCAGCGACGGCAATGATGAACAGCGAGAAGACCTGACCACCGGCAACGAGGTCCTGGTTGACCCGGTCAAAGGCCACCATGTTGATGTTGACCGCAGCCAGCATCAGCTCGACCGACAGCAACACGAGCACTGCATTACGACGGCTCAGCACGCCGTAGATCCCAATCGAGAACAACGCGGCACCAAGCAGGAGGAACTGATTGATAATCATCTCAGCACCTCTTCTTCTTCGACGCTCGGATCCTGGCGGGCCAGCACGATGCCTCCGATGAGGGCGGCCAACAGAACGAAGGACACGAGCTCGAACGGGATAACGAACCTCTCGAAGATCGCTTGTCCGATGTCTTCAGTGCGGGTTGCGTCGGCGGCTGCCGGAAGCAGATCGTCGCCGTATGCGTCGAGCATGGATCCCCCAATCAGAAGGAACAAGGCACCCGAAGAGAGCGCAGCGCCGATCTGGACCCGACGGGGATGGCTGAGCCGCGTCTCATGCCCCATCGGCGCACGCGTAATCATGATGCCGAACAGGAACAGCACAACGATCGCTCCGATGTACACCAGCACCACCGTCCAGGCTACGAACTCTGCGCCAAGCAGCAGGAAGATGGCTGCTGAGCCGCCCAGCGTGATCACTAGATACAGCGCAGCATGCACCACGTTCTTCGTGGTGACCACTCGGAATGCCGAGTAGAGCATGACGATGGCAAGCACGGCAAAGACCCAGTTCTGGGTCTCGCCTGCCCAATCGCCAAATGTCACTGCGAACAACACGATTACTTCTCCAACGCAGGTGGGTCGGGGACGGTCGCCAACCAATCGGTGAGCCGTTCCTTGTCGTGCAAGAGGTTTGAGATGTTGAACTCGCTGTACTCATAGTCCGGGCTCCAGTACAGAGCGTCGAACGGGCATACCTCAACGCAGATGCCGCAGTACATACAAAGGCCGTAGTCGATGTCGAATCGATCCAGGATGTTCTTGGTGCGAACTCGACCACCCGGCTTGTCGCTGACCATCTCAACCTTGTGAGCCTCGATGTAGATGCACCAGTCCGGGCATTCTCGCCCACAGAGCATGCAGGAGGTGCAGTTGTCAACATCGAGGGCGATGACGCCGCGGGCACGTGGAGCGAGTTCTTCCTTCTCATCCGGCCACATGACCGTGACGGGCTTGCGGAAGAGCGCCTTGAGGGTCATCCAAAGACCCTTGGCCAAACCGATGCCGGGTATCCGTGGCATTAGAAGACCACCTTGAACGTTGCGGTTACGACGATGTTGACCAGAGTCAACGGGATCAGCCACTTCCAGGCCAGGCCTTGTAGCTGGTCTTCTCGGATACGCGGCCAGGTCCATCGGAACCAGATGTAGAGGAAGACAATGAAGAAGATCTTGCCGACCAGGATGAACGGCCCGGCAAAGTCGAGCACACTCTCGCTGAGGCCGGGCATCCAATACCCACCGAGATAGACGGTGGAGATGACAGCCGCCATCGACACTACTCCGGCATACTCGCCGAGGAAAAACATCGAGAAGCGGAGGCCGGAGTACTCGGTCACGTATCCCATTGTGAGCTCCGACTCGGCAAGTGGGAGGTCGAATGGTGTCCGGTTGAGTTCGGCGAGGCTGGCAATGACAAAGACCACAAAGCCGATGATCTGGCCGCTCAGTGCAAACGGCAGGGCGACATCAAAACTACCGATTGTGAACAAAGGCTCGGCCTGTGCGGCGACGATGCCGTTCAACGACAGGGTGCCTGCCTGAATCGCCACTGCGACGAGAGCGAGGACCAGAGGGAGTTCGTATGCGATGAGCTGAGCACCGGCGCGGATACCGCCGATCAGCGAGTACTTGTTGCCTGAGCTCCACCCGGCCATGAGCACGCCCAGCGTCGATAGTGACGAGATGGCAAGCAGATAGAAGATGCCGATGTCGAGGTCACGGGCTACAACGCTGGGCCCGATCGGGATCACCACAAAGGTGGCAATCGTGCCGGCCAGCATCACGTAGGGAGCGAGGCGGAAGACCTTGTCGTCCGCATCCGCCGGAACCAGATCTTCCTTCTGAAGGAACTTGAGAGCCTCAGCGAGCGGGTGCGCCCAACCCCAACGGCCACCGACGTACCAGGGACCGACCCGGCTCTGAATGTGTGCCGACCATTTCAGCTCCATCCAGATGACGACCAGAACGACACCGAGCATCAAACCCAGAGTGACCAGAACCTTGGCGGCAAGCCACACGGCGAAGGGAACGGCGAAGGCGATCATCTATCGACGTCTCCCAGCACGAAGTCGAGGCTGCCCATCGTGGCCACGAGGTCCGGAATCAGCTGACCGACGGCGATCTGCGACAGGATCGAGATGTTGGAGAAGGAGGCAGAACGAATCTTGACCCGATACGGGATTCTGCCGCCCTGAGAGACGATGTAGTAGCCCATCTCCCCCTTCGGGTTCTCGGCGCGCACGTAGATGCTGCCCGGCGGTACCTTCAGAACGCGCGGCACCTTCGCCTGCAGAGGTCCGGAGGGGACGTTGCCGATGGCTTGACGAACAATCTTGATGGACTCACGAATCTCGAGGACACGCACCAGATACCGGTCGAAACTGTCACCGGTATCGCGAGTGATGACGTCGAATTCGACATCACCGTACGGGAGGAGGTCGTCTTCGAGTTTGCGCAGGTCAACCTTGACCCCCGATGCTCTCGCGTTGGGACCAGAGATTCCAAAGGCGTTGGCATCGTCGTAGCTAATGACACCGACACCCTTGGCTCGAAGCTGGATCATTTCGTTGCCCGTAACCAGCTCGTCCAGCTCGTCACAGGCCAACTCGGCCCGATCCATCGCATTCTCGACTGCGGCATAGAAGCCGGCCGGAAGGTCGAGGCTGACTTTCTTCTGGGTCTTACCGCCACCGGCCGCAGGCTTGACGCCACCAACGCGGTTGAAGTTGGGGTGGAACCGGCCACCCGTTGCGCTCTCAATGACATCCATGATGTGTTCACGCTCACGGAACGCCCACATCAGAGGTGTTGCCGCGCCAAGCTCCAACGGGTACGACGATGCGAAGACAAGATGGTTGGAGATGCGAGTGAGCTCGGTGAGGATCATCCGGATGTATTGAGCCCGCGGTGTCGGCTCTACGCCCATGAGCTTCTCAACCGCACGGATAAAGGCGACCTCGTTGGCGAAGCCCGATACCCAGTCGATGCGGTTGATGAGGGCGGTGATCTGGGCGTAGTTGCGAACCTCGGCCAGCTTCTCCTTGCCGCGGTGCATGTAGCCAATGGCGGGCTCGAGCTTGGAGATGCGCTCTCCGTCGACCTCGGCAACCAGCCGGAGCACACCGTGTGTCGACGGGTGCTGCGGGCCGATGTTGAGGGTCATCGTCTCGCCCTTGAGCTCGACGGAGACGCCACCGTCGGATACTTCGACCACGCCTTTTCTATCGAGTTGGGTCATGAGCCCTCCCCTTCCGGGGTGCTCTGCGCTTCGGCCTCGACATTTTCGGTCGACGGCAGTTCCTCGACGTCCACGGTGCCCGGCCAAGGCTTGACTTCACGAGCGCCCAAAGCAAACGACTTGCGCAACGGGTGCCCTTCGAAGGCTTGGGGCAGGTAGAGGTTGATGAGATTGGGGTGACCGCGGAAGTCGATGCCGAACATCTCGGCAGCTTCCCGCTCGTGCCAGGCGGCTCCCTTGTAGACCGAGGTGAGGGAGTCGAGCCAGGCATCGTCCTTGTCGAGCGATGTGGACAGAATCAAAGCGTCTGCGTTATCGGGTGAGGACAATCGACACAGCACCTCGTAGCGCTCCTCGAGATTGTCGACGTCATCTGCAGGCTCGCCGACGGCAACCTCTCTGGCCCAGTCGACTGCCGACAGGAACGAGAAGAACCCGAGACCGGCTTCGTCCCGAGCCGCCGTCGCCGCAGCCACCCATTGATCACGCGTCACGTAGACGTGGATGGTGTCATTGACGGCACTCCACCGCTCGGCACCGACCTTTGCCGCGAAATCTGCGGCAAAGGTGTCGAGCGGGTTTTCGGTTGTGTCAGACGGGCTGTCGGTCACGCTCGGTCCACTTCTTCTTCACGTCTTCACTCATGATCTTCTTCTGGAGAAGGACAATGCCTTCAAGGAGAGCCTCGGGGCGGGGCGGGCAGCCCGGCACGTACACATCGACCGGGATGAGTTGGTCGACGCCCTTGGTGACCGAGTACGAATCCCAGTAGGGACCGCCGCAATTGGCGCAGGAACCCATGGATATGACGTACTTGGGTTCAGGCATCTGTTCGTAGAGACGCTTGACGGCTGGAGCCATCTTGTCGGTGACCGTTCCGGCCACGATCATGAGGTCGGCTTGGCGAGGTGAGGCGGGGAATGGGATCAGCCCGAAGCGCATCGCATCAAAACGCGGGGCGGCCACGGCAATCAGCTCGATGGCACAGCACGCCAACCCGAAGTTGAACATCCAGAGGGAGTACTTGCGGGACCAGTTGAGCAGCCACGAAACGGGCTTGGGCGACCCGAACTTCTCGATTACTCCCACTTGAGCACCCCTTTGCGGATGGCGTACACAAGGCCCAGCAGCAAGATGCCGATGAAGACGAACATCTCAATGAGGATGTAGCCACCCAGGTCCGCGTTGGCGAATGACTCCACCTTGAGTGCCCACGGAAAGATGAAGACTGCTTCGACATCGAAGATGAGGAAAAGCAAGGCAAAGATGTAGTAACGAATGTGGGTCTGCGACCAGCCGTCTCCGGTGGGGAGGATTCCACACTCGTAGATCTCGGATTTGGTCTGGCTTGGATGATTGGGGCGGATCAACCCCGCGACCAGGAGGCCTACTCCTACGAGGAGTCCTCCCGCGGCGAGAAAGACAGCAACGGTGATGTAATCACCGAAGTATTGCTCCAGCACAAAGACCCCTTCAGTCCTCTCCACAAGACGAGCCCCTCAGCCCGTCGCGGGCGAGTATAGGTACCTCCGCATGCGTCCCCAAGCCAAGCGAGTTCCAAGGTTGGACGCAGCGTCGAGGCCGATCTGACAAGAGTGCTGGCCGGCGGCGCAACGCCGCCATCCCCAGCTTGACGGTGTCGGTGCGAGGGCCGTCACCGGTATGGTCGTCATTGAGCACACCGAGGAGCACCACCGTCATGGAACTCAACGACCACACTCGCCGTCGTCTCACCCGCGACACGGTTGCCTGGTTCACCACTGTCAACCGAAAGGGTCGCCCGATCACGCTGCCCGTCTGGTTCCTGTGGGATGGCGATGCCGAAATACTGATTTACAGTCTGAGCAACGCCGCTCGACTCCGTAACATCGCGGCAAACCCGAACGTCTCGCTCCACCTCGATGGCGATCATCATGGGGGCGCCGTGGTCGTTGTCGAGGGCAACGCCTCAGTCGATTCGGAACATCCACCCGCGACTGAGCTGCCGGCGTACCTCGACCGCTATCGCGGCTACATGAACGCCAACGGCTGGACACCGCAGTCGTTCTCGGACAAATACTCCGCGGCCATCCGCATGCGCATCGACAACGTGCGGGCCTGGTAGTGCAGGCTCACGATTGATCACCGTGCCCACTTCTAGCTCAACCCACGACCCTCCCGCGATAGTGTGGCGCCCATGAGCGAACGTATCTATCTATCACCGCCGTCGCAGACCGGCACCGAAGAAGCCGCCGTTGTCCGTGCGATCCAGAGCAACTGGATTGCACCCCTCGGGCCGGAGGTCAACGCCTTCGAGGCCGAGCTCGCCGCTCAATCGGGCGTCGGCCATGGCCTGGCCACATCGTCAGGAACCGCGGCGATTCACCTTGCGCTCGAAACTCTCGATGTCAAGCGAGGCGACGTCGTCATCGCTCAGTCTTTCACGTTCATCGGAAGCGTCACTCCCGTTGCGTTTGTCGGCGCCGAGCCATGGTTTGTCGACTCGGAAACGGAGTCTTGGAACCTCGACCCAGCCCTGCTGCGCGAGGCTCTCGCCACTGCCCGGGACGAAGGACGGCGGGTCGGTGCGGTGATCGCTGTCGATCTGTTTGGCCAATGTGCCGACTACGGCAGGATCGAAGCCATTTGTGACGAGTACGAGGTTCCATTGGTCGAAGACGCTGCCGAGGCGATCGGGGCCAGTCGTGATGACCGCAACGCAGGATCATTCGGCCGAGTGGGCACGCTGTCGTTCAACGGCAACAAGATCATGACAACATCAGGCGGCGGCGCTCTTGTATCAGATGACGAAGAGCTGATCGACCGCGCCCGTCATCTCGCCACCCAAGCGCGACAGCCTGAGATTCACTACGAACACACCGAGATCGGGTTCAACTATCGCATGTCGAATGTGCTCGCCGCCCTCGGTCGATCGCAGCTCTCCAATCTCGGCGAGCGGGTTGATAAGCGACGGACGATCTTCGATCAGTACGTGGCCAGACTTGGCGATCTGCCCGGTTTCGAGTTCATGCCAGAGGCACCCAACGGCAGATCTAATCGATGGCTAACCACGTTGACTATCGACTCTGGGGCCTTTGGCGCGTCTCACCACGATGTCATCGCAGCCCTTGCGGCGGACAACATCGAGGCGCGCCCGTTGTGGAAGCCGATGCATCTCCAGCCGGTTTACGAAGGCGCCCGAATGTTCGGCGGCTCAGTCTCGGAACACCTCTTCGCAGTCGGGATGTGTTTGCCGAGCGGCACGGACATGACCGAGGCCGACATGGATCGTGTGGTCGAGATCGTGCGCGCTACCGCGCGGTAGATGCGTCGCATGGGCGTCGGGTGGTCAATGCTGCTCACACGCCCTCCCCCCTTTGTGAAAGGCCGCAAGCGGTGAGGGAGTCTCTTGTGCTCTAGCCCAGCAGCAGCTTGGCTACGTCCTCGCGGAGCTCGGCTGTTGTGGCGATGAAGCCCGGCACCAATGGGTCCTCGTCATTCCAGGTCGGGGTCGAGCCGTCCTTCAGTACTGCCCAGCCACCCGCCGACTCGATCAGCGCCACACCGGCGGCGAGGTCCCATTCGTTCTTGGGGACCAGAGTCCACGTGGCGTCGAGCCGTCCTGCAGCCGTGAGCGCCAGCTTGTAGGCAACCGAGCCCATCGGCACTACCTCGAATACGTCACCTTCGAACCGATCCCATTCGCCACGCTTCATCTCGGACCTGCTGGCGCCGACTCGCGCTCCGCTGAGACCCGTCTTGCCCGAGACCGGGTTCGGACCTTGATACAGCAGTCCGCTCGTCACGCTACCGGTGATTCGCTCCCCCGTCGCCGGATTGTGGATTCCTCCGGCGACCGGCTTGCCATCCTCGATCAGACCGATCGAAACACACCATTCCGGTATCCCCTCGACAAACTCTTTGGTTCCGTCGATCGGGTCGACAATCCACACGCGGCTCTTGCCAAGCCGATCGGCGCTGTCGACACTCTCTTCGCACAGCCACCCCTCACCCGGCTGCGGCAGAATCCTTCGCATCTCGGCATCGACGCGAACGTCCGCCTCGGTCACCGGGTCGCCACCCTCCTTGCGCAACGCCGCAATCTGGCCGGGCGTGAAGTCTTCAAGCACAACCAGAGCTGCGTCGAGCGCAGCGTTGATGCGGGCGAGATCGGAGGTGTAGTCCACTGTGGTCCTTTGTCGAAGTTGAACGGGACTCTTGCGCACCACAGGGTCCGGCGCAAGTAGCTGGGCTAGTCGCCGGGTAGTGCACGATCGTGCGTTGCAGCCACCAAACCGGCGCAGTACCCCGCCAGCAAGCTCAGCATGACCACCTGACCAGAGTCCTCGGCGAAGAGCCACTCCCGATTGATCCCCAGCGCCGAGATGGCGTTCACCGGTCCGACAAACACGCCAACTGCAAACAGCAGCCAGATCAGCGCCGTCACCGCAGATCTCTCTCCCGGAGCAGCCGCTCGGAACGCCGCAAGCACAAGCCATCCGGCCAGCACCGCCAACGCCAGGAACAGGCTGCCCAGCTCGATGAAGCCCGATGACAGCGGAACGAGATCGGCAATCCGCGAGGAGGCAGCATTGACTGCGGAACTGAACCAGGACGCGTGGATCAGGTACCCCCCGAGCACCAACGCGGCCAGCAACAGAGCGCGGAGATACATGCTCTTGCTCCGCAGCCGCCGGCCCACAACAACCAGGCCCGCTGCGGACAGGACCTTGTAGAAGACGGCCAGCGTCTCCATCGGGGCTGCGTTTCGCTGCTGCCCGGCGGCGAGATCGACGCTCGCCGCCCACAGGGCCGCCATGAGCAGCACCCCGGTCACAACTCCAGCGACGACGGCGGCGCGGCCGCGGATTCGCAACCGCGTTGTGTCGATCTCTGTCACCCGGCGAATGTAGCCCGGTGCAGCTCACCACCCCACTGTCCCACCCAACTATGGTCCAACAGATGGAAATCACCGTCCCCGACTACGAGGGTGGCTCACTGGTCAATCTCGTCGCCGAACTGGAGCATCGGCTGACCGGCTCGGCGCCCTCTCCCCGGCTCCACCGGCATCTTGCAGATCACATACCCGGGGCCGACACCTATGTCCTCTGCCTGTTTGATGGGCTGGGCTCCCGCCAGCTCGATCATCCCGCAGCCGGGCCACTGCGGCACGCCAACCGGGCGGCGCTCGACAGCCCTTTCCCGGCCACCACCACCGTCAGCCTTTCGGTACTCGCCACCGGACTCCCCCCATCCCAGCACGGCTTGCTGGGATATCAGTCATGGGTCCCCGAACTCGAGGTTGTCGCCAACACGATCCATTGGACCACCCTCTGGGGTGACAAACTCGAACTCCCTCTGGAATCATTCCTGCCAAAACCCAACGTTGCCGAACGACTCGGAGCTGCGGGGGTAGAGGTCATCACCATCCAGCCGGCCCACTTCCATGACTCACCCCTCACCAAGGTCCTGTTCCGCGGTTCACGGTTTGAAGGCATCTACAGCGTCGCGGAGTGGGTGGATGCGGTCGTCCAGCTCGCCGCACAACCGAATCGCCTCATCGTCGCCTATCTGCCGAATGTCGACTTCGCCGCACATGTCGGCGGGCAGCATTCGGACGGCTACGTCGAGGCGCTCAGAACCGTCGCCGGGGCGTGGGAGGCAATGGGCAATCGGCTGCCGGCCGATGCGGTTGCTGTAGGAACCGCGGACCACGGGCACATCGACTTCCCCAAGGACAAGCAATTCAAGATTGCAGCTGAAGACCACGTCGACAGGGTCTTCTTCGGCGACGGACGAGCGATGTTTGTCAGAGGCGACGGGGCCTCATTGGCGCCACGCATCCCCGCGACGTGGGTACCGGTCGCGGACATGATTCATTGGTGGGGACCAGAACCGCGTCACCCCGAACTGGCTGCCCGACTCCCCGACGGTGTTCTACTGGCCGACGATGACGTGCTCTTGCTGCACAGGCATTCGGATGACCGGATGGTGGGCAACCACGGAGCGCTCACCGATGCGGAACGGCTCATCCCGCTAATGGTTTCGGGTGCCACAGTCGATAGTTAGGGGCACTGACCGGAAGGTACCCCATGCGCCGAATCGCTTTGCTCATCTGTCTCTCGCTGGTTGTCGTGGCGTGCTCCGACGACGCGGGAACATCCTCAGCAATCGCCGCCGCCGACGAGACGGCGGCGACTCCGACGACGGTTGTCGAGCCCACTACGACAACACCGGAAACGGTGACAACGGTGAGGGAGGATCTCGAGTTCGAAACCGTTGCGGGCACACCGCCAGATGCCTTCGATAGCTTCAGCGCCGAAATGACCATTGCAATGGCCATGGCCGATCTCGAGGTCGAGGTCACATCCGAAGGTATCTGGACGCAGGATGCCTTCAGTTGCAACGTCTCATCGGGTCTGGGCGGAATCACTTTCAGCGAGTCCGTCGTTGCGACACCACAGCAGCTGTGGATTGATCAAGGCAACGGCTTCGAACCGTCGAACCTGTTCGGGACCGCAGCTCAGGACGTGATGAGCAGTTGCCCGACATCACCCTTGTTCTGGGCCAGCTTCGCCGCCGATGATTTTGGGGTAGTCAGCGGCGATGAAGAGTTAATCAACGGGCGGCCCGCAGTGCGCGCTGATCTCGCCGATTTGGTCGACACGCTAGGTGGACTCGGTCTCATGGCTGGGTTCGAAGGTGCAGTGGTCCATGAGATGACCGTATGGATCGACGTCGAGACAAACTCGATCCTCGCCATGGCGGCGGACATCGAAATGTCGGACGAACTCATGGGCGACTTGGCCGGTGCGGACACGGGTCCGGTCGCGATGAGGATGGACTTCTCGGTCTCCGATGTGAACGACCCGTCTCTCGGTGTCGAGATCCCGGCAGGAGCTGGCGGCTAGCTGCTCTTAGCGCTCCCGGTGAGCTTGGCAAGATCGGCTGAGTAGAGAATGCACAGCACTTCTCGATCACCGTCGTCCCACGACTCCTGCGTTGGGCCGAGGTAAATGTAGTCCAGCGGTGAATCCGCGTAGCTTTCGCCAACGTATACCTCGAATGGATCGAAGCAAGCCTCAAAGGCGAAATCGGCAACCCCATCATCACCTGGGAACGAAGCCCCGGACATATTGACTGAGGCGAAGACCTCGTTGTCGTGAGGCTCGGCACAGTCGATTAGATCGAGCGACGCCACGATCTGGCTATCGGGATCATCAAAGCAGTCACCGATCCCGACGTCATCGACGGCGGTGCCGCCGCATGCCGCAAGAACCAGGGCCACTGCTATCGCGATCGCTGCTCGCTTCATGATGTCTCCTCACTGCCGGTCTGGCGCAACCGTAGCTGGGGTTTTGCTACACGTGGCATCATGTCGGCCTGTCATGACAGAAATAAGCACACCTCCCGAATCTCTGCGTGCCTTCGCCTCGAGCGAGATCTACATAAAGTCGCGCCGTACCCGGCAGCGATTCATGCCGATCCTGCAGGGCAATCTCGAGGAAGCCCTCGCCACAGTTGCCCCTGATTCGGTAGTCACGGCGCACGGCAACCATCTCTTCAATATCTCGGCAATGGACCTCGATGCGGCGGCGCAGGCCGCCAGCCGGGTCTTCGGATTCGACCGCATTGACAGAATCCGTTCTATACCGGCTCCAAGCCTCGAGACGCTCGCGGCCAATGTTGCCGCCGTGGCCGCACCCGAAGTCACGGG
>CBDUNF010000057.1:0-16995 GCA_965368515.1 uncultured bacterium
CTGGTGGATGCGGGGAGCTGCCGTCTCGGGATTCTCATACAACGCATGGTGGCAAGGAGTCCTAGAACTCGGCGGTCCTGCTCTGAATTCCGCAGTCGCTGGTGTTTTCGCCGCCGGCGCCGCGATCGTTGTCCTGTTGCCCGTCGGGTACCTGGAGAAACGCGGATCCTCGATCGCCGCGATTGCGGCGCGGGTGGCTATCGCGTCCGCCTTTGCCGTGCCGGGTCTGGTTCTGGCACTGTCGCTCGTGTACTTCGTCCTGCAAGGGCCGAGTGCGCTCGATGTCTTCTACCAGACGATGCCGCTTCTGATCATCGTCTACGTGATCCACTTCGGCATCCAATCGCACCGAGCCACGTCGGCTGCGGTGCAGGCGCTGCCTGAGCGATACGCCGAGGCGGCCAGCCTCCTAGGGGCGGGAAAGGTCCGCCGCTTTCTCACCATCGATGTCCCGCTGATTCTGCCCGGAGCCCTCGCCGGCGGTGGACTCGTCATGCTGTCCACAATGAAAGAGCTACCTGCGACGCTGCTGCTGGCGCCCATCGGATTCGACACGCTGGCGACCAAAATATGGAGCGCGTCAGAAGAGGGATTCCTCGGCGATGTCGGTTCTGCATCGATCGGTTTGATGCTTGTAAGCGGTGTCCTGACATGGCTGTTGGTTCTGCGGCCTATGAATCTGACCGGGTCTCCACGCCCAAGCGAGGCTAGGAGCTAGCGCCTGCCGCTCGGCCGAGCCGTCTTCGCACGAGCGAGATCACGACCGTACTCAGGACTGCCGCAGCGAGGATGCCAACAGCGGCAAACATGTTTTCGAGCAGGTTCGGCTTCAGGACCAGGAGCAGCCCGAGGCCAAGCATCATCATCCCCGACATGAGCTTCAGAAACCGGCCCTCATTCTCGGAGAGTTTGCGCGACCCGAGTGTCCATACGAAGACACCGACGATTGCCAGCAGCGGGATCACATACACGACGTTGTATAGGGCCAGGTAGCCGTAGTAGGTCGAGTTCGACAGATCATTGAGGGTGAGCACCCTGGTAAAGACGAGCGGGAAACCGGCGGTGCAGAGAAGCTCGTAGCTGTTGGCGACCGCGGCGAGGGCGATTGTTCCTAGAAGCACCGTCGGCATCGCGTCGCCGGTGGTCAGTTTCCGCATGCGAGCGAACAACCCGGGCTTAGCGGAGTCGGGGATAGAAAGTGAACCTGCTGTATCGGGGAAGAAGTAGTCCTTCATGTTGAAGATCGCGATCGCGAGTGCAATGAGCCCAGCGACCGTCGTCACCCACCGCAACTGGCCCGTTACGAGGAACACGTTGAGCCATGCGGCCATGAATGCAAAGTACATGACTCCCGAGATGACGACGAAGACACCACCGACCAAAGCCATCCGCCACCGGCTACGGGCGTGAACAAGCAAGCTGAGGAGGAACAAGAGGACGAAGAACGCACACGGGTTGAAGGCATCTAGGCCGGCGATGGCGACTGTGAATAGCGGGAGGGAAACCGCATCCGCGTCGATGTCGCCGAGGACGGGAACACGTAGATCCTCGTCGTCATCTTCGATGGGGTCGGCGGTGGTCTGCGGCTCATTCGGGGCAAGCTCCGCACCGCTGTCCTGGTCGCCAGCCGTACCGTCGAGCGCGGCGTAGCAGCTCAGCAGTCTCTGCTCGATGTCGGCACCTGTGGTCTCAACGGTATCGAAACCTACATCCATCTTTTCGCAATAGAGATAGGTCGGGACTCCCACGATCTCTTCGCCGATCTCGGCGGCGAGAGCGATGACCGTATCCACCTGGTCTGCGGTGGCATCCTGGGTGCTGACTCTCGTGACCTGGAGCCAGTCGTACCTGGCCTCGATATCATCGATGAACGGTTTGGCCTTGGCGCAATGACCGCATGTCTCAGAGAAGACAAAGAAGAACGAGACCTCAACGTCGCCGGACTCACCCTGCGGATACCAGGTGTCTTCCAGGTCGCTCTGGGCGGCCACGGCAGCGCCGGAGAACGGGACCACAATGAGGGCAACGACGGCCACTAAGACGGCGAAGAGCTTTCTTGTCATACCTGAACAGCGTCTCAGCATGACTGTGAGCCATCAAGGGGCGAAAGTCCCCGGAAAGACCCCTAGCGCTGTTGGGGATCGGTCCGATCGGACCCCCCGCGCTACAGGTCGGCTACCAGTGCCGCAAGCTGTTCCTTTGTGGCGAGTCCGTCGAGGACTCCAAGCTGGGTGACGCAGTAGGCGCCGGCCTGGTTGCCCAATCGGATCGCTTCAGCAAGACCGCGCTTCTCGCTCAAGCCAACCACAAGCCCCGCATTGAAAGCGTCGCCCGCACCAGTGGTGTCCACCGGGTCCACCAGAAGCGATGCGTAGCTGGTGCTACCGGAACGGTCTATGTGCATCGCGCCCTTGCTTCCGATGGTCGCCACCACCTCACCGACCCCCATTTCGAGGAGCCGTTCACCGGCGGCTACGACATCACTTGTTGTGTCGGTCGGCATTCCAGTGAGGATGGATAGCTCGGTCTCGTTCGGGGTGGCAATGTCGATGAGGCCAAGGAGCTCTGCAGGGAGCGGTGCTGCGGGTGCCGGGTTGACAACGACTCGAGCCCCGACATCCTTGGCGCGGCGAGCGGCAGTTGTGACAGTCGCAACGGGGATCTCTAACTGGGCGAGGAGGATGTCTCCTTCGGCAAGATCCAAGTCGGCGACATCGGGGGGGAGAAGATCGGCGCTGGCGCCGGGCGTCACTGAGATCATGTTGCGGCCTGTGTCGTCTACAAAGATCAGGGCAACCTGGTTGTCCCTATCGGATTTCCGAACAAGCGGCCCGAGCAACCCTTCTGCCTGGAGGAACGCCTGGGCTTGCTGGCCCAGGTCACGGCTGCCGGTCTTGGTGGCAAAGCGTACGTCGCCACCAAGCCTTGCCACGCCGACGGCTTGGTTGAATCCCTTTCCACCCGGTCCAATATGGAGGGGTTGGCTGGCGAGAACCGTCTCGCCAACCTTGGGGAGTCGCGGGGAGACCGCAACAAAGTCTATTCCTACACTTCCAACAACAACTATTGACATGGCGGGGATACTACCGGCCCTAACGGCGACGGATTCGCTGAGTGGTCTGCCATCGGTACGTCATGTAGATTCCTTGCGCGTTGATCCAACACATCGGGGGGAGCTCCTTTTGGTCCTTTGGTTTGCCATATCGTCGGCCTTGTCACTGGGCGTGGCCGATTATCTGGCCGGTGCGACCCTACGCCGTGATGGCAGAACCGACAGCACGCTGATCTACACCACGATTGGGGCACTATTTGGGGCGGTGATTGTCCTACTGGCGCTGCCCCTCGCACCGCCCGATGCATTCACCAGTGAGGATCTACTGTGGTCGATGGCCGCGGGTGTTTCCGTTGGACTCGCACTCCCGCTACTGATGATCGGGATGGCGCGGGGCCCCATGTCGGTGGTGGCTCCTGTTCTGGGTCTTGTGTCGCTCGCCGTTCCCGCGATCGCCGGGCCACTGCTCGGCGACCAGTTGTCTGGTTTCGAGATCGCTGGACTCTTGGTCGCATTCCCAGCGGCCGGCCTCGTGTCGCTCTCCGACCACACTGGTAACAACGCAGCACCGATTCCACAGGCCATCGCAATCGCGGCGGCGGCAGGCGTCTTGTTCGGTTCGACAGCAGTGTTCTTTGGCCAAACCAACACTGCCAGCGGAATCGCTCCCGGGGTGATTTCTCAGATGACCGCAGCAGCCCTCCTGCTCTGCGCAACCGTGCTGATGCGAAAGGTCATGCGGCCACGCAAGGATGCTTTGCTGGCAGCCATCGGCGTGGGGGTGCTCACGGCCCTGGCCGTATTCCTCAGCGTCTTGGCGTACCAGCGGGGGCCGGTGGCCATCGTCGCCGCTGTGATTGGCCTAGCACCCGGCCCAACCGTGCTGATGGCTTGGCTGTTGGCGCACGAGAAGGTGGCCTGGATTCAGCTGATGGGGCTCGGTTTCGGAGCGGCAGCCGTCATCCTGTTTGCGGCCGGATGACCTGCCCACCCCGGTCGTACAGGCGCTCGCCTGCTGGGATCTGCTCCGCAAGGTGGTTTGGTGCAGGTGGGAGAGGGCAACTCCAGGCATCGTCATACACGCAGCTCGGGTGGTAGGCATAGTTGAAGTCAAGGATCAGGGTTGAAGGGCTGCCGCCCAGATACGCACCCTTAACGCTGTCGATCAGGTACCGACCACCACCGTACGTCTCTGAACCGCTGGTGCCATCGCGGAAGGGCAAGAAGATGCCTCCGCCGTACGACGTCAGCCAATAGACCGTCAACCCGCTGGAGAGTCCAAGTGCTTGAAGCGAGACCCGACCGATCGGTACGAACTCGGTCGCTCCTTTTCCGCTGTGTGATATTGATTCCGGAAGGCCGGTGTCGGGTTCGAATGCTGCCTCGATGCGGTAGCCGGGGTCATGAGAGAAATAGCTGAGACCCTGGAAGTCGTCTTGGTGCTCGTTCGGTATGGGGCTTTGGGGATGAGAACGGAATAGTTGGTCGCGAAGTCGTGTCCACTGTTCCCAGGCCGGTTTGTGCCGCTCTCCCGATCTCGCCTGTGAATACATGTCGGCAACCCTGATCCGGTAGTCCGCAAGGGCGACTGCAGCACTGGAGCGCATCAGGTGACCGCATCGCGTCGCTCTGAGTACTGGGCGACCGCACCCGACCGGACTACGGCCACGATGCGATGCACAGCGGTGTGGATGTCCATAAAACTCGTGTACAGGGGTGCCAACCCAATGCGCAGGTTGTCGGGCTCCCGGAAGTCGGGGATGAGCTTGGCGTCACGAACCATGGCTTGCGCAATCCGCCAGGCATCATCATGCCGGAGTGAGATATGCGATCCGCGGCGGCTGCTCAATCGCGGGGACGCAACCGTAAAGCCGAGTGACGTGAGTTCTTGATCGCATAGTTCGATGAGATAGTCGGTGAGTGCAACAGACTTGGCTCGAATCGCGTCAAGGCCGGCCTCCGCAATGATCTGCACTGCCGGTTCGATAGCGGAGAGTGACAGGATGGGCATGGTCCCCGTCTGGAAGCGCGACACGCTCGAGGTCGGTTGGTAGTCGAGCTCGAACGCAAACGGGTCGGCATGGCCCCACCAGCCTGACAACGGGTTATCGATAGACAGGCTCGGATTCACATAGATGAAGGCCGGCGAGCCGGGCCCGCCGTTGAGATACTTGTATGTGCAACCGACGGCCAAGTCGACATTCGTCAGGTCCATCGGTACCACTCCCGCGGAGTGGCTGAGGTCCCAAAGCACCAGAGCTCCGACATCGTGTGCGGCGCGAGTCAGGCGTTCCATGTCGTAGAGATAACCGCTCTTGAACGCAACATGCGACAGCGAAAGTAGTGCAGTGTCTTCGCTCAATGCATCCATGAGCGCATCGTTCGGCGCCTCGATATCGTCATCCGATTCCACCACGACGAGGTCGGCATCCGCGACGGCGTCTTTCGCCGCGGACAGTACGTAGAGGTCTGTAGGAAAGTTCATACTGTCGGTGATGATGCGAGTCCGGCCGGGGCGCGCCCGCAGGGCACCGACGGCGAGCTTGTATAGCCCGACCGATGTGGAGTCGGCAACTACGACTGCCTCGGGGTGAGCGCCGATGATCGGGGCAATCATCGCACCGATATCCCGGGCAAGGGTCCACCACCGTCGGCCCCAAGAAGCGATCAGATCTGAGCCCCATTCCTGGGTAACGACGTCAGCAAGCCGATCGATGGTTGCAAGGGGAAGCCTGCCGAGCGAGTTGCCGTCCAGGTATATCGAGCTGGCATCGGTGTGCTGAAAGCGATCTCGAAAACGCGCAAGCGGGTCCGCTCGATCGCGACTGGCTGCGGTCTCGAAACGCAGATCATCAGTGAACGGCCCTAGCGGTACATTCGTCACGCGATACGTGCTCCTCAACTCGCTACGAGGGTGCGCGTCTACCGCGGTTTGACCTCAGATCAACCACAACTCCGTTTGGCGGCCGTCAAGGAACTGCAGTGTCGCTCCGTCGAAGTACGCATCCTCTTCGAGCATGATACGGACTTGTTTGCCCTCCCACTCCGGGACATCCACGAGGACCGACAGCTCAACGGAATAGGCGGTGTGCGGCCAGATGGGATAGTCGCCGGCACCAGCCACCCCTTCTTGTTGATCCCAAAGGCCAATGGTTGGTCCGGCTCCGTGACCGTGAGCGCCGATCGGGTGGCTGTAGATGGTCGGCGAAAGCCCCGCTTGTCGGGCCGCCGCAAGCGAATTGCGCAGAACTTCGTTGCCCGATCTGCCTGTTTGGAACTCGCGCATCACGATGTCTTGAAGGTGGTTGCCGGCGCGGAGACCGCGGCGCAAACCGTCCGGTGCAGCCCGTTCACCGGGACGAAGAACATAGGCGTGCTGCTGCTGGTCAGTATGGAGTCCGAGGTAAACGATGCCGAAGTCGATGTGGACCAGATCGCCCTGTCGGATGATGTCGTCGCCGGGTCGAGCGGCAAAGCCGTCGTCGGGTTCGGCCGACGGCCTTTGAACTGAAACGGTTGGTTGGAACCATGAGCGATAACCCAGTTGGTCGACCTCCTGCCGCAGCCACCACTCGACGTCGGCGGTGGTTGTAGCGGCCGGGGTGATGACCTCAGGCGAGAGAGCACGCCGCAAGATGCCGTGGGCGCGGGAGGCTACGTCCGGATAGGCCTCGTGCTCCATCGGTGACCGTGTCTCCAGCCACCCGATCGCGAGTGCGTCACCGGGAACCAGCCGCGACCGAAGGCTATCCGGCAAGGCCGCGAGGAAGCTCTCGTTTTCGGTGGCGCTGAGCCCATCGGCAAGAGCGAACGTCGTGGACCTATTCACTGCGATGCGCTGTGGGTTCTTCTCTTCGAGGTACGCAGTGAGCGCCTGCCATTGGTCGGGTTCGTCCTCCGGGGACCAGCCCGATGGGAAGGCCGTGCCGACCCCGTAGCGAGAGATGGCCACGCGCTCTTCTCCGTGGTTGGTGAAGACCAAGATGGTGCGCCGGCGCGCGGTGATCCAGGTGGCGGGCAGCATCGTCTTCACCACGGGATCTTCGTTGTATTCGCGTGCAATAAGCACCCAGCAGTCGACGCCGCTTCGCGCCATGACCTCGGGAACGATGGTCGCTAGCCGCTCGTTCAACCATTCATCGTGAAGTCGGCTTTGCTCCCGCAGCGAGAGCACCGTGGTTGTCATGAGTGTCCTTCGTGTTTGTGTTCAGTCCGGTTCGGCCTCGGGCAGAGCGTAGGCTCCAGATGCGAACGCGATCAGGCGTTCCGGATCGCCGTCCTCTTCCCAGACCCGAATCTCGCCGTGTGCCAGCCTCTTGCCGAGTTTGGTGAGAGCGCACCGGGCCAGCAGGGGGCTCCCGACCGCCGGCCGCAGAAAGTGGATTGTCAGATCGCTCGTCACTGCCATGGGCTCGAATCCGATCTTGGTGAAGACCGCGAACCAAAGGGCGATGTCGACCAACCCAAACACGGTGGGCCCCGGGATGATCCCGCCGGGGCGTACGTTTTCAGCATCAAACTCGAGCCGGGCGATAGCGACACCGTCTCCCAGTTCAACGCAAGAGAACCCCATGTCAGTCGTCCGCGGGAAGGCCTCGGCGACGAGGTTGTTCAGTTGCTCAGGAGTCAGAATCACGACCAGGAGTATATGGCTCGGAGGGCAGCGGTTCACTCGGCGCCCCTGATCCCATTGGACAAGCGACTCGGCGGCTAGCTTCGGGTAAGAAGCGGTGACCTATTAGCCTCGGTGCCATGTTGAATCGCGACCGTGTTCTCCTGTTCCTGATCGTCTCGATAGCCACCCTGGCGATTCAAGTCGCTCCCGTGGCCGCAGAACTTCCGCCGGGCGGCACCTTTCTCGATGACGACTACAGCGCACACCAGGGTGCGATCGAGGCGATTGCCGCCGCCGGCATCACCAAGGGCTGCAACCCACCGACCAACAACCTCTTCTGTCCAGACGATCCCGTCACCCGGGGCCAGATGGCCGCCTTTTTAGTCCGCGCCCTCGACCTGCCCACCACCACCGACGCCCCCTTCACCGACTCGGCAGGTGTCTTTTCGGACTCCATCAACCGCCTCGCCGCCGCCGGCATCACCAAGGGCTGCAACCCACCGACCAATGACCGCTATTGCCCAGACAACGCCGTAACTCGCGAGCAGATGGCAACGTTCCTCACTCGTGGGCTCGGTCTGACTCCTATGACGCCGCCACCAAGGCCGGGCCCACCCGTAGGCAACCCAGACGGCAACGCGCCGGTCCCGCCAGAGGCCCAAGCCGAAAGCGTCACGTCACCAGACGTGGTCATCGGCGACGGAACAGCTGCCAGCTGCACCTCGCAAGCTGTGGTCGACGCGGTGGCGCTTGGGGGCGTGATCGTGTTCGATTGTGGGCCGGATCCAATAACGATTGACATGGTCGAACCGGCCAAGGTGGTCAATACCACCGGACCCGAGATCGTCATCGACGGAGGTGGCCTCGTCACCCTCAGCGGGCGTGGGCAGAATCGCATTTTGTATATGAACACGTGCGACCCAGCGCAGGTTTGGACCACTTCTCATTGCCAGAATCAGGATCATCCCCGTCTGACTGTGCAAAACCTCACCTTCGTCGAAGGCAACTCCAAGGGAGCTGATCCAGACGGGGGTGGAGCAATCTGGGTTCGGGGAGGACGGTTCAAGATCGTGAACTCGCGCTTCTTCAACAATGTCTGTGACGATGTTGGCCCCGACGTGGGCGGCGCTGCAGTGCGCGTGTTCAGTCAATACCAGGGGCTACCCGTCTACGTCGTCAATAGCACCTTCGGAGGGGGAGAGGGGTACGGAAACGTGTGTTCAAACGGGGGTGGGCTCAGCAGCATCGGCGTGTCCTTCACCGTCATCAACAGCTTGTTCACACATAATCTGGCGATCGGCAATGGCGCCAACCCCGCACAGGGCGGAACGCCGGGCGGCGGGAGCGGCGGTGCTATCTACAACGACGGCAACACGTTCACTCTGACCGTCATCGACACCGTTATCGAGGACAACCACGCCAACGAAGGCGGTGGCGCGATCTTCTACGTAAGCAACGATCGGTCCGGGACCCTACGTATCGAAGACTCGACTCTCAGGCGCAACCCGAGCGACGGCTTCGAAACCAACGGATTCCCGGGAATCTTTTACCTGGGCAACGGCCCGATCCAAGTGGTGAACTCAATCATCGAAGAGTGAAGGCGCGTACCGGCCTGAGACCGGACTGCTACTGCGGTTCGAGGATGACCACTGGGATGGTGCGATCGGTCTTCGCTTCGTACTCCCCAAACTGCGGATACTCGGCAACCTGCCGATCCCAAATCGGTTGCCGCTCGGCAGCATCGGCAATGCGTGCGTTTGCTGCGACGCGCTCGGTGCCGAGCTCCACGGTGACCGCTGGATCAGCAATCAGATTATATAGCCAGTCGGGATTGTCGGGAGCGCCAGCTTTGGACGCGAAGACTGCGTAGCTCCCACCACGGTCTTGGTACATCAGGGGAATCTGGCGCGCCAGGCCTGTCTTGGCGCCCTTTGTGTGCAGGATCAGGAGCGGTGCGCCCTCGAACACACCCCCAACTCGCCCGTCGTTGGCACGGAACTCTTCGATGATCTGCGCATTCCAATCGGCCATGGCTTCCTCGCTGTCGGCTGTTCTCCTCAACAATCAGGGGCATGCAGTATTCCCACCGCCAGAGCAGGTCTGCAATGGTGGGCACCGAGATAGAGTGGCCGTGATCCACTATTGGAGGACACCATGCAAGAGATTGATGTCCGAATGCTCGCCCAAGCGATTGGACAAGCCCGGCTCGGCCTGAGCGAAGGTGGTATCCCTATCGGCGCCGTCCTTGCATCGGAGGGAGTGGTGCTCGGAGCGGGTCACAACCAACGCATCCAGCTGGGGTCCCCAATCCGGCACGGCGAAACCGATGCTCTGGAGAATGCGGGGCGACAACCGGCTTCCGTCTATCGGCGTTCGACGATGTACTCGACTTTATCCCCGTGCGACATGTGCACCGGAGCGATTCTGCTCTATGGCATTCCCCGTGTGGTCGTCGGTGAGAATCGTACCTTCCTCGGCGGCGAGGATCTTCTCAGACAGCGCGGTGTCGAAGTGATCGTTGCGAACGATCCTGCCTGCATCCAGATGATGGAGGCCTTCATCGGGGCGAACCCCACCCTGGGGAATGAGGATATCGGCGAATAGCAGGGGGAGGAGTGTCAGCGCATCTCTGGCGGTAGCTCTCCGATGTATGGGAGCGTTCGATGGCGCTCCGCGTAGTCGAGGCCGTAACCGACAACCCACACATCAGGAATCGTGAAACCGAGGAAATCGAGGCTGACTTCCTGTTCGGTGCGATCGGGTTTGTGCAGCAGCGTGCAGGTTCCCAGAGATTTGGGTTCGTGAGCGGAGAACAGGCGTTTGAGATAGGCGAGTGTATGGCCGGTGTCGACGATGTCCTCGACGAGTAGAACATCGTCACCGTCAATGCCATGACGAACATCCATGATGAGTCGGACCGGATCGGCGTGCTCGCTTTCCTTTGCCCCGTAGCTGGATACTGCGATGAACTCGACACGATGCGGAACGGTGAGCCGCCGGGCGAGATCCGATAGGAAGATGAAAGAGCCTTTGAGGACCCCAATCAGCACCAGCATCTCACTGTCGGAGTATGCGGCGTTGATCTCCTCCGCCAACTCGTCGACGCGGTCGCTGATCTCGTCAGCGGAAATCAAGGTGGGTGGAGTATCCATGATCTCGACGGTAGCGGATTCGTCACCGCCTTGATTGGTGCAAATCCTTCAAGACTCCGCGTCTTTGGTCCGAGTTGTTGGTATGACTCGCATTCACATCGCCGCGGTATCCCTCGTTGTCCTTGCTGCCGCCTGCGGTGGTGGCAGTTCACCGTCCTCATGCGATGAGTTCGCCGGCGACGTCCGGGCCATGATCAATCGTGAAGCATCTGCCGACGAGTTGAACCGGTTTATCGAAGACACCCAGGAGCAGGTCGCCCGACTGATACAAGACGATCCTGATCATGCTGGCCCTTGTGTCGAGGCGGCCTTAGAGGCGGTATTTGTCGCCGGCTTCGCCGAGCTCGAAGGGCTCTTTGACGAATAGCGGCACAGTCGGGATCATCCCTGTAGCCCATCAAAATGGCACAGCTCCCGGTACGAGTGCGGTCTTTGCCGCTAGCCATCTTGTTTGGCGATGAGAAAGCCGCGAGCACGTTCCGCCATCTCGTACCGGTCGACAAGCGCCCAGAAGGCACGTGAGTGGTTCGGTTCTTTCAGGTGTGCCAACTCGTGGACGATGACGTAGTCGAGCACCCACGGCGGGAATCCAACCAGCCTGTCCGATAACCGGATCTTCCCTGCATCAGGCGAGCAGGAGCCCCACCGGAGCCTTTGCCGTGTCGAGAAAGCGGCAGCTTGAGGTACCGGAAGACGATACTTTCGGGCGAGTTCGCCCGCCCGAGCCAGCAGGTCCACGGAATCAGACCTGGTCTTGCGATCGATGCGTGCCCGCATTTCCGCCACCCAGTGAGCCTCTTCTTCGATAGAGAATGCGGCGGGGATGGCGATTCTGAGAACCCCATCGACAACTCGGGCCTCAACCGCCTTCTTGCGCCTGGCGCTTCGGATGACTTCGGTCTTCATCCGTGCGACGGTACTCGACGGGTGGGACACGATCGGGGGCATGCCACCACGGTCCGGTCACGCCGGGGGATGGTCCAGCTCCCTGACTGCTCTGGCGATGTGTTCTATGTAGCGGGCTATGGCGTGGTCTGAGAAGGGGTCGACCTTGCCTTCCTTGAGTCCGTAGAAGAATCCGCGCCATCGATCTTTCGCACGCTGTCGTTTTGTCATCCTGCGGACATTCCCGTAGGTGTTGATATACAGTCGCGTTCCGGTGTGCCGGTACCCCAACCAGGTCGGAGGCACCCTGGGAACGATGTCGTTGTTGTTCACCCAACGGGTCAGGTCGACACTGACACTGTTGATGTAGCGTGCCGTTCCTACCCGAGGTGCCCCATACGTATAGACCCCTTCGGGAGTGGCAGGAATATGGGCAAGGAAGCAGCGGCCGGCCGAGATGGTGGCCATCGCACCGCCGAGCGAGTGCCCGGTGAACCAGAGGGTGCGCTCATCGTTGGCGATGATCTGCTCGAGTGCAGGCCAGAGGTCGTCGACCTCTCGCTTGAAGCCGCGATGCACCCGCCCCACGGTCTCCGCAAGGACCATGAAGGCGTTCACGTCTGCTTTCACGTCGTTCCAGTCGTTGGGTTCGGTGCCACGGCAGGCGACCACGATGTCTGTTTCGTTGCCGAAGATGTACGCCTGGGCACCGTCGCGATCCGCAAAGTGCTCGAGGGTCAAGTCGAGGCGCGGGATGTAGTGGTTGACGGCGTCGGGCTGCAGATATGAGATCCGTGACACCTGTGCAAAGAGAAGTGATGCCCGCATGCGCCCAAGCGCCGCGATCGGCCCGCTGTGCGTCATAGGCAGCTCGATCGACGGAATCGGTTGCGTGGATTCGGTGTTTTCGTCGCTCACGATCGCGGATTGTACCGGCTCTATGACCGTCCGATGCTCGAGAGAGTATGGCTGAAGACGGACTGCTCTACGCTATCTCCACCCTCAACCTTCCGTCGCCTCGGAGACTCGAATGACTTCGGCAACCTGGACAGTGACATCACCCAAAGACGCGGTGGAAATCAACGTTGCACACGACCCAGAGCGCGGGGAGCTGACGTACTCCACAGACTGGCTGTTGACATCGGAGCTGCATCTGGGGGTCCCGGGTGGAACTTCCCTGTGCTGTTTCGGACCGGCGACCGGTGGGTGATGCTGACTGAGTCAGATCTCGACGGCTCCTACTTCGGCGGTCACCTCGGTGCTTTCCCGGACGGCGGGGAATACCCGCTGAGCTGGCCAGATCCCTTGGAAGAGGCAGGGGATTGGCACACCAACAGCGGTCGGTAGGCGTCCGTGGGGGAGTCCGTGGCGAATCGTGATGGTCGCCGTTGACCTCGCACTCATCGTTGAATCCACGGTGATGCAGGATCTCGGCCGTGCCAGCGAGCTGACAGACACCTCATGGATTCGGCCGGGACGCGTCGCCGGGAGCTCGTGGTCGGACATCGATAGTGCCGAGCAGGGCTGCGAGCACATGTTGGTTGATGCCAACCGGAACGTCCATTCTGAACGCGATTTGCGTGAGCTCGTTCACCACGCCTACCGAGTTGAGCGTGGGAGTGTTCCTTTGGCACAACTCCGCGGGCCACACAACGACGTCACCGAGCAGCCACGTGACCTAGTGGCTGAACCCGCAATGCGTCGAACCGAGATGGCTCGAATTGCCGAATGGGGGATTGCCGGAGCTACCCGATGGTCGCGGTCACCGCCACTTCTTTGCGGCCGTCCTGTGGCACGGCCACAACGGATCCGGCAATCGGCGTGCCGTCGACCGCTAGCGCGATGTCTGTGCCGGGTCCCGTGCGCGCCACTGTGATGGCGTAGGTCACGCCGCGGAAGATGCGGGTCGCGGTGTAACCGTCCCACGAACTGGGCAGCACCGGATCAATCGAGAGGCCGGCAAACGCCGGCTTGATACCAAGGATGGCCTGGGTGATCGCCACGTAATTCCAGGCGGCGGTTCCAGTCAACCACGAGTTCTTTGCCTCCCCGTGAGTGGGAGCATCCTTCCCGGCGATTGTCTGGGCGTAAACGTACGGCTCCGCACGGTGTACCTCGCTGATTTCCTCCCGTGCCGCTGGGCAGATTCGACGGTAGTAGTCGAATGCCCGATCGCCGTTTCCAAGACGGGCTTCGGCAACCATGATCCATGGGTTGGAGTGACAGAAGATGCTGGCGTTCTCCTTGTACCCGGGGGGATAGGTTGTGATCTCGCCAAGTTCCAGCCGGTAGCGAGTGAACGCCGGCTGGGTGACGACGATTCCGTGGTCGGTTGCAAGATGCGTCGCGACTGAATCCATGGCTCGCTGGGCCATGTCGTTCTCCAGTCCCGCACCACCGAGAACCGACCATCCCTGAGACTCGATGAAGATCTTGCCTTCATCGCACTCCGCTGATCCCACCTTGTGACCAAAATGATCGTAGGCACGGACAAACCAATCGCCGTCCCAGCCGGCGTCCTCGATCGTTGCGATCATCGCCTGCCGGGCCGCTGCGTACTTGGATGCGAGATCTGCCCGGCCCAGCTGTTGTCCCAACTCGATCATGTCCTGAGCGGCCACACAGAAGAGGCCTCCGATCATCACCGATTCGGCAACCTTGCCATCCTGGCTTGTGGTTGTCTGAAACGACTCGCCCGGCTCGGCGGAGAAGCAGTTGAGGTTGAGGCAGTCGTTCCAGTCGGCTCGACCGATCAAAGGGAGGCGATGTGGACCGAGTCGGTCGAGCGTGAAGTTCAGCGAGCGTTCAAGGTGATCGAGAAGCGGCTGCTCGGTGCCGGGGGTGTTCTCGTAGACGACCGGTTCGTCGAGGATGCCGTAGTCGCCGGTCTCCCGAACGTAGGCGACAGTTGCTAGAACGAGCCACAGCGGATCGTCGTTGAAATTCGAGCCGACTGCGTCGTTGCCGCGCTTCGTCAAAGGCTGGAACTGGTGAAATGCCCCGCCGTCGCTGAGTTGAGTCGCCGCCAGGTCGAGAATACGCTCGCGGGCTCGCTCCGGCGCCATATGCACAAAGCCGAGCAAGTCCTGGTTGGAATCCCTGAAACCGAGACCGCGTCCGACCCCTGACTCATAGAACGACGCTGATCGCGACAGGTTGAACGTCACCATGTTCTGATAGGCGTTCCATACGTTCACCATACGGTTGGTCGCTTCATCAGGGGTGTCGACCTGGAACAAGCCCAGCAGGCCGTCCCACTGGCGTCTTAGCGCCGCAAAGGCTTCGTCGACCGCGGCGTAGCTCAGGTACTTCTCGATCGTTGGTTGCACGGTCTTCTTGTTGATCGTTCCTGATCCTGGAGGGTCGAACTTGTCGTCTCGATCGTTCTCGGCGTACCCGAGTAGAAACAGGATTCGGCGCGATTCGCCCGGTTGCAGCTCCAACGTCACCTGATGGGCTCCAATCGGCGACCAGCCGTGGGCCATGCTCTTCGTGGCCCGCCCGGCCGCAACTGCGGCGGGGTTGTCCCAACCGCGATATGGGCCGAGGAATGCCTCGCGCTGGGTATCGAATGCCGCCGTTTCCGCAGAGCATGCAAAGTAGGAGAAGTGGTCGCGACGCTCCCGATACTCCGTCTTGTGATAGATGATGGATCCGGTGACTTCGACTTCCCCAATGTTGAAATTCCGCTGGAAGTTTGTCATGTCGTCCTGGGCGTCCCAGAGAGCAAATTCGATCGAACCGAACAGAGAAAGCACTGCCATCGTTTTGCGGTTGTTGGTGACGGTCGCATCCCATACCTCGAGGTTCTCTCCGGGCGGGACGAAGTATCTGGTATCTGTGCGGATCGCGTTGCGGCTGGACCCGATGACGGTGTAGCCCATCCCGTGACGGCACGAATAGTCGTCCACCGGGGTGCGCACCGGTTGCCAGCTAGGGGACCAAAACTCGCCGGACTCATCGTCGCGCACGTAGATATAGCGACCACCGAAGTCGAACGGCACGTTGTTGTATCGGTAGCGGGAGATTCGCCGCAATCGTGCATCCTTGTAGAACGAATACCCGCCGGCCGTGTTCTAGATCAGGCCGAAGTAGCCATCGGTCCCTAGATAGTTGAACCAGGGCAGCGGTGTGTCCGGCCGCTCAATCACGTACTCCCTGGCTGCGTCGTCGAAATGTCCGAACCGCACTATGTCTCCTTCGCTGGCGCTCGCAATGCTCGTCGGGCACGAGCGCAGCCGAATCCGAGGCTAGCCGTGTAACGAGACGGTCTATGGTCTCGGTGTCGACGACCTGTGAGTTACGTTCATGCCTCCAGCCTCAAAGATTGCTTTCATCGGATCGCATTCGGTCCGCAAAACGAATGCTGTTCATTCGTTTGCCGGCGCGGTCGGCCGCAGTGGACGTAGCGTCGAGGTAGGCCGAGAGGTAATCCGCTTCAATCCATTGGGATTGAACGAAGGGGCGACTCCCGAAGCTCAGCTCGGGGTGGTCATGGCACAGATCCAACAAGAACTCGAGCTGCGCAACGGCGCCGAAGTCTTAGTCACCGATCGAGCGGTAGTCGACAATTTCGCATACTTCCTGCGAGCCACCGGGGGAGCAGACCCGTTCGACGTCAAGCCGCTTATACGAAACTGGTGCCAGACCTACGACCTGTTCGTGCGCCTCCTCCCCGACGTCCCGCTGATGGTTGACGGAGTGAGGAGCACGAGCGACAAATTCCGCGATGAGATCGAAACGATCTTGAACGCCATCATCCCCGTGTATGTCCCGGAAGAGAGGCTGGTTGTCGTTCGAGCTTCGGCGATTACCGAGCAGTTCGATTGGGCGACCCTCGTGGAACGTTTGGTCGGACCACCGAAGGTCGGCGACCCGGTGCCGAAACCCGTCACGCTGTTCCCGACCCTTTGGGACTAGAAGCCTTGATAGCGGGAGACTAGGTATTGAGGAAGGTGTCCAACGCCGCGACGACCCGAACCTTCGGCTGATCGCTTAGCCTCCCATCATGCATCTGCTGAGCCTCGAGGGCGTATCGAAATCCTTTCCCGAGAATCGAGTTCTCGAGAACGTTTCTATCGGAATCACTGCCGGCGACCACATTGGCGTTATCGGTCGCAATGGATCGGGCAAGTCGACGCTTCTAGCGCTGATCGCCGGTGAGCTTGAACCCGACGCAGGTTCGATGATCCGAGCGCGCGATCTCCGGGTAGCGCAACTCGCTCAAGACCCTTCCTTCCCGGATGGCACAACCGTTGGAAAGGTGCTCGGATCGCACCGGCCCACCATTG
>CBDUNF010000058.1:0-16838 GCA_965368515.1 uncultured bacterium
CGTCTGGGACATCGAAGTCGCCGAGGTCGAACTGAACGATGGTTTCACACGGGTTGTCGGGATTCCGCACCGCGACACCTGTGTCGGTGTAGTCAACCGGTTCAGGCGTCGCCGGGTCGTCGATTTCGAGCGTGACTGTCGCGCCTACGGGGAAGTCGATTGCATCGACTCGCCCGTCGCTGCGGGCAATCTCGATCCGTGGCACGCCCTCACATTGGCGCGCTTCGACCCGGTCGTTGTCGGAATCGTACGTTTCCAGGAATAGATGTCGGCCCAACCCCTCGGCGCCGCCGAGGTCAGCTGTCCATTGCTCACGCCAGCCGTTGCCGGGCTGGCCGAAGTCGGCGAGGAAGTAGCCCGTGCCATCGGCGTTGACCCATCGTTCCGCCCACCACCCGCCGACGGACGCGTTGACGTTGACCCGCAGATTGCGGTAAGCGTCCGCCGTGCCCTCAACGATGTTGGGCGGGATGTCGCCGTAGTAATTGACATTGTCGATGTAGAGCGTCTCGACGGTGACTGTCTTGTCGTCATCACCGTCGTATACCCTGACCACATCCCCGGGATCGAGGTCGATCGTGGGAAGCTCGAACCGGTAGTCCCAGCTCCCGTCGTTATTCCACTCATCGACGTAGACGCCGTTGACCTCGAGCGTGACGGTGTCGCCGGTCCATTGCTCCGCTCGCACGACGTCGGCCCAGAGCGGGTTGTCGGCTTCGTCCTCCTCGGCGAGTTCAACGACGATCCATGGTGGCAGGTTCCACCAGAAGTGGGTCTCGTCGCCATCGGCCTCGTACTGGGAGACAGAATTCCAGTGACCGGGAGCGACGTCGCTGCCCACTGCACCGAAGTTGGCTATCCAAGTCCCATCGCCGGCGGTATCCCAGCTAAAGGCGGGGTTCTCGCTGCACAACTCGGCGTCATTGCTCCAGACACACAGACGCGGACCCTCGGCGAGGTTGGCTGTGCCGGTGATGACATCCGTGACATCGTCGATGCCCGTCACCACCACATGGGAGATGTCGAGCACTCGTTCGATTCCACCGCCGAGCTCTTCACCAAACGGACGATTGCGCACTGTGTATACGTGCCCAGCTTGAACGTCGTATCGGCCGAAGGACCGGTCTCCCGCTTCGGTCCATCCGTCCTGGACAAGCAGCGGCATGTCACCCTCGTACTCGATCTCCGGTGTGGCCGGGTCATCGAGTCGGTAATACAAAGTCTGCCCATCTGGCTCGTCCGGGAAGTCGGAGGCCCAAACCTCTTCGTGAATAACAGAAGCAGTGATGTACGGATCCGAGACGCGGAACGTCCGCTGTGTCTCGTCGCCGTCCGGTTCCCAATAGTGGGCATTGCCGCTGGTCCCCAAGACGATGTCGTATGCCCCCTGGTCCTGCCACGGAACACTGAAGTCAGCGATCCAGCTCCCTAGTCCATCGGCGACGACGCTGCGGTAGTTGCCGTCTTCGCTATGGATGCCAACGTAGATTTCGTCACCTGGGATCGCGGTACCGAATACGGTGTCGTTGTCGACGTCGACATCGGTGACGACGAGGTTGCGGATCGAGAAGTCCTTGTACAGCATCCCGTCGTCCGCCTCGACGTACTGACCGGGGACCAGATCGATGTCGACCTCACCGCCGAAGTTGCCCCACTCATCCACCAGGAAATCGAAAGTGGTCGTGAAGTCAACCGTCACTGTCACGGTGGACTCCGGGGTCCATTCCCAGCCCTCGAACCCGTTGTCGTCTACTCGCGCCTTGAAGCGCGGCCTGGGGATGTGCCAGTCGCTGATCGTTGCGTCGTGCTCGGGGAGGTCTCGGTCGTCGTAGATGTGGGCACGGAGGTCAGTCCCTGGATCGAGAGCAAGGACGTCCTGTCCCCAGGATTCCGGTCCTCCTGGTACAGAGAAGTTGACGCTGAAGGTGTTGTCAGCGATGGCTGTGGTCACCCGGCTTGCGTAGCCGCCGTCGTACGCCCAGGCGTGTACGTCGACCAATGCTCCCGCTGGCGCATTACCGGAAACCACACCTGTAGCGGTATTGACATCGGTGATGTCAAGATCAACGAGAGTGACTTCGGCTGTCCACGGGGCTTGATAGGCCACAATCTCCTGAAGGGGCTGGAGGTCGGTGCCCATGCCAGCCAAGTCGAGCCAGAAATGGCCGTACTCGTCGGCAACTGGGGCCGGGTCAACGGAGATACCGGCGATGGTCAGCGATACTGTGCCCGGAGCGAACCCATTGACCCACAAGTAGTCATCGACAGTGCTGGCGTGGATCGATGCACTGGACCAGTCCCACTGGGTGGTGTCGCCCTCGGCGTCGGGCACGAAAACTCGTCCGCCCATGGCGGCTCCAAATGACGTGAGTATGCCGTCGCCTTCCCCCGGTGCCGGTGCACTCTGAAAATCGGCACTCCACGCACCGTCGGTTACCGAGACCAAACGCCAGGCCGGCCCGAAGTCCACCGAAAGCATCGGTCCGGTCGGCGTGTCGGCAGTGTTGGTTGTGCCGGCTACGGTCAGATTGTCTTCGTCGAATGTAACCGCACGCAGTTCAGCGAGTACCAGGCTCTTGGTTGTGCCCGTCGTGTCGGCTACCTCAACAAGCAAACCCGGCGCCACATCGAAAGTCTGGCCGTAGTTGTTGCCATCGAAGTTCCCCCACTCATCGGTCGGCCAGGTGCCGATCACTTCAGAGTTGATGGTGATCGTCACCGCATCGCTGGGAGCAAAGTCCGTGGCCCATATCGAACCGTGGGAAGTCGACACCGTAATGGTCGGATTAGGAACCTGGGCGTCGGCTTCCGGCGTCGATAACACGCCCGAAAGGACAGCTACCCCCGTTAGAAAGGCAATGGTGACCACCACCATCCGCACGAACACGTTGTCGTATGCCCATCGAGTGACTGGTGGCCTCATGTCGCCGCTCCCTAAGAACATGCTGAACAGCTGTGTTCGCGCGACGCCAGTGGCCACCATTGCCCGCACGTCTAGCTGACCCAAACGAACGATCGTGGGCTTGGGCCAAACGGCTTTGATCCTGGGACTTGCGAACGCAGCGCCGCGCACGAGTTGACTAGTCATCGGCTCCGCGCCCCTTGCTTAGACGCAAACGACCCGACCACAGGGGTCGGGTCAATGCCTGGAGAATCCAAGGGATTCTCCCAAGGTACTCGATTTTGGTTCCCTGGAGGATCCCAAGGATCCCCCCAAGCAACTGAGTCCTCGAGGTTGCCGTGGAGCTGAGGGGATTTGAACCCCTGACTTCCTGCATGCCATGCAGGCGCTCTGCCGAGCTGAGCTACAGCCCCTGGAATCGGTTGGTGATTGTATCAGGCTTCTGACGGCGTTGGTTCGAACTCGATGACGGGTGCGTCGGCCCACAATCGCTCGAGTTCGTAGTAGTCCCTGGTCTCTTGGTCGAAGACGTGAACCACCATGTCACCGTAGTCAAGTAGGACCCAGCGCGAGTACTCGCGGCCCTCCCGCCGCAGCGTTTGGCGACCCAGATTCATCTTGAGTTGGCCCTCCACCTCATCAGCGAGTGATCGAACGTGACGATTGGACGTTCCAGACGCGATCACAAACAGATCGGTGACAACGATCAGTTCCGAGACATCGAGCAACACAACATCAAGGCCCTTTTTGTCATCGATCGCGGCGGCCGCAGCGAGGGCGGCTTCGATGGCTTCAGATGTTGCGGTGATTGCTCGGTTCCTTCTTTGGCGGAGTACCAATCATAGAGGGCACGGACCGGTCACCGAACATAAATGCCACGGTCGACCACGTATCGCCACACAGGGTCGCGAACCAGGAACCGGATCGACCTGCCGGAGGTTGCCTGCCGCCGTAGCATGGTGCCGCTGAGACGCACGCTCGGCGTATCGAGCCAAACACAATCACCTCCGGCGAGCGCGTCATCCACCTCGGCCTGGTCGACGCCGGGTCGGGGTATCACAACGACTGTCGCCCGCTGCAGGACCTCGTCGGCCTCATGCCAAGTCGGGATCCCCCGCGCTGTGTCGGCCCCGACAATCAGAAACAGCTCTTCATCGTCCGGAAAGCCCCGCAGGGTATCGACCGTGTAGGTCCAACCGTCGCGGCGCACCTCCCGGTCGTCGGCCTCGAAGTACGGAATACCGTCGACGGCCAGAACGGTCATGTTCCACCGGTCATCGGCGGGGCTGACATGACGCCCCGCCTTCTGCCATGGAGCGCCGGCCGGGAGAAACGTGACGATGTCCAGGTTCAGGTCGCGGTACGCAGCCTCGCCCGCAAAGAGGTGAGCGAAATGAGGAGGATCGAATGTACCGCCGAGAATGCCGCGTCGCACGGGAGCAGCATAGGCAACAGACACCGGCACCAGGGACAAACCGGAGTGTGGATCTGACAGGCAACGAAGCCATCTCTCGGGGTCGTTGTACTCATCATCCACCCTGACCGAGAAATGCAGCGCAGCAATGTCGTGATCGGTTCCGCTACGACCCAGCTGTGTCGATCTGCTGACCCATTGCCCGACATGTACGCCGACCTCATCCAGATAGGAATACGAGGTGCGGAGCCCCCCGCCGTGATGAACGGTGATTGAGAGAACCCCTGCAACCTGACCGGCAAACGTGACCTCGCCGGCGGCTGCCGACAACACCGGGGTACCGACGTCGACGGCGTAGTCGATTCCCCAGTGCCCCGCATACGAACCGATGGGTGCATACACCCGGACTACAGGTCCCTGCACTGGATCGGCTAGACCCGGGCACGCTGCCGGCGGAACGGGCAGCAACGAACAAATGGCGATGAGAAGGAATTGGATGATGGCTGGTCACCTCAGACCACCGACCGCACACCCAACAACATAGGACGTACAAGCGGTGACGAGAAGACCAGCGGATCGAGGGCCGGTACGAGCTGGGCGGCCTAGGCGGGCGCCACTGCCTCGCCGGCGGACGCTGCCATCATTTCGATGGCGACCTGGCGTAGTTCATCGTTGCGGAATGGCTTGACGAGGGCGCCGTCGGCACCCAGCCGCTTCGCCTCGACATGTACGTCTTCGTAACCGGACAGAATCAGCACCTGTGCGTCGGCGTTGACCGAGGATTCCCGTAGCGTGGCGAGCACGTCCCAACCGGTCATGTCGGGGAGCCCGATATCGAGAAGAACGAGATCCGGATCAAAGGAGGCGGCAACCTCGATGGCCTCAGCTCCGCAGCTCGCCGTGGCAATCTCGAAGCCGGCCGGACGCAGGCACATCTCGATGAGACGGCGCAAAACCTCGGAGTCATCGACTATGAGTGCTCGTTGCTTCGGCACGTCGCTCCCGACTTGTCTGTGGACGGGTCCCCTGGCAGAACCCGAGTGTCAAGAGCACTGTCGACGTATCTTCGGATCAGTTAAGCGATTGTGCTCGCGCTCTTTGCGGCTGCAACGCAACGTTGGCGACGAACTCCTCCAGCTGACGAAGTGTTCTCACCTCGTGAACAGCGTCACAGTGGGCAGAGTATCCGCTCATGACGGAATCTCCTGTGCTCCAGAATCTTCGGGCTTCGGGATTGAGCCAAAGCACGGTGCGCGCCCGGTGCGCCAATCCTGCGAACACCTCAATAGCCGGGTCGCGGTAATTGCTCCTCGCATCCCCCGCGACGATTAGCGTCGTCCGCGGCGTAACCGCGGACGAATACTGCTCCACGAAGCTCCGAAGGACGCACCCGTAGTCGGAATGCCCGTCATGGCCGACAACACGGGCGTGCTCCGACATCCGATCTAGGCCGCTAGCAAAGCCGACACTTGGGCCGAAGTAGCCGGTCACTTCATCGACCGCATCGATGAATGCAAACGAGCGAACATACGAGAACTGGCTGGCAACGGCGTATGTGAGCTGCATTGTGAACCGAGCAAAAGTCGCCATCGACCCCGAAACATCGCACAAGAGCACAATCTCGGGCTTTGCCGGTCGCGGCCGCTTGAACTGGGGCTCGATCAGAGCTCCGCCGTGGCTGAGCGATCTTCGAATCGTGCGCCGGAGATCAAGTCTGCCCTTCGAGGATTGACGTCTTCGCTGTGCGAGGCGCGCGGCCAGCTTGTTGGCCAACGGAGCCACCGCAGCTTCGATGCTCGCGAGCTCGCGAAGCGTGGCATGCATCAGGTCAATATCCTCTACGAGAGGTTCCCGAAGCGTACGTGCGACAGCCTCGGGCCCCCGATCTGCGACCAGGCGCCGAATAATCTCGCGGCGAAGTTCGGCTTCTAATCGATCCATCATCCCGACGACGTCATCTCGCCCTAGCCGCGCCTCCAGACCCTCACCGATGTCGTCGGCCAGCAGACCCTCGATGCCTTCGAGTCGTTGCAGCACCCGATAGAGGTAATAGCGCCCACCGACGGGGCGACCGGTCTGGAATCCAGACAATTGGCGGACTGCCGCTTGAATTGCCAGCCGGAGTGCGTCGCGATCACCGGACAGCAGCGCATTGGCGAGCGCTGCTCTGAGATCTCCAACATCGCCTGCGGTTGCTCCGTTCTCAGCTGTTGGGAAGACCTCGCCGGTGTCGGCTTCGGTCGTAGGCGCAGCTAATCCGAAGAACACATCGAATGCGACGTCGAAAGCACGACGATGCCGCGGAACCTTGATCATCGTCGCCGCCAACGCCTCGCGCACAGCTATCTCGCGTCCGAGATCGACATGCTGCAACGCGGCGGCCGCATCGAGAGCTTCAGCCGTGGATACGGGAAGTCCCAAAGAACGCAGCTCGGCTACAAACGACCCGAGCGTGCCTATCACGATTCGAGAAGCTCACGCTGAGCAAGCTCGATGTCCGACTGGTATTTGAGCAGAACCTGCAGGGTGTCAACGGCGATGTCGGCGCTGACGTCCTCGACGCCCAGCGCCAACAGCGTGCGCGCCCAATCCAGCGATTCGCTGACCGAGGGAGCTTTGCGAAGCGCAAGCTCCCGAATCGACCGCACTGTCCTGGCGATCTTGTCGGCCATTACCGCCGGAAGCTCGGGAACCTGTTCCGACAGAATCCTTCGCTCTCGCTCAACTGTCGGATAGTCAATGTGAAGGAATAGGCAACGGCGCTTCAACGCTTCGGATAGCTCCCGGGTGTTGTTGGAGGTGAGAACCACCAGCGGTCGATGCCTCGCTTGCAGCGTTCCCAGCTCCGGCAGTGTGACCTGGAACCCATCGAGCACCTCGAGGAGTAGTGCCTCAGTCTCCATCTCGACACGATCCACCTCGTCGATGAGGAGGACGACGGGTTCGTCGGCACGAATGGCCTCCAGGAGCGGCCTTTCGAGGAGGAACTCCTCGGTGAAGATGTCCCCTTCGATTTCGTGCCAGGCCTTGCCTTCGTCGGCCTGCAGACGGAGCAGCTGCTTGTGATAGTTCCACTCGTACAGCGCCTTGGCCTCATCAAGCCCTTCGTAGCACTGGAGCCGCACGAGCTTGCGATCGGTCGCGGCAGCGATGGAAAGGGCCAATGACGTCTTGCCCACCCCGGCCGGACCTTCGGCGAGAATGGGCTTCTCGAGACGGTCTGCCAGGAAGACCACCTGTGCGATTCTGTCATCGGCAAGGTAGCCGGCTTGTTGTAGTGACTGGGTCACGTCCTCGGTATTACCCCAAATGGCCACTTCAACCCCGGCTAACGACGGAGGTTGGGGTCTGTCTGCGTCGCTCGGGTTCGTACTGTGTAGACCGAATCCCCGCTGAGGACCCCGGCTCGGCCGAACAGGCGCCCCGCCTGCCAGTTGGACAACCCAAGCTCCGGACGGTTCAGCGCGTACTGACCGTCAATCCATCGAGTGAACCCGTTTCCTACGAATGGGGCATCGATGCTCGCCCAGAAGGCTGCGTGTTCATCCGCCGAATCCGCCACCAGGCTCGCGCCAAACCGAGGACTCTGCTCATTGAACAATGCGACCGCAGTGCCCTGATCAGGAACGACGGTCAGGGTTACCTCAGGGCTGTCTTCCCATTCCCACTCCAGGCCGAGCGCGTCGTCAGCTATCGGCTCTGCCTGAGGTTCGACAACATTGCCATCGGCCCTTGCGATCTCAACCTCAGCGAACCACGAATCGGGGACGAACGGGCGCGCCGCTGTGGTCACATGCAGTTTGGGATTGGTCCCTCGGTTGCGGCCCGCCGCCGCAAGTGCCTCGAGAAACACCGGGACTAGTTCGGTTGCCCGCGACTCGGGGATGCAACACGTGTTGAGGGTGTTACATACTTTCCGATCGAGCGAGTTCTCGACTGCTCCTGCAAATCGTTCCGCCGACGCGGTCTCCCCCGCAACGATCCATGCCCCACCGGTCCCGTGCAGGCTCACGGGGATCCCGGCCTGGCGCGCCACGGCACCGAGTTGGTCAACGGCAGCTCCTGAGCCGCGAGCAACTGCCAATGACAGTCTCGGGTCCGAGAAAAGGGCCCAACCCGCCGCACGGGCAGGACTGTCGACGAGCGACACAATCCCGTCGGGAAGCCCCGCCGCTTCGATCGCGGGCGACAGCGCATGTTCGACAATGGCGCGAGCGGTGCCCAGAGCGTCGGATCCAATCCGAAATACCACCGCATTGCCGCTGCGCAGCACCCCGGTGGCATCCGCAAACACGTTGGGTCGCCCTTCGAAGATGAATCCGACAATCCCGAGGCCGGAGCGGACGAGATCTACCTTCCAGCCCTCGTGATCCACCGAATCGAGAACCTCATCTCGAACTGACGTGGTCCGCGCCCAGAGGCCCAGACCGTCAATCATGTCGCCGCGCATCTGCGATGTGAGCTCGAGTCGAGTGGTTGATCGACCCCGTGACCGGGCGGCGGCAACGTCGTCTTCGTTCGCTGCTGCGATTGCGGCGAATACAGATTCATCCGCAAGACGGGCAGCGAAAGCGTGATAGAACTCTGTGATCTGAGTGTCGGCGACAGCTCCCATCGACCGAAACGCCCGTGCCGCAGCGTCGATTGCTTTCGTTGCCGTGTGATGCGCGTCCGCGGACACATGGAGGAGGTCCCCCGTCGACTGGACCACGATCACGTGGTCGCCGGGCTGATATGCCGCCGCAAGCTCAGCGGTGATATGAGTCACTTTGTCGCCGCCGTAAATGACCGGCGTCCCTGCTACGAGTTGTGTCAATCGATCAGTCATAGATCGCAACGGTAGCCGCTCCGGTCCCGGCGCGGCGGCGAAGATTCGGCCTGGCAACCGGTTCAGATCGGGCCCTGGCTAGATCAAGACTACGAGGTCGTCACGATGAATAACCTCACCGCCGACCTCGGACGTATGCCGGCCGGCGGCATCACCGAGAGTTGTCGACGCAATCCCGACCAGTCCCTTGCCGACGAGGGCGCCGCCGGTGTCAATCACTTCGACCGCATCGCCGATTCCAAACTGACCATCCACCCCGGTCACCCCGACTGCCAGCAGTGACCCGCCGCCGTCCTTGAGGGCCCGGACTGCGCCGTCGTCTATCGTCACCCGACCCCAGGAGGGAAGCCCGAAGGCGATCCACAGCTTGCGAGCGGAGAGTTTGTTTTCGCGCGGAGCGATCCAGGTGCCGACTTCTTCGCCGGCCACGGCTCTCGCTGCCGCATCACCATCGGCGGCATGGGCGATGACCGTCGGAACCCCCGACCACGCAGCCATACGAGCGGCTGCGATCTTGGTAGCGACGCCGCCGGATCCGAGTGCGCCAGCACTCCTGCTGCGGTGAAGGGCGTCCAGAACCTCATCGGTGTCCCGCACTGCATTGATTAGTTGCGCCCCGTCGTCAAGCCGAGGGTCGTTGTCATAAAGGCCCGGGGTGTCGGTGAGGATCACCATGAGACTTGCATCCACGAGGTGTGAGACGATCGCAGCAAGACTGTCGTTGTCGCCGAACTTCAACTCATCCACGACGACGGTGTCGTTCTCATTGACGATCGGGACGATTCCCAGACTCAGCATCCGCTCGAGCGCTTCACGAGCGTGTAGGTATTGACCGCGTGCCGCCACAACATCACGTGTGATGAGCACCTGGCCAACAATCCGCCCGCGAATTGCAAACTCGCCGGCGTAGCTCTCCATCAGCTTGCCCTGCCCAACCGCCGCCGCAACTTGCAAACTCGGCACGTCTTTGGGCCGCTCGCTGAGACCCATCGTAGAGAGGCCGGCTGCAACCGCCCCCGATGAGACGAGCACCGTGGGGTGCCCTGACTCCCACAGCGCTGAAACCTCCTCGACAACACGCACCAGGCCATCGCGTTCGATGCCGCCGGCAGGTGAAGCCAGGCTCGACGACCCGACCTTGACCACGACGGGTTGGCCCATCGGCGCTGCGGTTCTCACTCTTCGTCCTCGTCCTTCGGCTCGTAGGTGAAGACAATATCGCCAATCCGCACGTCATCGCCGGGAACGGCGCCCGCTGCCGCAAGAGCGCGATCGACGCCCAGTCGCGCAAGACGCTTTGCAGCAAAGTCAGCGGCTTCGGCGACTGTCAGATCATCGAGGTTCACGGCACGTTCAGCCGCTTTGCCGGTGACCACCCATTCCTCACCAATCTGTTCAACTGCGAAAGCCTCGGGGAGCGGTCGGTGAAGTATGTAGCCGGCGCGATCCGGAGCTTCACGCAGATGCCCTTTGATCTCCTCCGCCACTGCGTAGATCAGTGCATCGACGCCGTCGCCGGTGATCCCTGAAATCGGGTACAGCTCGATCTCATTTGCCGCGGCCCATTGACGGTATTGCTCGATGTCCTCAACAGCGTCCACCTTGTCTAGGGCGACCACGCGCCGTCGGGATGCCAGCTCGGGAGAATGCTTCTCGAGTTCAGCAACGAGCACGGAGTACTGCTGCTCGACGGAGTCATGCTGCAGCGGGGTCGGATCGAGCAATATCACGAGAACACGTGCCCTCTCCACATGCCTCAGGAACTCGTGCCCCAGACCCTTGCCGTCTGCGGCCCCTTCGACAAGACCGGGGATGTCGGCCATAACGAATTCGTTGTCGTCGACTGCTACTACGCCAAGATTCGGGGTGAGAGTCGTAAACGGATAGTCGGCGATCTTGGGCTTGGCTTCGGACACCCGCGATATCAAAGTGGACTTGCCAGCGTTGGGATATCCCACAAGGGCTGCGTCGGCGATCAGCTTCAACTCGAGGACGACAGATATCTCCTCGCCATACTCGCCCTGCTCGGCGAAGGTAGGGGCCTTGCGGGCCCGAGTCACCAACGCAGCGTTGCCTCTGCCGGCGCGACCTCCTGCGGCAATCCGAACCTGCTGGCCCGGTTCGACCAAGTCGGCAAGAAGCGTTCCGTCGAGATCTCGAACAAGTGTCCCCAGCGGCACGGGAAGGATGAGATCCTCACCCACACGACCGTGTCTGAGATCACCCTCACCGTGGGTACCTGATGGCGCCTTCCAATGTGGCTTTCGGGAATATCGCAGAAGCGTGGATGCAGCGCTGTCGGCAGCGACGATCACGGAACCACCACGACCACCGGAACCACCAACGGGTTTACCCCGCGGCTTACCCTTCTGTCTTTGGAAAGAAGGAACCCCGGCTCCACCAGAGCCACCCTTTGCATGGATGACTACCTGGTCAACAAATGAGGCCAACTAGTCGGCTACGACGATGCTCACCTGGCGACGGCCCTTGCGGGTTCCGTACTCGACAACGCCGTCGATCTTGGCGAAGAGGGTGTCGTCGCCGCCTCGACCCACGTTGAGACCAGGGTGAATCCTGGTGCCACGCTGCCGGACCAGGATGGAACCTGCGGTCACTGACTGACCATCAAAGGCCTTGGGTCCGAGCCGTTGTGCCGCGGAGTCGCGACCGTTCCGGGTTGAACCACCCGATTTTGTCTTTGACATGAGCTACTTCTCCTCGGCGACAGGGGCCTCTGGCTCCGCTGCGGCCTTGCTGGCTGCCTTCTTGGCACCGGTCATTGTGATCTTCTTCACCTTGACCGTGGTGTAAGTCTGGCGGTGCCCGGCGCTCCTGCGATAGCCGGTCTTGTTCTTGTATTTGAAGACCTCGACCTTGTTGCCACGATGTTCGCCCATCACCTCAACGGTGACTTTGGCTTTCTCGAGCTTCTTGGCGTCGGAAATGACAGTGCCGTCGTCTTTGACGATCAGCAGCGGGGTGAAGGTGACCTCACCGGTCTCCTTGAGACGCTCTACGTCGAGAACATCGCCTTCACTGACCTTCGATTGTTTCCCGCCGGCGCGGATGATCGCGTACATCATTTCCTCCGAGATCCCCGGACAACTTATCGTGCCGGTACACGCTCACGCCGCGAACAGACATGCTCTCCGATGAGCGCCGGCGCATGTTAGTACACCGGGCGCAATGCTGAAAGCTCGCTGTTGTCGACTAGTCCTCGTCCCCATTCGCCGGCAGGGGTGCGCCGGCTGTCGCAGCTTCCTCGTACAGGACGACCCCACGCCCATTGCATTGGGGGCAAACATCGCTAAATGATTCCAACAGTCCGGCAGAAACGTTCTTCCTCGTCATTTCCACCAGACCGAGATTGGATACATCAAATACCTGGGTTCGGGTCTTGTCCTTGGCGAGATGCTCACGCAGCCGCAGCAGAACGGCAGCCCGGTTCTTGGGTATCTCCATGTCGATGAAGTCGATAACAATGATCCCGCCGATGTCGCGGAGCCGCAGCTGGCGTGCAATCTCCTCAGCAGACTCGAGATTGTTCTGCAGGACGGTTTCCTCGAGATTCGACCTGCCGACGAATCGGCCGGTGTTGACGTCAATCACCGTCAACGCCTCAGTGCGATCCACCACGATGTGCCCACCGGACGGGAGCCAGACTTTGCGATCTAGCGCTTTGCGAAGCTGATCTTCCACATGGAAGCGCTCGAACAAACCGAGCTCGTCTTCGTACAGCTTCACCTTGTCGAGCAGATCGGCCTCGGTACCTTCTAGATATGCCAACGCCTGCTCGAAGGTCTTTGGGTCGTCGACGAGAAGCCGACGGAAATCACTGGTGAAATGCTCACGGATCACGCGAAGCACAAGAGGCGGCTCTTGGTGAAGGAGGCACGGCGCCTTCATCTCGCCGTTGGACTCGATCTCGTTCCAAATCTGGAGAAGACGCTTGATGTCGGCCTGGATGTCTTCCTTCGATGCGCCTTCAGCGGCGGTGCGCACGATGACGCCCATCCCTTTGGGACGGACCTCGCCGATGACCGTGCGCAGGCGCCTGCGCTCATCGTCCGGGAGCCTGCGAGAGATACCACGTACGTCGGAGTTTGGTGCGAGTACGAGATAGCGACCGGCCAAACTGATCTGATTGGTCAGGCGGGCCCCCTTGTGACCCAACGCATCCTTGACGACCTGCACCAACACGGTGTCGCCCGGCTTCATGACCATCTCGATCCGCCGCGCCTTGCCCTCGATCTCGGCGTCGTCGTAGTTCACATCGCCTGCGTAGAGGACACCATTCTTGCCTTCACCGAAGTCAACGAATGCGGCTTCCATGCCGGGAAGCACGTTTCGGACCTTGCCGAGATAGACATTGCCGACAAGCGATCGCTGATCGGAACGAGCAACGTAGTGCTCAACCAGGACGGGGCCTTCGAGCACGACGATCTGGGTTTGATGGGGACTCGATCTGACCAACATCTGCTTGCGCGCGGTGTTTGGTGGGGGTACGACCTCGAGATGTGGTCGGGTCTTCCGCTTCTCGCCAGAACGGTGACCGGCGCTGCGCCGGGCCGTGGCATTGCCACGACTACTGCCCCGCTGCTGGGATCGGTCTCTTTGTTGTTTGGACCGGTTTGCGTTTCTGCCCTTAGAGCCGGAGGCTTTCTGCTCCCGGCCCGTTTCCTGAGGTTCCTCGACCGCTCCCCGGCGGACAACCCGCGCGGTCTTTTTGCGGAACAATGCCATTAATGATCTCCTTGAGACGCCCACTCGGGCGAGACGCTGATGACGGCGTATACGCCGTTGCCGACTGAGCGTTCTCGACGAAGCTGCGTGCCGACCATGTGGCCAGAACGGCAATCAACCCGGTAACAGAAGGGTCAATACGTGAATTTGGATGTGCGAAGCTGGCCCGCATCACTATCCCTGAATCGAGAGGCTCGACCGCTTTTTGAGCGGTCCGACGGCTCCGCAGAGTAGCAGAAAACAACGCGAAAACGCAGGATATTCCGGTCGATCTATCGACCCGAAGATCGAGCTGTCAGTTTGGGTTGCCTTCAGATCACTACGACGTCGCATACTGCTACGCTCACCCGTCATGCACCGACGTTCAGATCAGGGCTGGCTCGAAGTCATTTCCGGCCCAATGTTTTCCGGTAAGAGTGAAGAACTGATTCGGCGAATCGTCCGTTATCAGCTGGCCCGGGTCCCCACACAGACCTTCAAACCACAGCTCGATACTCGCTATGCGGACAAGAAGGTCGTGTCCCACAGCAATCTCTCGGTCGAAGCCGAACCGGTCGGCGATTCAGTCCAATTGCTGTCCGCAGTCGAGGACCGCACCATCGTCGTCGGGATCGACGAAGGCCAATTCTTCGATATCGGCCTTGTCGAAGTGGCGACGCTTCTGGCCAAGGCAGGCAAGCAGGTAATCGTTGCCGGCCTTGATCTCGATTATCTCGGCCGCCCCTTTGAGCCCATCCCATCTTTGCTGTTGCGCGCCGAATACGTCACCAAGAGCCTTGCAGTGTGTCATCGCTGCGGTGGGCCTGGTCTATTCACCCAACGGGTAGTCGAGTCGGACGAGCTGGTGGTGCTGGGGGCCACCGATGCGTACGAAGCCCGGTGCCGGCGTTGCTACGACCCGCACGAGGCCAAGCAAACCAAGCTCCAACTGGTCGAGGACTAGACCCGGCCCGTGTCGAGGACAGTGTGTGGGGATGGGCTTTCGTCCTCATCGATGGGCTCCAAAGTGATCCACAGCCGTGGGAAGTCTCCGCGAGACACCCCTGACCACAGTTCGATTTCTCCTCCGGAGCGGAACGTACCGGCAGAGATATGCAAGGGGCCATCGCTGAGCCAGAATTCGTAGATGAACCCGTCTGGAGCCGGGTCCAGACCGGCCACGGTGAGAAGCATTCTGGTTCCGGAGACTTCGTTCCAGCCGGCCACGGTCGCCACTGCATTCGGAGCAAGATCCGTTGCCGGCAGCGCAACGTCCCAGTCGGGGGCTTCGGCGCGAGTCACCACCAGTGCGAACGCGCCGATGGCGGCGATGACAACCGCTATTGCGGCCACGCTCAGCCAGCGACGAGGTACCCGACCACCCGTCGGCGCAGAGCCACGAGCGGCATTGCGCACCAGGTCCTCGACTTGGAGTGCTAGCTCAGGCGAGGGCTCCTCCCACAACCCGGGGTCTGAAAGACTGGCGAGGGCCAGACGGAGGTCGGCAGCCTGAGCGTGACACGAGGCACAGGATTTCTCGTGCAGATCAGTCTCTGGGTTCTCTTCACCAGCGAGGACCGCCGCACGGAATTCATCACAGTTCATGCGCTCTCCTCCCGTAGGTGTGCCAATAAGCCTGCCATTCGTTTGTGAGCCCTGTATGACCGTGACTTGACGGTACCGACCGGGACTCCGAGCCGTTCTGCGGTCTCCTCGTGGGTCAATCCCAAATAGTGCGTTGCCCTCATGATCGCTCTCTCGTCCTCGGTCAGTTCATCGAGGGCGGAACGCACTTCCCAAGCCTCCCACGTTCCCTCGAAGGAAGGCGACAGTACCGCAACCTCCGTGTCGCTTCTCTCATTGTCCTGGTGGCGTCGCTCTCTGCGATACATGTCGACGCTCACCCGTCTCGCGATGGCGTACAACCACGGTGCCGGGTCCCGGTTTGGATCGAACCGGGAAGCACCCCGCCATGCCTGTAGAAACGTCTGCTGCACGGCTTCCTCGGCGAGTCCCCTGTCCCCCAGTGACCGAAAGGCAACCGTGAACACGGCCCGACCGTAGCGCTCATAGAGGTCACGCACTGCCTCTGGTTCGCCGGCGCTGAACCGCCGCATACTTCTGACCATTTCACGAGACTTCATGTGGCCTCCACGACCAGACGGCACCGGAAGAGTAGATGTTGCCTCCCTCTTCCGGTGCCGTCCTCAATGGTGACCTCCTATCCGGTGACCGCGTCACCGGCAGCGTTCACCACGTACCAGACATCGTTGGCGCCCTGCCCGTTCGTGTCTCCAGCAGCTGCGTCGCTGGCGAAGTAATACAACGGCCAACCGTTGTAGGTCGCCTGGGTGGTGCCGCCGTCGCGTTCCGTCGACCCCAAAAGTGCTGCGTCGACTCCATCGCCGGCACTGACCTCATCAAACAACGGAGGCCATGCCTCAGCGCATCCGTCGTAGCAGGTGCTCGCACTCTGAGCGTCCGGCACGAACAGATAGAGGGTATTGCCATCACCATCGACCAGGATGTCACCAAGAGCCGAACTAGCGACTGCAACGGTGGCGCCGGCAGGTGCGGCTTCTACGGCCGGCATACCGATGCCTTCTCCGCTCGCCGACAGCACGAACCAGACGTCGTTGAGGCCTTGACCGTTCGTATCGCCGGGGGCCGCGTCGCTGGCGAAGTAGTAGAGCGGCCACCCGTTGTAGGTGACCTGGGTCGTGCCGTCATCTCGAGCGACCGTACCAAGCAGGGCACCGTCGACGCCGTCACCCGCAGTGACATCAACGACGAGCGGAGGCCAGGCCGCAGCACAGTCTTCGTAGCACACGCTCGCTCCCTGGGCATCGGGAAGGAACAGATAGAGAGCGTTGCCCTCACCATCGGTGACGATCTCCCCGGCGCTTGTGGTTGACACCGTCACGACGTCGCCCGCAACCTCAGCCGGCGGGGAAGTCGTGGCCGTCTCCGCC
>CBDUNF010000059.1:0-16804 GCA_965368515.1 uncultured bacterium
GAGAGTCCGCAGTTCTGGAACGTCGCCCTGGGTCACATGAGCCTTGTGGGTCCTCGTCCTGAGCTGCCGCATGTTGTGGCCAAGTATGAGGACTGGCAGCACCGTCGCCATGAGGTCAGGCCCGGCATCACCGGTCTCTGGCAGGTGTCGGAACGCGGCGATGTCCCAATGCATGAAGCCACCGACGTTGACATTGAGTATGTCGAGTCGGTCAGCTTTGCCAGCGACGTGCGCATCCTGTTGCTCACCGTGCCTGCGGCGCTGGGCTCGCAAAAGGGTCACTAGTACCCCACGGTTGGGTATCGACAGCTGGTCGCGTCCGTGCGGCCATTACTCTCTCGCCGGTGCGGCGGAGCGTCCGATCTGCGCAACCCGACTAGGTGGCATCCAGGAGGATCCGTGAGCTTTCCAGACAAGGCACCCGTTGTGGGCATTCCCATCTCGGTGACCTCCTATGACGATGTGATCGCGACTCTGACGAATCGCCCAGCCGACAAAGCGACGGTTGTTGCGGTCTGCAATGTTCATTCGGTCATGTCTGCCCGTCGTAATCCGGCCCTGCGCGAGGCAATCGGTGCGGCCGAGATCGCAACGCCCGATGGCGTGCCGATCGTCTGGGGTCTGCGCGCCACGGTTCGCAAAGAGCAACAACGTGTATACGGGCCAGACTTGATGCGTAAGGCCTTCGTCGATGATGTCGGCTGGAAGCACTATCTGTATGGGAGCACCCCCGAAACCCTTGCGCAGCTTCAGGCGAAGCTCGAGGAGATTGCTCCGGCGGCCGAGATTGTCGGGAGCTTCTCGCCACCGTTCCGGGACATGACCCCTGCCGAGGGTGATGAGGCAATGGAAGCTATCCGCACCAGCGGGGCCGATGTTGTATGGGTCGGTCTCGGGATGCCAAAGCAGGAGCTGTGGATGCACGAGATCCGACCGGAGCTTCCCGGTGTTGCTCTCCTTGGCGTCGGCGCGGCGTTCGACTTCTTGGCCGGGACTAAGAAGCAGGCCCCAGCGTGGATGCAAAAGGCTGGGCTGGAATGGCTATTCCGCCTCATCCAGGAGCCACGTCGTCTCTGGCGCCGCTACATCTGGAACAATCCCGCATACGCAGTCCTGCTCACTCTTCAGGTGCTGCGTCACAAGCTGCGCAGGGGCTAGCCCCACCGCGCCGGCGCACACCCCCCGCTACGCCCGGGGTACTTGTCCCGCGACGAGGACTAACACGGGCCGACTCGCGCAGAAGGCCTGCCGGGGGCAGGCCTTCTGGAGTGTCGATCTGTGGCTCGGTCAGTCGTCGTTGCCGTAGCTGGTCCACTCTGACCACGAGCGTTCGCGGTTCAGCCAGAACCAACCCGAGCTTCCCGAGTAACTGTTGTTCTCGAAACGGTTATTGGCGTAGTAGACGCCGTCGCCCCCGTAGTCCTGAGCTATTCCCGTCCAGCCGCTATCGATAACGGTGTTGTCGTGGGTGTAGTTGTTGGCCAGCGTATGCAGGCCGTACTCACCAGAACCTCGGTTCTGTCGGGTCATGGCGATGCCGTTGTAGTTGTCTTCGAGGGTGTTGCCGTAGATCTCGACGTTTGACGAGGAAGCGATCATGATGCCGCCGCCCCAGAGCCAGGCGTCGTGCCCAAAGCCGTTACGTCGAATGACGTTGTTCCGAATCACGGCGTCGTAGCTGATCTCGTGGAAGATCCCGTTGGCGTAGTTGTCCTCGATGAGGTTGTTCTCGTAGATCAGATTGATATTGCCACCATCGGCCCAGAGCCCGGGTCCACGGTTGTGGTGCGACCAATTGCCGCGCATGACCAACCCATCGTTGTCCCAGAACTTGGCGCCACCATCGGTGTTGCCCCAGTCGTTGCCCTCGTTGTTGTATGCAATCTCGTTGTTCTCAACCAGACCGCCATCGGAATAGAGGATCACCAGGCCGATCCTGCCGTTGTGATGGATGTAGTTGTCCCTCACCACCGGGTCGCCGTCCTGAAGCCAGATGCCAACGTTGTCGTTGTTGTGGACGTTGCAATTCTCGACGAGCCAGTCGCTGCCGATAGCGCGAATCGCGCCGTCGTTGTCGCCCGGGTTGTAGTCCCTTATCTCGAGGCCAATGATCTGGACGCCGTCCGCACCTGAGCTGAACGCGCTATTCACCCAGTTGTCACCATCCATGACCGCACCCGTGTCGCCGATGAAGACCTGGTAGTCACGAGGCGACACTTCCTGTGCATGGTGTTCGCCATGGATCATGAAGACGGTGCCGGATGGGTGGTTGTTGGCGATGCTGTTGATGTTGTCGCCCGGGTAGATGTGCACGTCGACGTCGCCGACCTCAACCCGTGGTGGGGGCGTGTTTGCCTGGAGCCCGCTTGCTCGCCCAATGAACGTGGCCATCTCGTCGCGGCGCACCGGATTGTACGGACAGAACTTCGTGTTGAGGGGCGGATTGCAGCCCTTGGTGACGCCAGCGGCGCGCAGCTTCTCAATATGATCTTCAAACACTGAGCCGTTGTCGTCTGTGAACGGGTCTCCCGCCGTGGAGCCGTTGAAGTTGTAGGCCCGGACCAAGAACGCCGCCATCTGCTCGCGGGTCACTGTGTTGTTCGGGCAGTAGAGGTCCCCTTGTGGCGTGCATCCAGATGTGATCCCAGCAGCGGCAAGCCGGTTTATGGACGACTCAAATGGTGAGCCGTTGTCGTCTTTGAACCAGTCCCTACCACCGTCGCTGGTTAGGCCAAGAGAGCGAACCAAGAAGGCTGCCATTTCACCCCGAGAGACGTTGCGATCGGGGCAGTAGCGGTCATTGACCGGCGGATTGCACCCGGTGGTGATACCTGCTGCGGCTATGGCTTCGATGTAGCCCTCGTGGACACTGCCATCGTCGTCGTTGAAGCTTCCGCCGGGTGGCAAGGCGGAGGCTGCGGTTGCGGGAACGAACACTGCAATTGCCACCAGGAATGTAAAGCAGGCTCGGGCGATGGAATTCATGATTTGACGAACTTAATCGGATCGGCCATTCCATCGCTTTAAGGAAACGATAAAGTTTCTACAGCGCGTCAGTGTTTGTTTCGGGCCAGGTGCTTATGTACTGCTCTCCCTCTGCTTCCGGCAGAGGGAGAGCCATTCTCGCTAGTCATCGTGGCCGTAGCTGTTCCATTCGGACCATGACACCTCGTGGTTGAACCAGAACCAGCCCGAGCTGCCCGAGTACGTGTTGTTCTCGAATCGAATGCCCGACGAGTAAATGGTATCCCCGCCGTAGTCGGTGGCAGCCCCTGTGTCACCGCTGTCAATGACTGTGTTGTCGTGGACGTAATTGTCGGCCAGGGTCCACTCGCCGTATTCTCCCGAGCCCCGGTTCTGGCGCGTCATGGCGATACCGTTGTAGTTGTCCTCGAGGGTGTTGCCGTAGACCTCAACATCTTGCGACGAAGCGATCATGATGCCGCCGCCCCACATCCACGCGGCGTGGTCGAATCCGTTGCGCCTAATGACGTTGTTCCGGATGATCGCTCCATAGCTGATTTCGTGGAAGATTCCGTTGGCGTGGTTGTCTTCGATGAGGTTGTCCTCGTAGATGATGTTGATGTTGTCATGGTCGGTCCACAATCCGGGACCGTGGTTGTGGTGTGACCAGTTGCCGCGGAGAACAAGACCATCGTTGGACCACATCTTGCCGCCACCGGCCTCGATGCCCCACTCCCAGTAGTCCCTGTAGTTGTTGTGGGCAATCTCGTTGTTCTCGACGAGACCGCCATCCGTGTACCGGATGCTCAGCCCGCTGCGGTCGTTGTGGTGGATGTAGTTGTTCCTGACGACCGGGTCACCATTCTCCAACCAAATGCCGGCCGTGCGGTTGTCGTGGATATTGCAGTCCTCGATGAGCCAGTCACCACCAAAGCCGCTGATGGCGCCGCGCCAGTCGCCTGGTTCGTAGTCTCGAATTTCGATGTTGATGATCTGGACACCCTTGGCGTATGAGTTGAACGCTTCATCGGCCTGGTCGTCGCCGTCCATCACCGCGTCGGTATCGCCGATGAAGACCTGGTAGTCACGAGGCGAAACTTCCTGACCATGGTGTTCGCCATGAATCATGAAGACGGTGCCGGTCGGGTTGTTGTTGGCGATGCTGTTGATGTCGTCACCCGGATAGATGTGGACATCAACGTCGCCGATCTCAGTATGGGGCGGAGGAGTATCGGGCGTTAATCCGCTAGCGCGCCCGATGAAGGTAGCCATTTCGTCGCGGCGCACCGGTTTGAGCGGGCAGTACTCGTTGTTGACCGGCGGGTTGCAACCCTTGGTAACCCCGGATGCGAGAAGCTTCTCGATGCTGTCCTCAAAAATGGAGTCATCGTCATCGACAAACGGGTCACCAGACGTCGATCCGGACAGTCCATATGCCCTGACCAGGAACGCAGCCATCTGTTCGCGGGTCACCGAATCACCCGGGCAATACCGGTTCATGCCACAGCCGGTGGTGATGCCGGCAGCGGCGAGACGGTTGATCGACGACTCGAACTGCGACCCGTCATCGTCGTCGAACCAGTCCCTGCCGCCATCGTTGGTCAGGTTGAGGGCACGCACCAAAAACGCAGCCATCTCGCCCCGAGTGACATTGCGCTCAGGGCAGTAGCGGTCATTGACCGGGGGGTTGCACCCAGTGGTGATTCCCGTGGCGGCTATGGCTTCTATGTAGCCTTCGTGGACGTTGCCGTCGTCGTCGTTGAAGCTTCCGCCGGGTGGCAAGGCGGAGGCTGCGGTTGCGGGAACGAACACTGCAATTGCCACCAGGAATGTGAAGCAGGCTCGGGCGAGAGAGTTCATGATGCGACGAACCTATACGCTCAAACCCCGTGCCCGCTTCAAGGAGAAGATAAATTCCTACGCAATCGCCTGGTACTTATTGGTACGCCGGGCAGGTCCCGCGTTTACCAGACCTCATCGCGGGGAGGTGCTGGGACCGATCCGCGGCCCATTCCCTCGTAGATCAAGCCAGCTTCCCGAACTCGGGCAGCGTCAAACGCGTTGCGCCCATCAACGATGAGATTACCGCGCATGCGCCCGGCGACGTCCACGAAATCGAGGTCCCGCAGTTCATCCCACTCGGTCAGCAGGACGACCGCGTCTGCCTGTTCCATCAGGGTGTAGGGATCAGTCGCCGTCTGCAGATTGGGCAGTTCCGGGATCTGCTTGACGAGTGGGTCGTAGGCACGCACTATCGCTCCTCGTTCGGTGAGGGCCTGTGCGATTGTGATCGCCGGAGCGTCACGGGTGTCGTCGGTGTTCGGCTTGAACGCGAGCCCGAGCAGCGCGATTCGGCTTCCCCGAAGCGGCCGCAGGTGTTGCTGTAGCTTGCGGACGAGACGGTGACGCTGGTGCTGGTTGACGCGCTGAGCTGCCTCGAGAATCAGCGGCTCCTGGCCGTGAGCTCGTGCGGTAGCAGCGAGTGCTTCGACGTCCTTGCCAAAGCAAGATCCACCCCAGCCGACGCCGGCGTTGAGGAACTTGGCCGAGATCCGAGAATCGAGCCCGATGGCGTGTGCCACTTCGTTGACATCCGCATCTACCCATTCGCAGATCTCTGCGATTTCGTTGATGAAGCTGATCTTGGTGGCGAGGAAGGCGTTGGCGGCGTACTTGATGGTCTCCGCCGTGGACCGGTCCGTGGTGACCAGGGTCGGCTTCGATTCGATCTTGCCACCGGCGAAGCTCTGGTCGAGGATGGGTTTGTAGGCGGCAGTGACCTTGTTGATGGCCGCCGGATCGCCAGCACCGAGCACTATCCGCTCCGGGTGCAGGAAGTCCTCGACCGCCGAGCCTTCGCGCAAGAACTCCGGGTTGCTGACCACAGTGAAGACGTCCAGGTCGACGTCATCGGGAAGGACACTCTCGATGGTCGATGTGAGCCAGTTTCCGCTTCCGACGGGAACCGTGCTCTTGGTCACAATGACGTGTGGCGAGTGCATTGCTTTGCCGATCGACTTCGCCGCCGCAGTGACGCTGGTGACATCGGGGTGGCCGTTCTCACCGGGGGGAGTATCGACGCAGAGAAACACCACCTCCGACTTCCTCATGGCCTCGTCGAAGTCGCTTGTGAAACTCAGCCGTCCGGATTCGATCGCAGAGCGGAGGCGAGCATCGAGGCCCGGCTCATAGAAGTACGAAGATCCGCTCTGCAGCTTGGCGAGCTTCTCCTGGTTGATTTCGACGGCGACCACGTCATGTCCTACTGCGGCCATGCACGCAGCAACGACTGTACCGACATATCCGCTGCCGATGACAGCTATGCCATTTACCCCTTTAACAGCCACCATTATCCCCCGATTCTCTTTGTTCCTGGCCGGTGGTGACAAGGCCACCACACAACGGTGAGTATACGAGTGCTGACCGTGTGTAGGCGCCGGCCGGGCTAAGCCAACTCACCCTGGGCTAGGTAACTAGCCCTACGTTAACCAACACTGTTTGTTGATAGGATCGTGTCTAATGAATCGGTCAGTTGCGTTGTGATCTGAATCCTTGTTTTGACCCGGTTTCGACTAGCTCCGTCGTGCTGAAATCGGGGTTCCGGCTAGGGTGCGGCCGATCCCGCGAGTACCTCTTTGGCGTGGGCGAGAAGATGGTTGGGACAGATGGACAGAATCGCCGTATACGAGACTCACGAGCAGTTTGAGCCGACCGTGGCTGGAGCTGCTTGGCAGTACCGGTGGCTCGTCCTTCTGCTCGCGATTGGGTTCGCCGGACTGGCTTGGCTTTACGGATCGAGCCAGGAGGCCTACACCGCTACAGCCTCGATCGGGGTCGAGGACCCGCGGGAGTCCAATCTGTTCACCGTCGGCTTTGACGCCACCCCCGAACGCTACGTACGTAGCCAGGCGGAGATCGTCTCTTCTCGTCTCGTGGCGACCCGGGCCATTGAGCTTGCGGCCCAGGCAGAGCCCCCAGTCATCGCCGAGGTTGGGTACATCCTCGAGAGTGGGCTTTCGGTTGAAGCGGCCACCGACTCCGATCTGATCTCAATCACTTACTCGGCGACGACCGAATATGACGCCATCACAATGGCCAACTCGATCGCGCTCGCTTATCAGGAAGTCGGCCGGGAGGCGGCAGCAGCAGAATTCGACGCTGCCGTACTCGAGCTGGACTCATCCATCACCGCTCGTACATCACAACTGCTTGCCGTCGAGGAGGACTTGCGGGATCTCCAGTCGAGTGACTCGAGCCGTCTTGCGCTGGAGGCGCAACTCGAGACAGCGTTGTCCCGCCTGCTGCTATTCCAACCCAGCTCTGCCTCGGCCACCCTCGATCAATTGGCCGATCGAGCCGCTCGCCTCAACGAGATCCGGCTTGAGATCGAGACACTCCAGACTGCGCTTGCCAGGCAGGACACGGATCTCGACACACGCTCGCTCATCGACCAGCGTGATGATCTCCGGCAACGTTTGACCGATCTGCAACTCGTGCGCGACCAGCGTGAGGTCGATGCCCAGCTGTCGACTAGCGGCGTCGTCTTTTTTGATCCAGCCGCTACCGCCGAGCCGAGCAGCGTCGGGGTGCTCGTATTGGCCGGGTTCATGTTTGGGGCCATCGTCGGATCCGCTATCGCTTTCCCGCTGTCACGCGGGCGGCGCAGGTTTGGTTCTCGGTCCGAGCCGGAACGGGCGCTGGGCAGCCCGCTCATCTCTGATGTTCCGAACTTCCTCGACGAGCGGCTCTCTACGAATCTTCCCGTGGTCGAAGCTCCGGGAAGTGTGTCGGCGGAGGCTTTCCGATTCGTCTCGACCGCGATCGCCGTGCAACGCGATCGATCCGAAACACCTGCTGCCGCCTTCCACACGGTCGTGGTCACCTCCGCTCTGATTTCGACCGGAAAGACAACAGTGGTCGCCAACAGCGCATTCGCCGCGGCACTGAGCGGGAATCGGGTCCTGGTGGTCGATGCGGATTTCACATCGCAGGAACTCACTCGGATCTTGATCGGGTCAGTTGCCCCCCGGCACGGGCTGGCCGACCTCATCCAGGGAAAGACCACGCTCGACGAAGCCATCGTGAGCGTCAACATGGAGGGGGCTGGTTCCGTCGATCTGTTGTCGTCGGGCACCCCGGATGTCGCCGCCGCCGACCTGCTTTCGTTGCCTTCCGTGGCAGATGTTTTCCGTGAGTGGGGAGAGCACTACGACTTGATCATGGTCGACGCACCCCCAATCCTCAGCGTGGCCTATTCGACCAGCCTGGTCAGGCTCGCCGACCGAGTTATCGTCGTAACGTCTCACGGTCACGACTATTCGAGCACGCAGGATCTGCGCTACCAGCTCGACATGATCGGTACGCCGCAGCTCGGCTACATCTACAACTTTGCCCCCCTCCGGGCCGAAATGGCGCTGGTGGCGGGTTCGATGGCGGAGTGGGGTCAGGCCCCGACGCCGCCGAGTTCCAAGAGTGAACCTTCGGGTGCCGAGAACTAGTCGACCTGTGAGGCTTCTAGCCTTAGGCTCGCAAAGCCTTCTGAATGAGTGAGGATCTGGTGAAGCGGACGCTGATCAAGCACGTGCTGAATTCCAACGCCTTTGGCGAGCCAATCAAGGTGGCCGGCTGGGTGAGGACACGACGCGATTCGAAAGGTGGATTCTCGTTCGTCGAGCTCAATGACGGGTCGAGCTTCTCCGGTGTGCAAGTCATCGTGCCCGGCGAACTGGAGAACTATGAGTCCGAGGTGCTCCTGGCTTCGATCGGCAGCGCGATTGCGGTCGAAGGGGAGCTGGTTGAGTCACCGGGGAAGGGCCAGCGAGTCGAGGTGCACGCCACCAAGGTGACCGTCTATGGACTGGCCGACCCCGACGAGTATCCCCTGCAGAAGAAGCGGATTTCGTTTGAGAAACTGCGGGACATAGCCCACCTTCGTCCGCGAACGAACACCTTTGGCGCAGTCGCTCGGGTGCGAAACGCGCTGGCGTACGCGACTCACAAGTTCTATCAGGAGCGGGACTTCCTCTATTTGCACACGCCGATGATCACCTCGAGTGATGCAGAGGGTGCCGGTGAGATGTTCCAGGTGACCACGCTTGATATCGCGTCGCCGCCGCGGCTTGATGGCGGGATCGACTACTCGCAGGACTTCTTTGGCAAACCGACCTACCTCACCGTGAGCGGGCAGCTGAGCGCGGAGACTTACGCCAGCGCACTCGACCGGGTCTACACATTCGGGCCAACGTTCCGCGCGGAGAACTCCAACACCCGTAGGCATCTTGCCGAGTTCTGGATGATCGAGCCGGAGATTGCGTTTGCCGATCTTGCTGACAACGCCGATCTTGCCGAGGACTACATCCGCTACATGTTCCAGCATGTGCTCGACAACTGCCTCGATGACCTGGAGTTCTTCAACAAGTGGGTTCAGGAAGGCTTGCTTGATCGCATCAATGCCATTGCCACCAGCGACTTCCGCCGAATCACCTACACAGAAGCGGTCGACGCCCTCGAGGAGGCCGACACGTCCTTCGAGTTTCCGGTTAGTTGGGGGAGTGACCTCCAGTCGGAGCACGAGCGCTACCTGACTGAGGTCATCTTCGACCAGCCGGTTGTAGTCACGGACTACCCGAAGGACATCAAGGCGTTCTATATGCGCCGGAACGACGACGGGAGGACAGTGGCCGCCATGGACGTGCTCCTGCCCGGTGTTGGTGAGATCGTTGGCGGAAGCCAGCGTGAGGAGCGTCACGATGTGCTGCTCGAGTCGATTCGGGAGAAGGGGTTGCCCGAGGAGGAGTATTGGTGGTACCTCGATCTGCGCCGTTTTGGCACCGTGCCGCACGCCGGCTTTGGCCTCGGTTTTGGTCGAATGGTTCAGTTCACCACGGGCATGCAGAACATCCGCGACGTCATTCCGTATCCCCGCACCCCCAACAGCGCCGAGTTCTAGCCCTTGCTGCGCAATGTCGTACGACATTGCGCACAGCGTTACCCAAGATCGGTGGGGCTAGGTCTGCTTTTCCCACCACTTGATGGTCTTGGCGAGGCCCGTTTCGAGATCGGTCTTGGCTTCAAAGTCGAACAGCTGAGCTGCCTTGGAGGTTTCCAGCTTGCGACGGGGTTGTCCGTCGGGCTTGGTGGAGTCCCAGACGACCTTGCCTTCGTAACCGGTCAGCTTTGCGATCAGTTCGACGAGATCCCGGATCGTGATCTCGTGGCTGGTACCGACGTTGACCGGCTGGCTCCCGTTGAATATCTCGGTGGCCAGCACGATCGCTCGGGCGGCATCCTCGACGTAGAGGAACTCGCGCGAGGCCGAGCCGGTTCCCCAAGCCACTACTTCCGGCGAATGCTCATCGCGGGCGGTGATGAACTTGCGGATCAGCGCCGGGATGACGTGCGAGCTCTCCAGATCGAAGTTGTCGCGAGGGCCATACAAGTTGACCGGCAGGAGATAGATCCCGTTGAGGTTGTATTGCTGACGGTACGCCTGGAGCATCACCAGCAGGCTCTTCTTGGCGACACCATACGGTGCGTTGGTCTCTTCGGGATATCCGTTCCAGAGGTCCTCTTCTCGGAAGGGGACCGGAGCAAACTTGGGATACGCACAGACGGTGCCCACCTGCACGAACTTCTCGAGTTTGCGTTTACGCGCTTCCTCAATGAGGTGTAGCCCCATTGCCATGTTGGCGTAGAAGTACCGCCCCGGGTTGGCGCGGTTGGCGCCGATGCCACCGACCTCGGCGGCTAGGTGAATAACCACGTCGGGTGACGCGTCGCTGTACAGCTGGCGGACAGCGTCCTGCTCGGTCAGGTCGTAGTCCGCCCGCCGAGGGATGAACAGCTCGGCTGCGCCCGCTGCCTCTAGTTGCTTGCAGATAAACGAGCCGAGGAACCCGGCGCCGCCGGTGACGACAATGCTCTTGCCATTGATCACGAGTTGCTCCCGTTCCATTCAATGGTCTTGAGTCCGGCGTCGACAAGTGCCCGCTCCTGCTTGGCCAAGGCGAGATCGGATTCGACCATCATCTCTACAAGCTCGTCAAACCCTACCCTGGGCTCCCAGCCGAGCTCCTTGCGAGCCTTGGTGGCATCGCCCTCGAGTAGATCGACTTCTGCGGGTCGCATGTAGCGCGGGTCGAAGGCGACATACTCTTCCCAGTTGAGGTCGAGAAGCTCAAACGTCTTGTGGGCGAACTCGCGGACAGAGTGGCGTTCGCCGGTTGCGATCACATAGTCGGCGGGTTCATCCTGCTGTAGGATCAACCACATCGCTTCGGTGTAGTCGCCGGCAAAACCCCAGTCACGCTCTGCGTCGAGGTTGCCGAGGTAGAGCTTCTTCTGCAGCCCCAGCTTGATGCGAGTAGCGGCTCTGGTGATCTTGCGAGTAACGAATGTCTCGCCACGTCGTGGCGATTCGTGGTTGAAGAGGATGCCGGAGCAGGCATACATGTCGTATGCCTCGCGGTAGTTGACTGCCTGCCAGAAGCTGTACACCTTGCCGACGGCGTACGGCGACCGCGGGTGAAACGGCGTGGTTTCGGACTGGGGTGTTTCGTGGACCTTGCCGTACATCTCTGACGATGATGCCTGATAAAACCGGATCTCCGGATTGGTCATGCGGATCGCTTCGAGCATCCGCAGCGTTCCAAGCGCGACTACGTCAGCCGTGTACAACGGGTTCTGGAATGAGACGGCAACGTGGCTTTGTGCCCCGAGGTTGTAGACCTCATGAGGGTCGACGTCCTTCATTAGGCGGCTCAGGCCGTTGCCATCAGCGAGGTCGCCGTAGTGGAGGAACAGTTTGGCGGCTTCTAAATGTGAATCGATGTACAGGTGGTCGATTCGTTCTGTCGCAAATGTCGAGGAGCGCCGGATGAGGCCGTGAACCTCGTAGCCCTTCTCAACGAGCTGTTCGGCGAGGTACGAACCATCCTGGCCGGTGATGCCTGTCACCAAGGCGCGGCGTGTCATGGGTTGTCTCCTGTTCTCGACGAGGACGCGCCCCTGCGCCCTGGCCGCCTGGTCACTGTGAGCTGATGGTGTAGACGACTCCACACTGACTGTTGAATCTAGTGCGACCTCCGGGGGAGCAGTCGCACCCCCCGACGGCGTTGACCCTAAATGGTTCAGCCTTCGAGATCCTCGATCGTCTTTGGCCAATCGTCCTTCAGTAGGCGAGACAGAGACCGATCGGCGAGGATCTTGCCGTCTGTCTGGCAACTGGGGCAGTAGTTCGTTTCTCGTGACGCATAGACAATCCGCTGAATCGGTGTCGCACACACCGGACAGGGCTGATCGAACTTGCCGTGGACGGCCATTTCAGGGTGGAAGGCGGTCACCTTTTTCGGGAAGCCATCGCCCGTGTCCCTGCGCCTGATCTCCACCCACTTCTCCATGGTCTGTCGGCAGGCGGCAAACAATCGCTCGACCTCGTCGTCTGCGAGGTTGGTGTTCATTTGGAGCGGCGACAGGTGGGCTGCATGCAGGATCTCGTCGGCGAACGCGCCTCCGATTCCCGAGATGTGGCGGGCGTCGGTCAGCGCTCGCTTCAGGGTGTGCCGCTCGGCCTGTAGCGCCGTAGCAAATTCAGTGAGTGTGGCGGTGTGGAGTTCGATACCTCCTGGGTCGAGCGCAGCAACACCTTCCTCGCCCCTGACGACATGCAGGGAGGCCCGACGTTTTGTGCCTGCCTCCGTGAGCAGGATTGTGCCGGACGCAAAGTCGAATGCTGCGAGGCCGATCTTGCCCGGAATGTTCTTGCGCTCCTCGTGCCACTGGAGTCTTCCGGCGACCATTAGGTGGAGCACGAGGAAGATGTCCTCCTCGAGTTCGAAAACAATTCGCTTCCCCATGCGCCGGAGACCGGTGAGGCGTTTGCCAGAAGCGGCATCCAGCGGGGGATCGTATGTGCGCAGCAGCGAGAATGACTTCACTCGAATGCTCTCGAGCACATCGCCTCCGACGTGGCGCTCGATGGCATCGAGGTACGTGACTATCTCGGGTAACTCGGGCATGTCAGCGAAACAGGTCTTCGTGCGGCGGACGAACGAGGTCGGTCGCCCGTCCCGATCCCGATTCCCACGCCACGCCGCGAACGATGGCGACGGGGATTTGAGTGGTTTTGCCCATCGCCAGGTCGGCGGCAGATGCGATCTCATCAACGATCGCAATCTCCGTCGCCTCCATGACGCGACCGTTGGCGTCGGGCATTCCCTTGTGGTCGTCCATCACGGCAAGGCCGGAGACGCCTATTGCAATATCGGTTTGGCCGCGCCGCCATGGGCGGCCGAAGGTGTCGCTCACGATTACGGGCACGTCGATGCCGATGGCTTGCTGGATCCGCATCCGGATTCCATGCGCCGAACGATCCGGATCGAGCGGCAGCAGCACTGCCCGGCCGCCGGTTACGTTTGACCGGTCCACTCCGGCGTTGGCGCAGATGAAGCCGTGACGGGTTTGAGTAATCACAAGGTCGCCGCGGCGGCGGATGATCGCCTTCGCTTCAGCCGCGACGGCCGCCCGGTACGCAGCCTCGTCGTCGGCGTCGATGATGCGACCCTCAGCCTTGGAGACGATCTTGTGGGTAACCACGACAACGTCCCCTGCGATCAGCCTCGTTTCGGATCGTCCGATTGCGTCGAGTATCAAGTCTGGTAGGTCGTCACCCTGGTGGACCTCGGGTATTCCATCGATGGGGAAGATCTGGATCATTGGAACATCGTATCCATCAGCCACATGCCAAAGATGCGCCCCTGCTCGATGGAGCCGATCCGGGTGTCAGCAGCCATGACGCGCATCCGGCTCGTCGACAGCGACTCGTCGCCGGCGTCTGAGCTGTCGACAACTAGCGCTGAGAGCAGACCGTCGTAGGCGGTGAGTATGCCGGCCGTGCCACCGGGAAGGCCGAGCGATGCGAGTACCCGGTCGGCCGGACCCTTCAGCGCCTTGCCGCCAAAGAGCGGGCTGACCGCCACGACGCGCGGAGCTGACCGGACTGCGGCCTCGATCCCGGGAATCTCCAGGATCGGCCAGATCGAAAGCGGCGGATTGGATGGGGCGATGACGACCAAGTCTGCAGCGGCAATTGCGTCGAGGATGCCCGGGGCCGGTTTTGCGGTGGCGGCTCCGCGGTACTCGAGGCCGATGACATCGTCGGCGTGGCCCCGCGTGACGAAGTACTCCTGGAAGTCGAGCCAGGTGCCATCGGCGATCTGAACGAGGGTTCGAATGCTGTCATCGGACGCCGGCAGAATCCGGGGTCCAACGCCGAGTGATGTCGCGATCTCGGTGGTTACCTGCGACAGCGGAACCGCCGCCCGGAGCGAGTTGGTGCGATGAAGACATGTAGCCAGGTCACGATCACCGAGTCGGAACGAGGTATCGATGCCACGTGCTGCCAGCTCGTCCATCACAAAGAAGGTGTCGTCGGCCAATCCCCAGCCCTGCGGGCCCTCGATGCCGGCGAGCGTGTATGTGACTGTGTCGAGATCTGCCGCTACGTGCGCACCATACATATAATCGTCGTCGCCCACGTTGACGACTACCGTCAGTCGGTCCGGTGCGACAGCTTCGGATAGCGCACGAGCCATACGCGCGCCACCAACGCCACCACAAAGCACAACGACATCAAGATTGCGATAGATCGGTCACGACTCCAGAATGCGGCCTATGTCATCCCCCGGGAACCCAAAACCTAAGGTCGTCGCCGCCGTGCTTGCGCACGAGAGCGTCGAGGTTTCGGACACGATCGCCCGAGTGCGTGCCCAAGCTTACGGGACCGACCGCATCGTCGTAGTCGGATCCGGTACCGCCGGTCGTCATGCCGCCGATGGTGCAGGCGTTGAATGGATGAGTACGGTTCCGAACTTGCTCGGGTCCATCGATCCTTCGGTCACTCACCTCTGGTTTGTGTACGCAATGGCACTGCCGCGGCCCGACGCCCTTGGCGCTCTTGTCGAGGAGGGTGAGCGTGCCGATGCGGCGGTCGCCGGTTCGAAGCTGGTTCACGCTGAGGATCCAGAGCGTCTCATCGCAGTTGGGATAGCGACCGACGTTTTCGACGTCCCCTATCTCGGACTCGAGGAAGACGAGATTGACGCTGGCCAATACGACGTCGTGCGCGATGTTGCGGCCGTTGCCGGTGTCTCGATGCTGATTCGGCGTGACCTTGCGCGCGGCGTAGGTGGTCCCGATCCGAAGATGCCGCCGGAGGCTGCGGCCATCGATCTGTGCCAGCGAGCTCGACTACGTGGGGCGCGAGTGGTGGTCGTTCCGTCGTCAGAGGTCATGTACCCGGCGGACCGATTCCGAGCCGAATCGTGGCGGGAATGGGCTGGACGGATTCGAGCAATGCTCAAGGTCTACAGCCTGCTCACTTTGGTCTGGGCGATTCCGCTGCGGATCTTGATTGGTCTGATCGAAGTGGTCGTGGCGCCATTCCTGGGCCGCTGGGCTCTCTTTGACTTCGTGCGCGCCTGGCTGTGGAACATCTGGCATCTGCCGTCTCTGGTTCGGGAGAGATTTGCGGCACGCAAGGGCAAGGCTTTCGGTGATGCGGAACTGTTCCGATTCCAGATGCGTGGCTCGGCGATCCTGTCGGACCTCGGGGCGCAGATCGGCGGCAAGCTGCGCGCCCGTTTGGATCGGTCGGATGGGTTGAGTGTCGCATCAATCGGGAGCGACCTCCGGCAACCGGCATTCATCGTTGGTGCCCTCACCGTTGTTGTCTCGCTTCTAGCCGTCCGGGCGCTGTGGGACATGGGGTGGCCGGCCGTTGGCTATAGCCTGCCTCTTCCCGATTCGGGTGCGGACGCCATTGGTGCCTACGGCGGCGGCTGGAACCCGGCCGGGTTCGGGTCGGTCGAGCAGCTACCGCCCCTTATCGCACTGGCCGGGGCCGTGCAGTGGCTTCTGTTCGATTCCCCGCAGCTGGCTGCTTGGTCGTTGAGCCTGGTTGCGCTCGTGGCCGGTATCTGGGGCACTATCAGGTTGCTCCGTAGCTGGGAGATCGAAGTCACCGCCGCATGGGCGGCCGGCATCGTGCTGATGGCAGGCCCCGGTGCACAGGCGATTGGCGACAGAACTGCGATAGGTCAGCTGCTGGCGCTCGGGGTCTTGCCATGGGCAATCCGCGTAGCGTCGACTCGTTGGCCGTGGAGTTGGACACGCCGTCTTGGGCGGGTGGCAGCGGTTGCTTGGATTGTCGGCTTGGTCGGCTTGCTTGCACCACCTCTGCTGGCAGTTCCGGTGGCCGTGTTGGCCCTGCGCGCGATGCTCAAGCCAAACTCCGCCGACTCCTGGAAAGCGTTGGCTGTTGGTCTGGTTGGGTCCGTGCTGGCACTCCCGCTGCTTCTGCCCTGGATTGCCAATGTCGACCTCGAGTCGTACTTGAGCGTCGGCTCCGAGTATTGGACCCCAGGTCTGATCCCTCTGGTTGCCGTCGGTGCGGCGTTCGGAGCCGGTTGGCTTACCTCGTCCGGTCGCCAACTCGATGCGATATTGCTCGGTGGGGTCCTCACGGGTGCCGGTGCGATCCTCGCCCGCGGGTCCGATCTAGGGATGGGTCGCGAGGTTGTGGTTTCGGGGCTGGCAGTCGTCAGCCTTGGCAGCGCTCTCATCGTTGGCGGCGTCTTGGATTCGCTGCGGTCGTCCGAGATACACGGGATGCGTCGACTGCTCAACGGGTTGGGGAGCGTCGCCGCCGTCGCCCTCCTGGCTACGACGCTGATTCCCCTCTACCACGGCCGTGGTGGTCTGGCGGCTGATGAATTCACCGAACCGCTCCGGTTTACAGCGGCAGCGGATGGAGATGCGACCGCATCACGTATCTTGCTGGTCG
>CBDUNF010000060.1:0-16656 GCA_965368515.1 uncultured bacterium
TCGACGATGCCGAGCCCTAGTGTCGCGACCTCGTACTGCGCAGGCAAGTTGTAGACCGTGGTGAAGGTCAGCAGCTTTCCTGTCTTTGGCAGCGCCACCGGGTCGAACTCGAAGAAATCGTTCTGCTTGCAACCCTTGCAGACCATCCGCATCGGATAGTGCATGGTCCCGCAGAGACGGCACTTGTATGCATATATCTCGCGCGCCATTAGTCCTCCCTCACAAACGTGAGACAAACAACGTTGTTGCCGAAGCCGCCGAAGTTCAAGGTGAGGCCGGTCTTGGCGCCCTCAACCTGTCGCTTGCCACCGTCTCCACGCAACTGGGTGACGATCTCCCAAGCCTGAGCAACACCGGTCGCTCCTACCGGGTGACCACGGCCCTTGAGGCCGCCTCCCACATTGATCGGGATCTTGCCGCCGAGAGCCGTGTCGCCCTTCTCCAAGGCGATGTGTCCCTCGCCCTTGGGGAAGAAGCCGACCTCTTCGCTTTCGGCAATCTCGAGGATGGTGAATGCATCGTGCAGCTCCGCAACGTCGATGTCTTCGGGTGTGAGCCCGGACATCGCAAACGCGTCATGTGCTGCCTTGCGCACGGCCAGTAGGTCGGTTGGTTCTTCACGCTCGAACACCGCATGGGTGTCCGTCGCCTGGCCGATACCGCTGAGACGGATCATCGGTCGACCGAGCTCCTTGGCCTTCTCTTTCGAGACCAGAATGATGGCGGCGCCACCGTCGGAGACGGGACATGCGTCGAAGAAGCGCAACGGCTCGGCGACGTATGGGTTGTTGGTCATCGCCTCAGGAGAATCGAGGATGCCCTCCATCGAGATCTCTTGCTGCAGGTGAGCCCATACGTTGTTGAGAGCCGCGTTCTGGTTCTTGACACCCACCATGGCGAGATGGCGCTCGGTGACGCCGTACTTCTCCATGTACAAGCGGGTGAACATGGCGGCATGTGCCGGCAGGGTCACGCCGTAGATGTACTCAGCGATCGGGTGTGTCAGCGTCGAAACGAAGTCCGTTGCCTCGAGGTTGTTGACCTCGCGCATACGCTCCACTCCGGCTACCAACACGACATCGTCCATACCCGACGCGACTGCCTGGAAGCCTGCCTTGATGGCAGCGGCACCGGAAGCCGGCCCGTTCTCGATTGCTGCGGCACCTGCCGGCAGCAAGCTGAGGCTGTCGGCCACGGCACTGGCGAGCGCCGTCTGATGGTTCACCCTGGGGGCGCCCATGTTGGCGACGTAGAGCTGATCGACTTCGGTGATCCCGGCATCCTTCAGCGCCATCATCGACGCATACGATGCGATTTCCGCAATCGGATACTCGAGCCGGGTGAAGGTGGTGATCCCGATCCCGGCTACGTATACGTCACGCATTCGTGGCCCCCTTCTCCATCTCCCAGCGTTGCTGGACGAGGGCGGTTGCCGTCGGGTCGCCGAGCGCCCTGGTGGCTGCCAACGGATCGAGCGGCGGGGTCGGCGGATCCGACGGGGCCAGGATCTTGTCCATGGCCTTTTCGAGAAGGTCCGGTGGAACCGGGCGACGCCCGACTACCAGCTTCGAGCGGGCCCGGTCGAAGAGTTCCCTCGTCAGAGCCCATGACGGGACGCCGCCGAGCTCGTGGGGGATGTGGAATCTCTTCTCGAGTTTGTACTCGATCATCCAGCGCCGGAAACCGATGGGGGACTCAGCGACGACGAGCACCTCGTCGTGCCCGAGGGTGTCGATGTGGTACTCCATCTTGGCGGCGAATCCGTGGGCACCGATGCGCAGCCCGCGCCGTAGCGCCAGCGTGTGCAGCGAGAGTCCGAGAGTCGGAGTCACCTGGCGGCCGTTGACGATGGCGGCGAGTTCGCCGTCAACCTGCAGTGCCAACACGTACTGGTCCTGGAACCGATACTGGTAGTAGCCCAGCAACTCGGCGTATACGCGGGCGGCGACGACGTCGTAGTAGTCGCGCTCTACATGGATAAGTGGTTCGACGTGCTTGAGCAGGTCGGGAATCTCATCCCGGAATACCTGGCGCACCACGACCGCTTCGCCGCTGGCGAGCATCATGTACTTGGGCTCGTAGGGCTTCATCGGTGCTTCCACCGGTCGAAGGATCTTCTCTAGATCGACGGACATTGGTTATCCACTCCTCTTCTGGTCATAGGACATTGCAATCTTCTCCTGGGTTACCGGCATCGACTTGATGCGAGTTCCCAGTGCGTTGTAGACGGCATTGGCGATGACGGGCGCTGCTGCGATCATCGTGTGCTCGCCAACCCCGCGTGCCCCGAAGGGGCCATCGGGCTGGGGGACTTCGACAATGATCGGAACGATCTCGTCCGGGATGTCGAATGCCGTGGGGATCTTGTAGTCGGTGAAGTTGGGATTCATCATCTTCCCGCCCTCATCGAACCTCATGTCCTCGTACAAGACGGTGGCGAGGCCCTGTACGAGTCCGCCGACGATCTGGCCTTTGACCAGATCGGGGTTGATGGCGCGACCGGCATCTACAGCGAGTGCCGCTTTCCGAACCCAGATCCGACCGGTGTCCTTATCGATTTCAAGCACGACTCCGGTGGCGCCAACGGTGTAGTGAACGTTGGGGTGACCACCCTGACCGGTCTCGGGGTCGCTGTTGGCGTTGGTGAACTCTGGCATGAACTTGCCACTGGCGATGATCGGCCCGCCTCGCCACGTGCCCTCATCGGTCTGGATGCCGTCGATGACGAACTCGTGGAGTGAGATCTCGAAGTCCGCATCTGTCTTGCACTTGACCTTCTCGTCCTCGAGGTAGAGCGAGTCGTCCTCATAGCCATAGACCTGGTGGATGACATCGAAGATCTTGGAGCGGGCTTCCACAGCCGCCTTTTGCACCGCCAGACCAGAGCTCCAGGTGACGTGTGACGCCACCGTTTGCCACTCATACGGGTTGCGATCGGTGTCCGGGGTCTCGACCCGGATCTTCTCCACCGGGACAGTCAGGATCTCGCTGGCAATCTGGGCCATGACCGTCAGATAGCCCTGGCCGAGCTCCATGCCAGAGACCGTGATGTTGATGCTGCCGTCCTCGTTGAACTTCAGGAACGACGCCGACGACGCATTTGGCGGCATGGCCGGTGCCTTCCAGAACAGCGCCATGCCCTTGCCGATGACAGTGTTGGGGTTGTCCGATGTCTCTTCGACACCCCAATCGATCGCAGCGGCCGTTTTGTCGATGGCTTCGATCAACCCCGACGGGTTCATGTGGGCGCCGTACGACAGTTCGTCGCCCTCGACGATCGCATTCTTCTTGCGGAACTCGACCGCATCCATGCCGATGGCCTCGGCGATGCGATCCATGTGCGATTCGAGACCGAAGTGGAACTCGGAGTAGCCGAAACCACGGTAGGGACCCCCGGGCGGGAGGTTGGTGTACATGCACAGCGAGTCGTTGGTGATATTCGGAACCCGGTACGGCCCGGTAGCCGACAGACCGGCGGCATTGACCACGTTGGCGCCGTACTCGACGTAGGCGCCGGCATCCCAGTACAGGCGGTGCTCGACCGCGGTGAGAGTGCCGTCGTTCATTACCCCGACCTTGAGCTCGGCGATGACACCCTGTCGTTGGTAGGTGTTGTAGAACTCCTGCTCCCGAGTCCAGCGCAGCTTGACCGGGCGGCCCTTGACCAGGGTGGCCATTGCCGCACCCATGATTTCCATAGAGACGCCGGCCTTGCCGCCGAAGCCGCCACCAACATACGGAGTGATTACGCGAACGTCCTTGTGGGTGAACCCGAGCGGCTTCAGTGCTTCAGCAAACAGGTGGCGCTGGGTATGCGGGGACTGCGATGCGGTCCACACGGTCAGGCGGTCGGCATGATCGAGCTTGCTGACAGTGACGTGTGGCTCGATGGCGCAGTGGGCGTAGCGGGGGACCAGATAGGTGTCTTCCAGGACAAAGTCCGACTCGGCGAATGCTTTTTCGGTGTCGCCCTTGCGGATCTTCCGCCAGTGGGCAATGTTGGTGCCGGCCTTGGGGAAGAACCAGGGGACGTGGACGTAGTCGCCGAGGTCGGGATGGACCAGATCGGCGTCGGCGTCGAATGCCTCCTTGGGATTGAGCAGCGGCTCGAGGACCTCGTAATCGATCTTGATCAGCTTGCTCGCTCGCACGGCTTCGCGATGGCTGCGGGCAATGACACCGGCAACCTGCTCGCCGGCGAAGCGAACGTGGTCCTGGGCGAATATGTACCGGTCTTCCATGTACATGCCGAACTTGTACGGGAAGTCCTTGCCGGTCACTACACGCACGACCCCGGGGGCTTTCTCGGCTTCGGTGGTGTCGATCGAGAGGATCTTGGCGTATGCATGCGGGCTCTCGACGATGGCAGCATGAAGCAAGCCGGGGCCGAAGTCCATGTCGTCGACGAACTCGGCGGCACCACTGATCTTGTCGAGGCCGTCGATGCGGACTGCGGGTTGCCCGACACTCTTGAGGTCGTCATCTGCGGGCTTGGCTTCAAAGGGGAACGTCGTGCTCATGCGGACCCTCCTTCTCGTCTCGCTGGTGCCGCAGCCAAGACGGCCTCGATGATCGGTTCGTAGCCGGTGCAGCGACAGAGGTTGCCCGCCAACGCCTCTTGGACGTCGTGGCGGGTGGGGTCGGAGTTGTGCTCGAGCAGCTCGGTTGCCGCCAGCACGATGCCGGGAGCGCAGAAACCGCACTGGAACGCGTTGTTGGAGATGAAGAGATCCTGCAACTGGCTCATGCCCTCGTAGCTGATTCCCTCAACCGTGGTTATCTCCTGTCCCTCGACTTCGACGGCCAACACCAGACAGCTTCTGACCGAGCGGCCGTCTACCAGGATGGTGCAGGAACCGCAGTCGCCGCGCTCGCATCCAATCTTGGGGCTCTTGGTGCCGACTTGCTCTCTGAGCACGTCAAGCAGCACGTCCGCCGGGACGACGTTGAGATCCCACTGCTCGCCATTGACCTTGATCGATAGCTCCATGGTCGTCCTCTCAGATAAGTCGGGTGCCGTAGCTCGGGCCCGCTCCGTCACGTCTCTCGACTGCCGCCCACAAACCGCGTTTCAACATCGCCTTGGTGGCGTGGGTGCGGTATTCGGCGGTTGCCCTCATGTCGGTGATTGGGCTGATCTCTTCCGGGACCATTGCAACGACGCTTGCCACCAGATCGTCGTCGAGCGCCTTCCCGTGGAGTGCCGTTTCGATGCGCTCCGATCGGAACGGTGTTGGAGCGACTGCGCCAAACGCGACCCGGAAGTCGTTGTCCGGATAGACGACGATGCCGACGGCTGCTTGGGCCAGGTCTTCGCCGGCGTAGCGCATGAGCTTCACATAGACCCCACCGTGCTGGCGGAGCTTGATGCTCAGGTGGGTGACGACCTCATCGTCGGTGCGGGCGGTCTTACGCAGATCGACAAACCAATCGTTGATGTCGATGCTGCGGGAGCCGTCGGGTCCTGTGACGTGAACGGTCGTATCGAAAGCCAGTAGCACGGGGCCGGCGTCGCACGAGGGAACTGCTGAGCAGATGTTGCCCACCATCGTGGCCCGGTTGCGTATGCCGGGAGAAGCAACCGTTTCTGCCATCTCGGCCAGCAGCGGAGCATGTTCTTCGACCAGCGGCGATTCGATCAAATCCGTGAATGTCACCAGCGAGCCGATGTGAAGCGTGTCACCGTCGAGTTTGATGTCGTGGAGATCAGGGATGTGCTTGATGTCGACGACGAGATCGGGTGCGACCGCGTCGTCACGCAGCCAGGCTACGAGATCAGTTCCTCCCGCTAAGACCCGGACTGAGCCGGGATGGTCCGCAAGGACCCGGGTAGCCTCCGCAAGCGTCGTTGGACGCCGGTACTCGAACTCATGAGCGATCACCAAAGCAACCTCCTCCAACCCGATTTAGCAAATTGTATAGCAACGCTATTGAGATCTGTTGACATGAATGTGGCCCATCCGTAGGCACATTGTTACTAACCCTTTCAGCCGACGGTCGCGGCTAGTGCGTTGATGGCGTCGGCGAAGCATTCCATCGGAGCCTCAACAAGACCGGCACCAACCATGCCGGTGCCCGGAACCTTGCCCGCCACACCGGTGTTGATCTGGGGCTGGACGCCCGTCCGCACTACCCGGGCGGCGTCGATACCTGTTGGGGTACCGCGGAACTCGAGCATCGGAATCTGGTACAACGGGTGCTCAGCCATCGAAATTTCGTACATGGCGAGGGTACGCCGGACGGCGCCTGCGGCGGTCCCGCCGACAAAGCCGACGATGGCAGGGGCGGCCGCCATAGCGAACCCGCCGAGGCCGATGGTCTCGGTGATTGTCGAGTCGCCGATGTCGGGGCTGGCGTCCTCTTCGGTGAATGCACCGAGGTAGAGGCCATCAACCGGTGGTGCGGGGGCACTGAACCATTGGTCGCCGGTGCCGGAGAGTCGGATGCCAAAGTCGGTGCCATTACGGGCCATCACCGTGACAAGGCTCGAGGCCGGCACATTCGCTGCGGCGTCGGAGCCAAGCTTGCCTGCTGCCATGACCAGGTTGAGCATGAAGTGGTCGTTGTTGTCGATGAATTTGAAGACCTCCAACCTTTGATCGGTTGGGGCATCGGCGCCATAGACAAGAGCGGCACCTATCTCTCTCAGGAACAGCGAGGTGACGGCGCGGTTGCGATTGTGGCCGTCGTCGCCCATCTGGAGAGCCTGTGCGATGAGGGACTGGAGGTCGATCGGGCCACGGGCGCGAAGCGCTGCACCGAGCACCGGTCCGAGCACCTGATCCATCCAGCGCAGCCGGTCGATGACCTCGGGAGCGAATGCCCCGTAGCGAAGCACTTTGCCCAGGCCCTCGTTGAGGGTCGAGTACGAGACACCATCGCCGGCGCCGTCGTTGACGATCGCAACCGGCATCGATGGCGAGGTCACTCCCGCCATCGGGCCGACCGCTTTGTGGTGATGACATGGCGACAGTTCGATCTCTCCGGCAGCGGCTTTGGCGGCGGCATCATCGGGGTCGGTCGCCAGCCCCTCATAGAGCATCGCTCCGATGATGGCCCCACGCATCGGCCCGCTGGCACGGTCCCACTCGAGTGGGGGACCGGCGTGGAAGAACGTTCGGTCGGTCATTTCCGGGAACACATCACGGGCTACCCCCACGTCGACCAGGTGGGGGCGGACCGCGAGCATGCGGCCTATGGCTGTGGCGTTGGCATCGGCCATACGTCCGTCACTTGCCAGCGTGGCGAGGGCTGCTTCGGTACCGGGGAACGGCGGCCGCCAATCGGCGCGGGCAACGGCGGACCCTTGTTGTTCTATCGACTCGGCCAGCATGTCGGTCCCGGCGGTGGCGACTGTGGGGTCACTGTCGAGGAGTTGGCTGAGATCACTCATGTTGCGCCCCCTGTCGTGGCGAGTCGAGCGGCTTCCTTCGCCGCCGCGGCGTTGGACAGCCATACCGATGCGCCTGCTTTCTGGAGCATCGTTGCTTGGGAGTCCCGGTTCTGCGGATCGCCCTTCGTCCCGCACAGCGAGACCACTACGGCGGCGCCCGCCGCGCGGGCCTGTTCGATCCCCGGCACCAGTTCGGGCGCCGGGTCAGCGTTGGAGCCGTAGCCGAGCACGACGTCGAGCAGGATGACTCCAACGGAAGGGTCTTGGGCCGCTTCGGCCAGCCGGTCAACGCGCACCGTTTGGTCAATCATTGGATGGGCGCGGCCCTGGGTGTATTCGTCGTCGCCGTAGTCGATGAACGTATGGCCTGGGTCCGGTTCTTTAGTGCCGATTTCGCCGAGGGTCGGCATGCAAACAAACCGCGCTTCCGAACGCAGTGTCCCGCCGGCGAACAGGCCCCTTACGAATCCGGGTCGGTGATCATCCTGATCCACGGGCCACGATGCATAGGTCAGCGGTTCGCGATCGAGGGCACGCAGTATCTCTCCAGCGCCTTGCTCCAACGTGTGTTCGCCCATAAGGGTCAGTATCACCGGCTTGGAGCAAGCTGCCGCTGCGGTGCGGACCTTGGCAGCCACCGATGCCGCCGGGGGTTTCGAGATCACCGAGATGACCTCGATCGAGGGATCGGCGTCGAGAGCTTCGAGAGCCTGGAGGGTCGACAATGCCCCGACCTCCTCGGACAGATCATGGCTGCCGGTGCCAAGCGCATGGCGGACGCCGACTCCCGCATCATCGAGTAGGCAAGTCATTTGCTGGATGCCGGTGCCCGAGGCGCCAACCATCCCGACCGGGCCTGGCTGGGTGGCGTTCGCAAACCCGAGGCCGAGACCGTTGACGATCGCCGTTCCACAATCTGGTCCCATGACCAGCAGATCACGGGCAACACCTACCTTCTTGAGGACGACTTCCTGGGCAACGGGCACGTTGTCGCTGAAGATCATGACGTGCTTGCCGTTGTCGAGAGCCTCCATTGCTTCGACAAAGGCATGCTCACCGGGAACCGACAGCAGCACGATGTTGGCGCTGTTGACCTTGGCGGCAGAACCGACGGTCCTTGGATCAGGAGCATCAAGACCGCCGGAGGGAGCGACCTTGTGTGTCAGTGCGTCGTCGAGAGCTCGGTGTGCTGCCGAGATCGCCTCCTCGCTGTCTGCCCGAACAGCGAGGAGAAGATCGTTCGGCCCAGCGCCTGCTGCACTGGCCATGTCGAACTCCATGTCTTCGAGAAGGCTGAGGTTGAGCTCAGTGGCCATCGCCACAAGTGCATCGGTCACCCCCGGCACCCCTTGCAGTGCCTTGCTGGCCTGCATCAATCGAACCGAATCGTGATAACGACCCGGATGTATCTCCACCCGCGAGATCATTCAGATACCTCCGTTGGTCCAACCTTCGGACACCAGAGGGTGTCCGTCCTTCTCCTGCTTGGTTGTTATTCGCCTACGTCGACGATGGCAATGGCTGGGCCGCCACCGTGTGGGCCCTGATGCTTCGCATCGACCGAGACAAACACGGCGGGGTCGTTGATCGCCAGAGCGGCGATTGCGCCGACAGCACCCTTGGAGTGACGGTGATGGTGAACGTCGGAGTCGTCGAGCATGATCTGGCGACGTCCGCGCAGCAGCGCCCGGCGGTCGGCTTCGCACTTGATGAAGCAATTGACGACCTTGCCGTTGAGGTCGCTGGCCCGGGGACGGTCCGGCAACTCCAACCCGGCATCAGCGATGCCCTTGTAGATGCCGTCGATGTCGAGGGCATCCTCCATGACCGAGTGGCCGATCCGATAGCGGCCGCCGGCGCCGGCACGATTGCCGAACAGGACGATTTGAGCCTGGTTGAGTTCTACGCCTGAGGAGCACGATGCCACCGAGGAGTACAAGTCGAAGTTGTGGTAGATGTCCTCTGCGGCCGGCATCTCGATCTCTTCGAGTCCAACGGCGATGCCGAGTCCGGTGGTGCCGTTGGAAACGCCCATCGAATCCAGCGTGTCCTCAGTGAACACCGTATGGCCGCGGCTGGCGGCGTCTTTGATCGTCTCGACGGTCAGCAGCGGTGTCTTGGTCTGGACGTAATGGACATCCTTGGGGTCGGTGATGCCTGCATCCGCCATTGCGGCCCTTACGCCCGCGGCAACGGTTTCGACCATCTTTGGACGACCGATGTCCTCGGGCCTGATGATGTCGCTCATTGCGGTGCCGATGACAAGACGGCTCTTGGAAGGATCGCCCTCGCCGGGTACCTCGGCGAACACGGTCGCATGGGGGGTGATGATGCCGTCACATCCGCCCGACCAAACCATTGGGATCTCTGCGATTTCTGCCTTGGAGCGGGTGCCATGCTCTTGCAGCACCTCGCGATATGCCCGGTCGGCAAGGATCCTGGTGTAGTCGTTGACCCCACCGTTTCCTTCGGTCTTACCGATGACGCCGACCACCTGGTCTGCCGTGAACGTGCCCTTTTGGATGTGCTCGGCAACACCCGAAGCATCAGTCACGCTCTTGATCTCGACCTTGACTACCTCTACAGCCATTGCTGCTCCAATCCTCCTCGACTACATCCGACGGTATACCAACCGGTCGTGAGTGGCATTAGGCTTTGTTGCCGTGAATACCAACGATCTTTTGGCACAGTCTTACCAAACACCAGCCCTTACCCTGCGGGAAGTCCTTGCGGAACCAAACTTCGCAGGAACGGAGGTCATCGCCGGGGTTGCCGGGCTCGATCGAGTGGTCTCGTCCGTCAACGTGATGGAGAACCCCGACATCATCCCGTGGGTGAAGCAGGATGAGCTGCTCATAACGGTCGGCTATTCGTTGCAGGGGCGTGGCAAGGATATGACCGAGCTCATCGTCGATCTCGACGATCGGAACCTTGCGGCGTTTGGGGTCAAACTGGGTCCGTATATCACCAAGATCGATAAGCGCACTGTGGCTGCTGCCGACCGGCGCGGATTCCCGATCCTGGCCCTTCCGTCAGCAGTGTCGTTCGACGACTTGATCGCCGACGTCTACAGCGCTCGCGACTCGCTTCTGTTGGGCGGGATGAATCGTCGCAGCGATCGGGAACGGGAGCTCATGAACGTGGCCCTTGGCGGCGGTGGAACCGTCCAGGTTGCGGAACGTCTCGCTGAACTCGTCGGATGTGAGGTACTCGTCCTCGGTGTTGGCAACGAAGTAGTCGCTCACTCGGGGGCCGCCGTGGAGCCGGACCTCCGTGATTCGCAACGATTCGAGACTGCGATTGGAGCCCCGATCGTCTTTGGCTCGACCTACGTTGGCCAGCTGTACGTGTTCCCGACCGACGGTCGCGACGCTGGCTTCTCTCCGGGGCTGGTACCAACTTGTGCTCAGATCATGGCGCTGGCGGCGTCTCGCGAGATCGCAGTTGCATCGGTCGACAGGCAGTTCCGAGCCGAGTTTGTCGAACAGGTACTGCTCGATCGGCTGTCGGACGGCGAGGTCCGTCGCCGCTGTCAGGCGCTGGAGTGGAACGTCTCATTCCCTGCCGTTGTGATCGATCTGGCTCCGGCAACTCTCGATGCCACCTCGCATTTGGAGCGAGTGCGGGACATGCTGGGTTGGGCGCTGCGAGCCGAAGGGCTGCATGCACCCCATGCCATTATCAACGGAAACGTGGTTGCGATTGCCGGCATCGAGGGTGGTGCGGCAGAGCGGGCCGAAGCCGTTGCGCTCGAAGCCCTGCAGGAGGTCATGTCGCGGTGCGCCCCGGCGACCTGGTCGGCCGGAGTCTCCAGCCCAACTGAGACATCAGCCGGGCTACCCAGAGCTTGGGATCAGGCCAAGGTCGCGACCAAGGTGACCCGCACCATGAAGGGTGTCGGGGCGACCGGTCGCTTCGCCGATCTCGGCGTCCATCGGCTCCTGAGCGAAGTTGACGTCGATTTGCTGGAGAACTTCGCCAAGGAGGCGCTCGGCGATCTTCACGAGCCGACCGGCGGTCTTGCTGAGCTGCGAAGAACTCTCAAGGTGCTGCTCGAAACCAATATGAATGTTGCGCAGACGGCCCGCGAAATGCACTATCACTACAACTCAGTGCGCTATCGGACTGTGCAACTCGAGAAGATGCTCGGACCGTTCGTGACTTCGTCTACCCGTCGATTGGAACTCCACGTTGCGCTGCTCATCTGCGACATGCTGACCGATGGGGATCGCTCTACCTCCTAGCCCCATGCCGCCGAGAAGATCCGGCTGATGACCCGGAGCGTCTCCGCCGGCTACGTTCCGTATCCGTCTGGGTTCTGGCTTTGCCAGCGCCAGACGTCGGCGGTCATCTCATCGAGAGAACGCGTGGGCGTCCACCCGAGCACCTCGGCCGCCTTGGACGAGTCGGCGTAGCTCGCCGGGCCGTCTCCAGGGCGCCGTGGCGCGATCTCGGTTGCGATCGGGACACCGGCCACTCTCTCGAATGCCGCCACCATCTCCTTCACCGAGATACCCGCACCGGTTCCGAGGTTGATGACGTCATACCCAGGGTTGGTCGCGAGGTGCTCAACCGCAGCGACGTGGCCTTCGGCAAGGTCGAGTACGTGGATGTAGTCCCGGACTCCGGTACCGTCCGGGGTGGGGTAGTCGTCGCCAAAGATGGTGAGCGCCGGCCTGCGCCCTACCGCAACCTGGGCAATGAACGGCACGAGGTTGGCGGGCACTCCCTGGGGGTCCTCACCGATAAGGCCCGAGGGGTGGGCGCCTACCGGGTTGAAGTATCGGAGCACAACGGTGTTCCAGCGGCTATCGGAGTGGTGCAGATCGGCGAGGATCTCTTCGCACATCAGCTTGGTGCGCCCGTAGGGATTGATGACTGAAGTGGGGGCATCCTCGGCGTAGGGAAGGTCGTCGCTCAGCCCGTAAACGGTGGCGGACGAGCTGTAGACGATGTTGCGCACGCCGCGGTTCTCCAAGACACGCAGCAGTGTGACGGTGCCGCCGACGCCGTTGGCGTAGTAATGCAGAGGTCGTGCGATCGACTCGCCGACAGCTTTCGGCGCCGCAAAATGAATGGCAGCGTCGAAGGTGCGCTGCACGACGACTGCTTCCAGGGCAGCTTCGTCGGTGACGTCCGCTTCGAAGAAGTCGATGGTGACACCGGTGATCTTGGCCAGGCGATCAAGAACAGCGGGCTTCGAGTTGGAGAAGTTGTCCAGCAGGGTGACTCGGTGGCCGGCCGCGATGAGTGCGATGGCCGTGTGGCTACCGATGTATCCGGTGCCTCCGGTGAGCAGGATGTTCATGTTGCCCCCTCTTACGGGATGAACGGATCGACGGCTGATTCGCTCAATAGTTCGCGGCTGATGTCCAAACTACATTCTTCAAGATCGGCAATGCGATCGCTACTTCCTCTGAGGCCGCCATATTGGTCTACTGCTTGGACCACTCGGCACGGCTCTCCAGCGAGGGCCGAGCGATCACGCAGTCGGGGTCGTTGACCCAGAAACGTCCTTGCTGGAGCGCCCGCTCGGCGCCGGTCATCATTGCAGATACGACTGACGGCTGGCTTCGATAGCCGTCCTTGGGCTCGCATTTCGGCTGGGTGTCGGGGCTGACCCTGCACCGGTCGCCATACCCTTGATTAGGTTGCGTCGGGTGGTGTCCGTGCCGCTGGCTTCCGGCGACTTCTCAGGATGCGTCATGCTGCTCTTTATTGGTCCGATGGGTACTCCGTTTGACCCAATCAAACAAAATCCAATAGATCCATCACGATTTGGCTTGTGTTTCTACCCGATGTCAAGACCCAAATAGCGGTTTCGCCGGATCACTGTATGCGAACTGATATATCTGATGGGGATTGTAGCGAGGTAGCCGACGGCTGGGACTTCTTGTTGGAATGTGTTGACTTATTGCCGATGATGTTGCAAGCTCACATGTATGGGAGGCATTCTCCAAGATCGGATCGCCTACGGAGCGTCCTACAACCCCGAACAGTGGGACCGTTCCGTGTGGGCCGAGGATCTCGAGCTCATGCAGCAAGCCGGTGTGAGCCTGGTGAGTGTCGGCATCATTCCGATTTCTGATCAACCACGGAACCGAGACTGCCCACGTGGTAGCGAACGGTCACGATCTCGTGGGAGATCGAAGTGTTGCCGGACGGCTCAGCCTGCAGCCCGGCGACTGTGCCGTGGTGAGAGAGGAGGCACGCTGACATGCTCGCCGAACAACGCCAATCTCATATCCTCGAACTGATGCGCCGCGATGGCGCAGTGCGAGTCTCCGACCTGGTCCGTGATCTCGGGGTCTCCGACATGACCATCCGTCGTGATCTCGGTGTGCTCGTTGATGCCGGGCTGGCGCAGAAGGTCCACGGCGGCGCCACGATCGTGGCCGACAGCTCGGCATTCGAGCCCGGTTTCACCGCCAAGTCCACGCTGCAGCGCTCCGAGAAGCGGGACATCGCGTTGGCGGCGGCCGCCCTGGTCGAACCGGGTACGGCGATTGGGATGAGCGCAGGGACCACGACCTTCGCTGTTGCCGGCGAGCTGTTGGACGTTCCGGGTCTCACCGTGGTGACGAACTCAGTCCACATTGCCGATCTTCTCTACCAGCACGGGCGCAGCGATCAGACGATCCTGCTCACCGGTGGCCTGCGGACTCCTTCCGATGCCTATGTCGGCCCCTTTGCGGTCAACGCGCTGAGCTCTATTCACGTGGATCTTGTGTTCATGGGCGTGCATGGAATGACGGTCGAAACCGGGTTCACCACTCCGAACCTCAACGAAGCCGAGACCAACCGTGCCCTTGTCGATTCTGGGCGCCGGTTGGTTGTTGTTGCCGACCACACCAAGTGGGGTGTGGTCGGTATCAGCTCAATCGCCCGTCTCGATGAAGCCAACACTCTGGTGACCGATGGCAACCTCGATGCTGTGGCGATCAACTCCTTGGAGGCAGCGGTGGGCGAATTGATCCTCACTAGTTCCACACCATTACCCGGGACGCTCGGATGAAGAAGACTCCCACCAAGATGGCGGACGGCCGCGAGCTGATCTATTACGACGAAGACGAAACCGCCGAACGCGATCACGTCGATATGCGTGAGCTGCCGGAGCTGCACGTAACCTCAGAGATGCGTTTCGACCCCATCCTCGGGGAGTGGGTAGTCATGGCTTCGCACCGGCAGGGGAGAACCTTTCTGCCGCCCACTAGCCGGTGCCCGCTTTGTTCGACAACGCACGACAATCCGAGCGAGATCCCGGCTCCCGACTACGACGTGGTCGTGTTCGAAAACCGCTTCCCGAGTCTTGCGCTGTCGGCGCTCGACGTCGCCGAATCGGTTCCCATGGACACCGAGTTGATCCAGCGACTTCCGGCGCGGGGTCGGTGCGAGGTGGTGGTCTTCACCAGCGATCACGACCAGGCATTCTCCGAGCTACCGGTATCTCGGGTGCGTTCGGTTGTTGATGTGTGGGCCGATCGAACGGCCGCGCTGTCCGAGATGCCGGGGATCGAGCAGGTCTTTCCCTTCGAGAACTGTGGCGTCGAGATCGGCGTCACGCTCAGCCATCCGCACGGGCAGATCTACGCCTATCCGTTTGTTACACCGCAGACCGCTCGGATGCTCAGGAATGCTCGCATCTACCAAGAGAGCAAGGGTCGAAACCTGTTCGCCGACGTCCTGGCTTCAGAACGACGGATCGGGGAGCGGGTGATTGCCGCCAACGAGAATTGGACTGCCTTTGTGCCGTCGGCGGCCCGCTGGCCGGTGGACGTGCATCTGTATCCGCACCGTCAGGTCCCGGACCTCACCGAATTGACGGATGTGGAACGAGACGACTTCGCTTCGATGTACTCCGACGTGCTGAAGAAGCTCGATGCGCTGTACGACCGTCGGCTCCCGTACATCGCCGGGTGGCATCAGGCGCCGGTGACCTCCGACAGGGATCTAGCCTATCTGCACATGGAAGTCTTCTCAGTTCAGCGCGCTGCGGACAAGCTCAAATACCTCGCCGGTTCCGAGTCGGGGATGGCGGTGTGGATCAACGACGCGACCCCGGAGCAGATCGCCAAGATGTTGCGGGAGGCCGGCAATTGATTAGCGCCGGCGCCGCGTTCCGACGGGTATATGGATATGAGGCAACCGGCCTCTGGGCCGCACCCGGCCGGGTTAACCTGATTGGTGAGCACACCGATTACAACGACGGACTGGTGCTCCCGTTTGCGATTGCCGAGCGAACGGAAGCCGCGATCGCCCGGCGGTCCGACGGCCATATCCGGGCGTGCTCGGCACAGAACCCGGGGGAGGTCGTCGAGTTCAAGGTCAGTAGCCTGAGCCCGGGTCTGCCATCGGGATGGGCTGCGTATGTCGCCGGGGTTCCCTGGGCGCTCGACTGTGACATGGGCTTTGATGTGGCCATCGACAGCAGCGTTCCAGTCGGATCGGGATTGTCCTCTTCGGCGGCGCTCATGTGTGCCGTCGGGCTTGGGATCAACGAGTTGTTCGACCTTGGCTTCTCCCGACGGGAACTGGCGAAACGAACCCAGAACACCGAGAACGATTACGTCGGCGCTCCAACCGGTGGCATGGATCAGATCGCATCCCTTTTGGGTACTGCGGGCCACGCAATCCTGTTCGATGTACGAGCCGACACCACCGAGCAGGTGCCGTTCGCCCCTCTTTCGGCAGGCTACGAGGTGCTCGTCGTCGATTCGATGGTTCGCCATGGCCACGCTGACGGCGAATACCGAGCCCGGCGCGAGGACTGTGAGGAATCCGCTCGCAGGCTCAACGTTCCCTCCCTGCGCGGCGTGGCGATCGGCGACCTGCCCATTGCACTCGAGCAGCTCGGTGATGAGAGGCTGGCAAAACGTACGAGGCACATCGTCACGGAGAACCAGCGAGTGCTCGACGTTTCTGCCGCCCTGGGCCGAGGCCGTTGGGAGCGGGTTGGTGAACTGATTACCGAGGCCCACATCTCCTACCGCGACGATTTCGAAGCAAGCTGCTCCGAGGTCGATGTTGCCGTTGACACTCTGCTCGAGGCGGGTGCACTCGGCGCCCGGCTCACCGGTGGTGGGTTTGGTGGTGCCGCCATCGCCCTGATGCCGTCCGAAAACGTTGGCTCGGCGCAGGAGGCGATCGACGCCGCGTACGCCGAGCGCCAATACGAGCCCGCACACATGTTCACCGTCGTGCCTTCTGCCGGCGCCCAGCGGATCGCCTGAATCGGTTTCTGGAGGAGCCCATGGACCATTTCA
>CBDUNF010000061.1:0-16496 GCA_965368515.1 uncultured bacterium
AACAGCTCGCTATCAAGAGTGAGCGTCTTGACGTGGAGACGCTTTTGCATCCGCGAGGCCTCGGCGACTTCCGAGTTCTGATTATCGAGGTTTAGCGCCCGCTACCGGTAGGGCGTTCCCAGCCAGGCCCGGCCGGCGAACAGCAGGCCCGACAACACGGGAAGAACAACCAAGGTGTTGATGTCGAGCACCCACCATCCGAGCTGGTGGATGATCAGCACAGCACCCAGTCCGAGTAGAACGCCGCCGCGGAACCCCGCGAACGGCCGACCGCTTGCCCATTTCCTTTGCGGGATACCAACCATGATCACACCACCCATGACGGGCCAACAAGGCCCACTAGAGCGATCAGCGCAGCAAACAGCGCAAGGGTCACTGCGTCGGCAACCAATCGTGTCGTGGTCTCAGCGCTACTGCCAGCGCCGGCACCCGGCGGGCCTCCCTCGTAAAACACCTGACCCTTCTTCGGCTTGATCGAGCCGATTGCGGCAACGGCGCCGGCAACAGCAGCGACTGCGCCAATTGCGGTGGCAGCCGTCAACGGGCCACCCTCGATTCTGATGTAGGCGCTACCGGTGCACAGCCAACCGTCTCCGGTTGCTGTTCCCTTCACTTTGTACACCCCGGGGGCCAGTGAGGTGAGGATGTCGGGGACTTCAACCCAGTCGCCCCAGACCACCCCATCGCCCGTCTGCTCCGCCACCGGGATATCGCCAACCAGCTCGACGTAGATCTTCGTCTCGCTATAGACGGTTCCGGCCCCAGCCGCGGCGGGTACTGAACCAGTCAGCGCCACGGTGTCTCCCTTGGCGACGACCAGAGGGTGCTTTATGTCGAGGGAATCGAGAGTGAGGCCGTTCACGGTTGCGCTGCAGCCTCCCGTCACCTCCTGGGCAAGCGCCGTCGGAGCCAGAACAACAAGGACCACCGTCACGACGGCGAGTGGGAGCAGGGCTCTCTTCATGCGGACTCCTCTCATCATCCGGTCAATCCCAAAACAGCAAGGACGATCAGGACCACAACCGCCACCGTCAGCAGTGCGTACGCTCGCTGATCGCCCGGCGCATCGCCCGGGTCGAGCTGTTCGAGCAATCGGCCGTCCACCCAACCCTCCCAACCGTTGCTGCCCAGGACCCTGGCCCATTCCCCGGCCGTTTCGAGCACTTGCACCTCAACGCCGCCGTCCAACTCCGATGCGGGTTCTGCTCCAGGGTCCGGGGTGGACCACGCATCCATACCCTCACGAGGAGCCCGGTGGGTCGCTGCCCAGCCGGTTGTCGTATCAGTCATCCCTCACCTCCCGAAGTGTCGAGTCAGCCGCCATCGTGTCTCCTCAATACCAATGAAGTTGCCAGCAACAGACCGATCGTGATGGTCGCCAGCGCGATGATGGACGCAAACCAGGCACCGGCGGTGTGCGCTGATCGGGTTGGGCCCCCGGCCGGATCCAGCAACACCGCAACCACGGGCTGCATGTCGGTTAGGTCTATCACCGGGTTTGATGCCGACACGTGACCGAGCATGTTTAGCTCGTTGAGGTTCACCGAGGCGGCCACGCCGTTGAACCCCCAATGCGAGCTCGCTAGGAAGCTAGCCTGCTTGAGACCGGGTTGATCGGCGAAGCTGGGGAATATCCCGCCTGCGGCCAGGATCATCATCATCACGAAAATGATCGGGAGGAACGTCATTGCTCGATCGACCGTGTTCACTGCCGCCGAGACGAATAGGCCGAGGGCCATCGCAGCCAGACCGCAGAGAACAAGCACGAGCAGCAGCTCTCCAAAGGCCCAGCCGAAGATGAGAGCATCTTGCGGTCCGTTCTGGCGGGCGAGCCCGATGAAGCTCAGCACCACAGCTTGAACAACGGTGATCACGCCAAAGACGGCCGTCTTCGAAGCTACGTACGCGCTGATTGACAGGCCGACGGCTCGCTCCCGGCGATATAGCGGGAGTTCCTCGGCGATTTCTCTGATTGTGTTGAACGCGCCGAGCTCGGTGACGCTGAGCACGATGGTGAGAACCACCAGTGGCGCTTGCGACACGATCCGGATCTCCGGTAGGTCTATAGGGCCCAGTTCCCCGCTGGGGAGCGCAACGAGCAGAATGACCGCCAACCCGACAGCCAGCCCGATCCACAGACCAAGCGTCTTCTTGTCGGCCAGGATGGAGGCGATGCGGCGGCGGGTGAGCACCTTGAACTGGCGGAACCACTCCCAGCGGGGCACCCTGGCCGCAGTTCGCGGTCCCGATGCCGCCTCGTAGCGGGCGAGGGGCCGAGTTACGTATTCCTCGAAGCTGGGGTGCCCCTGAAAGCGCTGTTTCCAGACGTCGCCATCAACCTCGCTGAGGTCTCGGAAGACCTCCTGGTAGTCACTGCGGCCGAAGTAGGCGGTCAGCTCATTCGGGGGACCGAACCATCCCATCCGACCGCCCGGAGCCAGGCACAGGATCCGGTCACACAGATGCAGGCTCTGCACGCTGTGGGTTACGACGATGATGGTGCGGCCGGCGCCGGCGAGGTCGGCCAGAAGCTCCATCAGGCTCCGCTCGTATCCGGGATCAAGTCCGGAGGTCGGTTCGTCCAGGATCAACAGCGACGGCCGGGTGAGTAGCTCGAGGGCGACGCTAACCCGCTTCCGTTGTCCGCCCGACAGGCTGCCGACTCGCACGTCACGCCGCTCTGCCAGGCCAAGTTCGGCGAGGACTTCGGATACCCGCTGGGCGCGATCCTGGTCGGCGACGTCGGAGGGGAATCGCAACTCGGCGGCGAAGTCGAGCGTCTGGCCCACGGTCAGCTCCATATGCAGCACATCGTCTTGCGGCACGTAACCGATCAACTGCCGGATGTGCTCGTATTCGGCGTAGAGATCTCGACCTGAGAAGAAGACAGAACCCCGGGTGGCGGGCCGGAACCCGGTGAGGGCATTGACCAGCGTCGACTTGCCCGAGCCCGAAGGGCCGACCACCCCAAGGAACGAGCCTTCGTCGAGGGCGAAGCTGATTCCATCGAGGATCACTTTGCCCTGGGGTGTGAGCACCTGCAATCCAGAGGCCGCATACGCGACACCCGCCGCCGCATCAGCTGCGGTGAGACCCTCGTGGCTGAGCAGTAGCGAGGTCCCGCCGACGCTGATTGTGTCGCCAATCGTGACGGGGGCGGCCGAGACGCGAACACCATTGACAAAGGTACCGTTTTGGCTTCCTAGATCTACAACCTCAAACCCTGTAGCCGTGGGGCGGACCTCGGCATGATGTCGTGACACCATCAGGTCATCCAGGGCGAGCGCGTTGGTTGGGTCGCGCCCGATCGTGGTCACGCCCTTGGGGAGCCCTGTTGTTGCCGCGGAGAAGGTGAGGGTGGGCCCCTCACTCGGATGCCCGAGGTGTACGATCGTTCCCGCGCTCACAATCAGGTCGGTAACCCTGGCCCCGTTCACGTAGGTCCCGTTGCTGCTGTCCAGGTCACGTAGATGCCAGGCACCCTCAGACCAGGAGATTTCGACGTGGCGGCGCGAGACAAGAGCACTATCCACCGTGGCGTCGCAGTCATGATCGCGCCCGACCGTTGCCGGCATGTCGTCCGCCAGCGGAATCGTCCCCTCCCCCCAGCGCAGCAGAAGCGCTCCGGAAATGGTGGCCTCAGCCACCGGTTGCCGTTATCGGAGTCGACGACTGTCCCACGGCAAGATTGCCACTATCACTTGCGACTATCTCGCCATCAATCCTCAGTTCGAGTTGATATGCACTCGACGTAGCGCAGCTGCTGTCGTAGTGATACACGAACGCTTGGTACACACCCGGGATCGATCCGCCCTCGGGCCAGAACACGTTCTCCACGTTGCTCGGGGTACTGCCACAGATTTCGGGGACCATGTCGACATCGAGCGTACCGCCACTTGGCGATCTTGTGTTCTCAAAGAAGATCTCGACTCCATCTGGGTCGATCACGTGCAGATCCAGGTCGGCATCGCCGGTCCAGCGCAGCGTCGCCTGGACGTCGCCTGTCCCAAGCTCGACCGTAGTGGTTGTGACCGGTGCGGCCGTTGTGGTCGTGGTGGTTGGTGGTGTTGGCAATGCCCCGACCGGCTTGATGAATGACAGTGGCCCAAGGATGTCTTCGAGGTCGAAGCCGAGGACTTCTTCGATGGCCTGGACCACGACGGTGTTGGACAGATCGAAGTCCGGCCACGGTGTTCCGCGGACGGTGACATCGGTGGCGAGCTCGATCGCAGGCTGAAGCGGGTTGCCGCAGAAGCAGCGAACGCGGGGGATCCCGAACGTGTCGACCAAGACCGCAGTGCCTGCCTGAAGAACCGAGTTGATCGGGTTGGCGACACCGTCGCGGAAACCGTGGTTTGTCACTCTCGTGTCGATCTGCAAGATGACATCAGTGAGGCCGCTCACGAACTCGGGAATGTCGTCGACGTCGATGCCTTGGATACCTGCCCAGGCGGCCGCTTTGTCGGCGTTGTTCTCCATGAACGCGATGAGAGCGTCCTTGTCGCAGGAACTGAGGATCTCCGTTCCGCCGTAGAGGCCGGGTGCCGCCCCCGACACGGTGGCTACAACGTTCTCGGCGGCGCCGACCGGATCGTCTGGCGCCACATCACCCGGGTCGGGAAGCGGGACCTCGAGACCTGGGATGTCGAAGTCGGGGAAGTCGATTTCGGAAAGGTTGCCGACGGGAGGGTTCAACAGGCCGACGACAGCCTCGACTGTGGCTGGGTCAACAGCGGAGATAGCCGGCATCGCGGCGAGCGAGGGAACGATCGACGGCATGAACGGGTCGATCCCTGTTGATGCGACCGGTTCGGCGAAGACCTCTCCAATGTTGGGGCCGTCCTCGTCGCCGCCGGTGAGGAATACCAACCCACCGACGATGGCTACGACGACGGCAGCAACACCAAGCATTGGCCACAGCATGCCTGCCTTCTTCTTGCGTCGCGACGGCGGTGGCGGGGGAGGGACGGATGCAGAGGGCGAAGGTGGCGGCGGGGGCTCCTGGGGAGGCGCAGCAGGTGGCGGGGGAGTCGATCCCGCAACTCCGGCGGCAGCCTGGGCAGCGAGGAACTGGTCGGCAGTCATGGTCGCATCCATCGGTGCCGCTGGAGCGGGCGCAGGTGGGGGCGGTTCCTCGGGTGTGGTTGCCACTTCACCGGAGGAGGCTGCGGCCAGCGCGCGTTTCCATTCGGTTGCCGACGCAAACCGGTCGTCTGGGTTGCGTGACAGCGCCTTTGAGACGGCGTCGGCAAGAGCGGGCGGAGCGTCGGGCCGAAGAAGACCGACCGCCACCGGAGGAGCGGCAGACTGAGCGCGGATGACCTCAGCCAGCGAGTCAAACGCATAGGGCACCCGACCGGCAAGCATCTCGTACATGATGACTGCTGCGCTGTAGACGTCGGTGCGCTGGTCCACGCGCCCCTCCGCCTGCTCCGGTGCCATGTAGTGAGGGGTGCCGGTGGCAACGGTGGTTTTCGACTGGGCTATCGACTTTGCGATTCCGAAATCTGCAAGAACCAGCTGAGGGTCGTCGCTGCCGGGGACGCTCTGAAACAGTACGGCCGACGGCTTGAGATCGCGGTGGACGATGTTAAGCGCATGAGCCGCCTCGAGGCCGCTAGCGATTGCCAGACCGATATCAACCGTCTCATCGATCGTAAACTGCCGCCGGTTGACGGCACGCTCGCTCATCCGGTCCTCGAGTGATCCTTGGTCGGCAAGCGCCATGACCAGATACGGGCGCCCATCCTCGAGTACGTCGATGTGATGGATGCGCACGATGTTGGGCGATTGGGCGCGCCACAGGATGCGGGCTTCTTCGAGGAAGCGTTGCCTGACGTCCTCGTCGTGTACCCAGTTCTCGGCAAGGACCTTGATGGCGACGTCGACATCAAGCTCGTCGTCGTGTCCCAACCACACGGTGGCGAACGCCCCGCTCCCCAGCATCCGCACGACGGTGTAGCGGCCGATGTTCTCCAAGACGACTCCGCTCTGTAAGGGCCATCACGACCGACGGCCACAACGTCCTCTGACTCTAAGAATTCAGCGCCAAACCTCGAAATTGACAGTGGCTCAGTGCAAGTTATTTCTCGCGCTTTGCCATCGATGCCGAGAGAGTGGCTGGCCGGATGATCTACTCAGAGGTAAAGAAGGGGCGCCCGGTGGGCGCCCCTTCCTCAACTGCTTCTATCCGCTGAGCTAACCGAGCGCTCTCCGGAAGAATGCGGCGATCTGGCCTCGGGTGAGGAGATCGTTCGGGCAGTAGTTGTCGTTTGCGGGCGGGTTACAGCCCTTCGTGATGCCTGCCTCGGCAACACGGTTGATCGACGCTTCAAAGATGTTGCTGTCGTCATCGGTGAAGAAGTCGGTTGCCGTGTCTGTGAGGTCAAGAGCTCGGTCGAGCATCGCTGCTATCTCGCCTCGGGTTACCAGCCCTCTCGGGCAGTACCTGTCTCCGGCGACATTGCACCCGAAGGTGATACCGGCCTCAGCCAGCTTGTTGATGTCGTTCTCGAACACGCCACCGTTGTCGTCGACGAAGTAGTCCGTCGAAGTCGCCGGTAGGTCGAGAGCCCTGCTGATCATTGCCGCCAGCTGGCCCAGAGAAGCGTTCGGACAGTACTTGTCATTCGCCGGTGGGTTGCAGCCCTTGGTGATGCCTGCACTGAACAGCCACTCGATGTCCGCCTCGAAGATCGAGAAGTCGTCATCGGTGAAGTCCGTTGCTGTGGCCACCTCCAGCATCAACCCCTCGGACGTGTTGCCCTGGGCATCCATTGCCTTGACAGTGAAATCGTATGTTGTTGACCCCTCGAGGTCTTCGACGTCGAATTCATATGTCATCGGAAGGGCTACCTGCGAGGCGCCGGCCGCGGGTGCCGAAACCTCGATGTCGCCGATGCTTACGCCGTCCTGGTAGATGCCGTAGCCGGTGACTCCACGGTCATCGGTAGCGCCAGCCCACATCAGAGTCAGGCTATTTGCCAGGACATTCTTCGCAATCAGGCTCTCGCCGTCGACCGGCGGGGTCACGTCACCAACGGCGACGTCGACGCTGGACGTCTCCTCACGTGCTCCCGGCTGATCCACATCGTGTGACACGTCATTTGTGATGATCGTGCCGGCGGTACCCTCGTCCACCGTGGCCTGATACGTCAGTACCTTGGCCGGCCGCGGCGGCGAATTCCAGTCGTAACAGATCTGGAGTCCATCGCTCAGCACGGCCGATGCATCGCCTTCGTTCAAGAACGGCATTGCTTCGGTACCGTCGTAGTTCTCGATTCCGATGGTGGTATCACCAGCAGCCGCCAACGCGGTCTGATCGAGATTGTCGTATACGAACACGATTTCGGGCACGCCCGCGGTGTCGTCGAGTTCCCAGAGCCAGATCTGGAAGTCACCAACCGAGGTTGATGTCCCTGCCAGGACCGGATCGTCGTACTCGATGATTCCGAGTGACGTGCCGATACCGGCCAGCGTGATGCCCGTGCTGTTGCCGAGATCCACCGTATCCAGGCTGTATGCGATCTCGAGATCGGTCCACAAGCCGGCAACAACGTTGTTCGGTGTGGCGGCATCGGGAATCGATTGCGGAGTTGTCCGCATCGCGCCCTCGCCGTCACCGAAGTACACATAGCCGTCGTCGGTGAAGTTGACCCCCGTGTAGTTCTCTCCGAAGAACGTGTTGACATTCTCGGAAAAGGCTGAGAACGCAACCGCATCGCCACTGATTCCGGAATCGGGAGCGAACCCGAGACCGGCCAGGTCGAAGTACCCGCCAAAGCCGGAGTCACACGCTGCATTGGTCAGATTGGTGCTCATCAACCACTGGACAGGCTCGGGCGGCAACATGTTGCCGGTCCACGTCAGCGCACCGTCGCTACGAAGGGTGAGACCTCCTGTGGCGGAGCCAGGAACGTAGGTGAGCCCATCGGGCAGGTGATCGACGAGCGAATACGTCAACTCCTCCTGCGTCGTGTTGGGGGCAACCTCGATGGTGAAGGTAACCGTGTCACCTTCCTCGACGGCTGCGTCGTCCACGCTCTTGGTGACGTCGTTGGTGACCCTGGTCACGTCGACCGGCACCATCCCGACGTTGCCCGGGTGGGCCGCATCGGTTCCGATCGTGAACGCACCGTAGAACAGGTCGCCCTCGTCCATCTCGTCATCCCAGAACACTCGAATGTCGAAGGGGTCCAGCTGCGGATGCTGGGCCGGTCCCTCGATGAGCATGTTGCCTTCGTCGCCGGTCACCACGGCCGTTGACAGCAGAACGCTGTCCGTAGCCCCGGATGACTCCCAGTTCTGAACCAACACCCAGTAGGTGCCCTGGATCGGGTTATCGATGGAGCAATACTCCAATGCACTTGCACTGGCGCTGAAGCACACCTGGCTTGCCTCGCTCGGTTCAGTGCCGGTGCCGATATACAGATCGAGGTCGACGGACGTCGTCTCGAATGTCTCCGCAACCAAACGCTGTGCGTCGGCTGGGATGTCGACGAGCACGAATTCGACGGTACCGTCACCGATGTTGTCGTAGACCTCTCCCTGACCATTCGTCGGGTCCTGATCGAGCATCATCTCAGTCACGTCACCCTTGACGAGACCGTAGGTCTCGATGGTGAGTTCCGTGATCTCGATAGCCGTCAGGTTTGTGACGATCTCAGAGCCGGAGTCACGCTTGGCGTCGATGTTGATCGCCGTCGGCAACGAGCCGGTAGACGGTTGCACCGCAACCGGCATCTTCGAGTCGGGCACACCGGCAGCGGTCAGGGTGACCTCGCCGAATGCCCAAACGTTTCGGGGTGCGCCGGTGACATCCGCCGTCACCGTGACCGTGCCGCTTTCGCCCTCGGCGAGGGTCAGACTCGTCGGCGTGACACCGAGGTTGACTCCACCGGAAGCCGAAGCTGCCACGGTCCACGTACCAGCCGAAGTCGCAGTAACCGTTCGATCCCAAGAACACTCAATGACACACTGGCTGTTGGCCATGTTTGGTACGTTCAGCGTCATCGGATCGCCACCCGCTGCCGGATCGGCGGCAAGGTAGTTGACGGTGGTCTCGTTCATGATGAGGCCGGCATCGTTGGCATCGCCAAGAGCGACGACACCGCTACCCATCGCAAACGGTGTTGCTGGGGTGACAGCGTCGTTGTCCAAAACGGATGTGTTGCCGGTCAACATGAGCGCAGACTCGATCTGAGCCGGTGTCCAAGTCGGATGCTGCTGCATCAACAGGGCACCAGCACCAGCCACATGCGGGCTGGCCATCGAGGTGCCGCTGATGACATCCCAATACCCGCCGGCTGGATCATCGATGCCATGGGCGGCGAGGATGTCGACACCGGGCGCAGCAACGCTCGGCGACACGATGTCGATGGCGCGGTTCTCACCGCGTGATGAGAAGCCGGCCATGATGTCGGCACGTGTCGGATCTTGGACGTACACACCGGCTGTAATGGAAGCCGTATGGCCGGTTCCGGCGGCTAGCCACGCCTTGAGGGCAAGACCATCGTCATATGTGATGTGCGATGCGGGGATCGCGTGTGGATCACCGTTGATCGATGCTGCGTCCTCTTCCAGGTTGGCAAGGATCAGCCCACCTGCTCCGCCGGCAGCCACGTTGACACCCTTGTCGGTACGGGCAATGTTGCCGCGATCACAGACGACGATCTCGTCGCTGGTCCACGTTCCAGGATCGAAGGGCTCCAAGCAAAGAGCGTCGCCGAAGTCAGCTGCGTAGACGATTGGCGCCGGGCCGTAGGCGTCGGTGTATCCGTTACCGTTGATTGTTGCCAGTGCGGAATCGCCACCAGTGAAGCTGACCTCGTTGGCCCACGTGCGCGAATGCGTCGTAGCCGCAACAGTGGTCAGCCAAGGGGCGTCGCCCGGGGAACCGACGGTTGCATCACCGGGGCCCTCGTTCCCTGCGGAGGTGGCGACAAAGATGCCGGCCTCGCGAGCGTTGAGGAAGCCAATGGTGTCGAAGTCGTTCCACACAGCGGACGCCGAAGGCGAACCGATGGAGTAGTTGATGACGTCGACTCCGTCGGCGATGGCCTGGTCGATCGATGCAGTCAGAGCAGAACCGGTGCAGCACCCGGCATACATGATGATGTTGGCGTGAGGCGCAACACCTGAGATGTCGATGGGCTCGGCAGCGCGTGCCGGGCCCTGGTACGTGGCGGTGACGAAGTTGCCGGCAGCTGTGCTGGCGGTGTGAGACCCATGACCGTCGTAGTCGATGGGTGAGTCCGCACCTTCGTCGGCGTCAACAGACGCATATCCCCACGCACCGATCAACTTGTCGTTGCACGGGAACGTGCTGTCGTAGCCCTTGATGTCGCCGGTAGTGACGTTGGTCGGGTCGCACACACCGAAGAACTGACCCTTCGGATTCGTGTGGTCGTAGCCGTCGCCCCCGATATCAGCAAACGAGGGATTGCTCGGGTTGATACCGGTATCGATGATCCCGACGACGATTCCTTCGCCGCAGCTTCCCGGTGTTGAGCAATCAGCAGCACCCCAAATGCTGGGCGCGCCGATCCATCCCGGACCGGTATCTGTCTGGATCTCTCGTTCGAAGTCAGGCTGGACGAAGGAAACTCCGCTCAGCCTGCGAACCTTGGCCGCCTCCTCAGGCGTCAGCCAGACCGCAAGACCGTTGTTGCTGTTTGTATATGTGAACCTCACATCGGCTTCGTGGCCGATTGCCTTCTCCATCCGGGCGACAAACGTCGTCTGGTTCGCTTCGAGGTAATCCACATACGCAACTGATTCGGGAGCGCTCGCGTCGAGTTTCCGATCGCCTGTTGCAGTTGGACTCGTGGCCTGGAGGCCAGAGATTCCACCGCGATATGTGGCGAGAGGAGCGTCGTCGAGACGGATGAGGAAGATCCCCTCCGTGGCGCCCTTCAGCGGGTCTTCGGCAATTACCTCAGCCGTCGCCTGTTCGAGTTGGACTTTGGGGTCCATTCGGAGGACGGGCGTGGTGCTAGCGGCATCACTTGATGCCGGTGCCGATGCGTATGTGGGTACTGCGATGGAGAAGAAGAGAGTCAGTGTCGAAATGAGTGTGAGTACACGTCGAGACACAGTTAGGGCCCCTTTCTTCCACCTCGGTTTCCCCTATGAGCCCGGGTCTTACGTGTGCCTCCGGAACGGATGGACCCACTCCCACGATCCTCCCGGCAACGTTTGACGATAGCGGTTTCGACTTTTGCGTCTCAATCCGAATGTGACTCTGCGTAGTTGTTTACTCATATTCTCCACATCGGGAACCCGTATAGGCGACTCATGCGTCATAGAGTTGATTCTCAGGAGGTCTCATGAGGAAGTTGATGATTGCTGCGGTGGCGGTCGCGTTGATGGCCGCGGCGTGTGGAGAAGCGGCCGAAGACGCCGTCGAGTCCGGCGAAGCAGGAGCCAGTGTCTCCTCGGTTACCCTTCCCGATGACGTCGCGTCGACGCCAGCGCCGAGTGCGGCTTCTCCCACCACCGTCGCTGACGAGCCGATTGTCGACGCAGACGACCTGACATCGCCAAAGACGACCAACCCCGGCAATGAGACCCCACCCGCGGAGGAAGACGTGTCACAACCTGTGTCGCATCCAGACGCCAACGTAGCTATAGCAATGACCGACCTCGTCGCTCGATTTGGTGTCGATGCCGGTTCAATAAACGTCAAGAGCGTCGAGGAGGTCACCTGGTCCGATGGCAGCCTTGGCTGTCCGCTCCCCGGGATGCGGTACACGCAGGCGCTGGTCAACGGAACCCGGATCGTGCTCGAGGTCGCCGGCTCTGCATACGAGTACCACTCCGGCGCTGGCCGCGAGCCGTTCTACTGTGCCGATCCGGCGGACCCGGTCAGCGGTGGCAATGGCGACCAGTAGGTCCCACCGTTAGGTCTTGGCACGGCCCCTGGTCGGTTGCGTCCAACACCCGCAACGCGTCGCACCAGGTTTGGCAATCGCGGGTGCCTCACTGTTGACCACTGTAAGAAGTCATCGATCGTATCCGTTCGCGGCGATCACCGTGCCACATTCGGAAGGCGGGAAGCCGGCGAACACACCGTCCCACTATTCAACCGGGACGCAAGAGAGGGCGCCGCATCGGCGCCCTCTCTGCTTTAGTAGCTGTCTGTCGTTTAGCGGTTGTCAACCTCGACCAGGGTCAGACCGATCAGCCCACTGCTATCCGCATGGGAGACGGCACCAAGGTGCCACTCGCCTGCAGCGGCGCCAGTCCAGCTGATGTCGATGGTCTCAACTGCGCCGAGCGTTGCCGATGCTGGTGCGCTGTCGACCGTCATGTTGCCGCCGGGGGTCGCCGAAACGATCCAGGCGTACAGCGTGTAGTCGGCCGCACCGTCGACTGTCTGCCAACCGTGCACGTAGAGGGTCCACGTGTCGTCGGCCGGAAGCACGACGTCGATGACCTCATCGGTTCCCCCAGACGTGCTCGAGGCAACCTGGTTGCCAGCCGAGTCGTAGAGGAACAGGTCAATGTCATGATCGGCGGTCGGTACCGCATCCGGTGGCATGGCAAACCGCACGAATGCGGCTCCTGTCGTGGTGAACACGTGAGCGTCGCTGAATCCGTCGTTCGGATCAAAGTTCTGATCCGGATCCTGAACCACGTTGTCGTTGATGACGACAGCGCTCTCGAGCCCATGTGCCGCAGCGGTGTAGTCACCGTTGTAACCGAAGGTCACGTCGAAGCTAGCTCCGCTGTCCTCACCAGAACCGCTCACACCCGCAGGGGCGCTGAACAGTTGGGCGCGAACCGCAATCGGCGAGTATGCCTCATAGCGACCACTGCGCCATGTCAGGCTGCCGAAGGCCCAGTCTCCGATGACTGCGTCGTCCGTCGCCGTGATGGTCACGGTGTAGCTGGCGCTGCCCTTGGCTGTCATATAGAGACGGCTCGGGGAGACCTCAACGTCGAAGCCGGCGGGCGCATCAACGCTCGGACGCCACACGGTCGGTCGACCGGAAACGTTCGTAACGGTACGAGTAACGGTCTGCGACCCGGCCAATTCGGCAACACCGATCGAGGCAAGGTTCAGATCGCTGGCGTCGGTCGGAATACCTGCGGCATCAAGGTCTGCGCATGTGGCAGCCGGATCGGTGAAGATCTCGGGAGCAGCATCGCACAAGAAGCCTAGGTACTCGTTGAATCCGGCGTCGTAGACGAGGCCAGGGTTGAAGATCGAGCCGGGCGCCGCAGCGCGTCCGCTCGGATCAACATGTCCTGCACCCATGTCGAACGGGTCGGCCGGCGTCACGCCGTCTTCCTTCATGACGTCCTGGTAGGACGTAGTCATGAGGGCTGACTTTGCGGCCGCTGGTGACCAGTCAGGATGTGCCTGCTTGATCAGAGCGAAGATACCGGCGATGTGCGGGCTCGACATCGAGGTACCGCTGATCGACTGGAACAACTCTCCGGGCGAACCGCTCTCGGGGAGCGAGAAGCCCTCCGGCGTCGGGGTGTTACCGGCGAGGATGTTCACACCAGGAGCCGTGATATCCGGCTTGATGATGTCCTCGGCCACAGTGTTGGAACCACGGGACGAGAAGCTCGCCATCCATGGGGCATCAATTGACGTGAATTCGCCACCGTTGATCTGGGCGACGGCAGCGTCACCAGCGGAGGCGATGTAGTCCTTGATTACCAGACCGTCTGTGTTGTTGGTGTGGACACTGGGAACCCAGTGGTTGTCCGTCACCTGTGACTGCGTGTCGGTGGCGTTGTACAGGATCATGCCTGCACCACCGGCCTCGTAGACGGCTCGGCTCTTGTCGACACGGGCGATAGCACCGCGCAGACACAGAACAACGTTGCCCTCGACGACAGTCGCATCCAGCGCACCGATGTTGCAGAGCTCATCGCCTGCATCGGCTGCGTCCACAAGCTTCAACTCGTCGGTTCCGTTGGTGATGGATGCTCCGAAGAACTCCCAACCATCGCTAGACGAAGCAGAACCCTGGAACGTGCGGTCTTGCGTGCTCGCACCAACAGATGTGAGCCACGGCACGGATGCCGGGCCGCCGATGGTTCCTGCGCCTGGACCGTTGTTGCTTGCCGAGGTGGCGACAAAGACGCCGGCGTCGGCTGCGAACAGATAGGCAATGTCATCGGCCCCGGTGAGGCTGGGCCCACCGCCGACCGAGTAGTTGATCACGTCGACACCGTCGGCGACGGCTTGATCGATCGCTGCGGCAAGGTCGGAACCAAAGCCGCCCAAGAGGCCGAGCCCCTTATACGCGATGATCCTGGCTCGCGGTGCGATACCGGTAACGGTGCCACGATCGACACCAAAGACCTCGGCCTGCACGCCGGCGTTGCCGCCTGCAGTCGAAGCAGTGTGGGTACCGTGACCATCGTCATCACGAGCGGAGTCGTACTCGAACGGATCTGCACCGATCAGCGCCCGGTAGGTCGGCAGAATCTGACGTGCACCGATCAGCTTGTTGTTACATGTGAATGGTGCGTCGTTCGGATTGTGCGCCGAGTTACCGAAGTCACAGGCCGAGTAGACAGACTCGTCCAGGTTGAATCGGTTGAGCGTCCGGTAGGAGCCATCGTCGGCAAAGCTGGGATGCTCTGGCCAAATACCTGAGTCGATGACGCCAATGACGACGTCTTCACCCGTGTACCCGCTTGCCCAGGCACCACCGCGATCGGTGAGACCGAGGAAGCTCGGCGAGTTCTCCGTGGTCAGCTGACGGAACGTGTCGGGCATGACCAGCAGTACGTCCGGCGAGGCAGCAAGCCGTTCCGCTTCCTCATGCGTGATGAGAGCGCTGAAACCGTTTGCCGCGTTGGTGTAGTCATTCACCTTCTTATTGGCGTCGACCCCGGCGTCCCGGAGTGCCCGGCTGTGGCTGCTCTGCAAGGCTGCACGAGCATTGCGTGCGGCGCTGCCGTTGAGTGCCTCCTGATCAAAAGATGCCAACAGTGGCTCGGCGCGCATTACGACGATATAGCTGTCGTATGCGCCTTTCTCGACTTTTGGCGTGTCGACGGTGTCAGCCGCCGAGTGCGCTCCCGCTGCCGGCGACATAGTCGCCAACATCAGCGCGAGCGCGCCAATCAATACGAGTATTCGTTTCACTACCTACATTCCCCTTTCCCCAGGCGTATCGCCTGGGATCCAAACCCGCCATCGGCCGCCCTGCCTCCTGGCCAACCTCACGGCGCACTGTTCGGGGCTAATGCGAGAATCGCAAGCAGTGTCATGATCCTTCGTGACACACAGGGCCCCTTCCCTTCTTCGAACGAGGGCGAAGCAAGCCAACCCGCGGGTACCTCCTGGCAATGCTGGTTCTCCCTCTCCTTCTGTCGAGGAGGCTAGTCCGAATTCGTTGGTTCGGGTGACCATTTTTGTGACTAGTTGCCGGCAAACTCACGTGCAACTATCCGAGAGCGGCCGATACAATCCGTCTTATGAACAACGTAAAGACAGCTGTACTTCTTGGCTTCATGGGCGGGCTTTTTGTTGCGGTTGGCTACGCCCTTGGAGCAGGCAACGGGGCCGCGATAGCTCTCGTCATCGCTGTGCTTTTCAACTTCGGCGTGTACTTCTTCTCGGACAAGCTCGCCTTGAAAGCGGCGCGGGCACGTGCGGTTGAAGAGCATGAGATGCCCCAGGTCTTCGCCATGGTGCGTGGTCTTGCGCAGCGCGAGGACATGCCCATGCCCCGTATCTACTTCATCGAGTCCCAACAGCCGAACGCATTTGCCACCGGCCGGAACCCCAAACATGCGGCCGTAGCCGTTACCCGTGGGATCCTCGACATGATGAACCAGGCCGAGCTCGAAGGTGTGCTCGCACATGAACTCGCACATGTCCGGAACCGGGACATCCTCATCTCGACGATCGCGGCGACTATCGGTGCCGCCCTTTCGTTCCTCGCTCGGATGTACTTCTGGGGAGGCATGGGGCGCAGACGTGACAACAACGGCGCCTCGTTGATCATCGGCCTAGTGGCGATGATCCTGGCCCCGATTGCCGCCGCCGTTATCCAGATGGCGATCAGCCGATCTCGCGAGTTCCAGGCGGATAGGTCCGGGGTGGAATCAACCGGTTCACCGATGGCTCTTGCTAGTGCGCTTGCCAAGCTGGAGCGGGGATCGCAGATTCCAATGAATGTCGATCCTGCCGTCTCGCAGCTGTTCATCGCTGATCCGTTGAAGGCGTTTGGCAACCGCAAGCAGGGCGGCGGCTTCACCAAGATGTTCAGCACCCATCCACCGATCGCCGAACGCATCGATCGTCTCGAGAAGATGCAGATGGGGATTCGGTAGCCAGGTCCTCAACCGGCGTCGCAGACGGGCTTTTCTGTTTGCCGTCCGGTGGACTAACGTACGGTGCCGCTCCGATGAGCGGGTGCCGCTTTGCGGTGTAGCGCTGGGATGCCCGAGCGGCCAAAGGGAGCAGACTGTAAATCTGCCGGCAATGCCTTCGGAGGTTCAAATCCTTCTCCCAGCACTAG
>CBDUNF010000062.1:0-16366 GCA_965368515.1 uncultured bacterium
ATGGCCAGGGTGAATACTGCGGCGATCGGGCAAGACCTCATACTGGCTGCCATCACCGGCAAGTCGACGTTCATCACTGCTGAAGGAAACGTTGGGTTCACGAACCCTGATGGCAGTACCGGCACGACTACCGACCACCTCGAAGAGGTAGTCATTACGCAGGAGGTGCAATTCCGAGCGGCGGGACCGACTCTCTACACGAGGATTGGTGACTGGATGATCGTTGTCGCCCTCGCGGGCGCAGCTGCCGGAATCTTCACTCCCGGTCCGGGTCGGCCCGAGGGCGGCCTCCGGCAGCGACGGTGATGACATGACCGACGTCCGTGCGGTCACGGCCACCGTTGGGGGGCGGGTGCATGGGGTCGGCTTTCGCTACTCAACGCAACGCACCGCTGCCGGCCTCGGTTTGTCGGGGTGGGTCCGCAACATGCCGGATGGGACCGTGCTCCTCTGGGCGCAGGGACCAGCTGATGCGGTGGAACGGCTCTGCAAGTTCCTTGAGGAGGGGCCGCCGGTGGCGAGGGTGACATCGCTCGAGATCAGCGAAGCCGAACCCGATGCCGATATCACCGGTTTCAACGTCAGGTTCTAGGCGAGGTCGTCGAGGCTGCTGGGGTCTGCGGGAACATCGACGGCATGCTCCTGCAGAACCTCGAGTGGCACGATGTCGAGCACCGCGGCGTGCGTCGCCTCGAGCACGACCGGTGCCGCTACACCCGCCTGATGGGCCAGCAACCAGTTAGGTGCGGTCACGCACCAGCGATCACCCGGGACGAGACCGGGGAACCGATACTGGGGCATCGACGTCGTCAGGTTATTGCCGATGCTGGCCTGGTGATCGAGGAATTCACGAGTCATGACCGCACAGATCGTGTGGCTGCCTCTGTCCTCAGGTGACGTGCGGCAGGAGCCGTCGCGAAACCAGCCCGTCAGCGGATCAGCACTGCAACCCGCCAATTCGCCTCCAATTACGTTGTGTTCCATACCGGCAGTATCGCCGAAGTCGCCGATCATCGGTGGCGCCCCGGGGGTGGCTCTGGCAAAGCCCACCCCGAGATGGATCGTGGTAGCGTGACCAACGCATCACCAAGATGCAGCCGCGTCAACAGCGAAATCCGGTGAGAGTCCGGTGCTGTCCCGCAACTGTGATCCCTGAGAAGGGTAAGCCAGGGCGCCTGGAGGCGCGGTGACGAATGAGCCTCGGATGAAGGTGATCTCGTCGGCGCAAGTCGACCCGAATCCTTCATCCTCCGAAATCGGAGGATGTTTTTGCTTAGGACCAAATTGGCGGTTGCCCTGACCGCGGTGGCGCTGGTCGCAACCGCATGCGGCGACTCCGCAGACACAGAGAACACCGTCGCTGAAACAGAAGTCGCTTCGGCTACCACCGACGTCGCTTCGGCCACCACCGAAGTTGCGGCAGCGGTAACGACAACAACGCCACCCACCACGACCACCGAGGCCGCAACCGGCTTTCCCGTCACCATCAAAGCTTCCAATGGAGACATCGAGCTAGCGACGATGCCAACCCGCATAGTTTCAATGTCTGCGTCGCACACCGAAATGCTGTTCGCCATCGGTGCAGGTGATCAGGTCGTCGCCGTTGATGCCTTCTCCAACTACCCGGCGGACGCACCGATCACCGATCTCACGGGCTTTGCCCCCAATGTCGAGGCAATCGTTGGGTACGAGACGGACCTGGTCGTGACCGACGGCGACTGGGACGGAACCAGCATGGGAGCCTTGACGCAGCTTGGGGTTCCTGTTCTCATCCTCCCGGCCGCGCTCAGCCTCGCAGACGTCTACACCCAGATCGAGCAGCTCGGGTTGGCAACCGGCCACATCGGTGAAGCCGCAGAGTTGGTGGGTCAGATGCAGGCCGACATCGACGCAATACTCACGTCCTTGCCCACCACCGATGAACCGCTGACGTTCTATCACGAGCTGGATGCGACCTATTACTCGGTGACCAGCGAGACCTTCATCGGTCAGATCTATGGGGCTATGGGGCTAGTCAATATCGCCGATGCGGTTGGCGACGGCAGCTTTGGCTATCCCCAGCTGTCGGAGGAGTACATCCTCGAACAGGATCCGGACCTCATTCTGCTTGCCGACACCGTGTGCTGTGCGATGTCGGCGGCGACGCTGGCAGACCGGCCGGGGTGGGAGGCCCTTTCTGCGGTGAAAACCGGTGCAGTGGTCGAGCTCAACGATGACATTGCATCGCGCTGGGGGCCACGCATCGTTGATCATATGGCCGACGTCGCCGCGGCAATCGTTGCGCTCCAGGTAGAGGCATAGTGTCCACACGCGTCGATCTCGCTGCCCCAAGTATGGGTTGGAAGTGGTGGGTGGGCGCGAGCGCGATCTTGGTAGGCGCGGTTTTGGTTGGCGCCGTTGTCGGCCCAGCCAGCATCGGCTTTGTCGATGCGGCGAAGGCGCTGGTCAGTCTCCTCCCCGGGGTTGACCTCAATTCGAATCTGTCGGAGCTAGAGCTTGGCATTCTCGAGGTGGTTCGCTTCCCGCGTGTGTTCCTAGCCGTGCTCGTGGGTGCGGCGCTCTCGGTCAGTGGTGCCGCATATCAAGGCGTGTTTCGGAACCCTCTGGCTGATCCGTATCTCCTCGGCGTGGCGGCCGGGGCGGGTCTCGGCGCAACTCTGGCCATCGTGTCGATTGGTGCTGGTGCGGAGAGCACCCTCCCCATCATCCCTGCGGCCGCGTTTGGAGGTGCGGTCCTCGGTGTGGTCCTCAGCTACGGACTTGGCCGGACAGTCGGTGGTTCTCGCACCGTCACATCCTTGATCCTTGCCGGCGTGGCTGTCGCCGCCTTTCTCACTGCTATCCAGACTTTCGTGCAACAGCGAAATGCCGAAACGCTGCGCGAGGTCTACGACTGGATCCTGGGCCGGCTGGCGACAACCGGATGGGACGACTTTCGGCTGGTTCTCCCGTACATGGCGGTCAGTGCGATCGGGATCTTTATCCATCGCCGGGCACTCGATGTGATGGCCGTCGGCGATGAGGAGGCTTCATCGCTCGGGCTGGAGGTGGGGCGAACTCGCCTCATCGTCGTTGCCTCCGCCACGCTTGGCGCGGCGGCCGCGGTCGCAGTGGCCGGGTTGATCGGGTTCGTCGGGATCATTGTCCCTCATGCCGTGCGACTCGTGGCCGGAACCTCCTATCGGCGTGTCCTCCCGCTGTCGGCACTTCTGGGTGGAGCGTTTCTCGTTCTCGCCGACATAGTTGCGAGATCGGTTCTGGCGCCTGCGGAGATTCCCATTGGTGTGGTGACTGCGTTCTTGGGGGCACCGTTCTTCGTTCTGGTGCTGCGGACATCGCGGAGGGTGATGTGACTACCCAACTCTCGATGCAACGACTTGGGGTCGAAATCGATCGGTCGGTCCTGCTGCAAGGGATCGACCTCACGGTTGCCCCGGGGGAGTGGCTTGGGCTGATCGGCCCCAACGGTGCGGGCAAGACGACGCTGTTGCGCGCAGTTGCCGGTGTGGTGGAGTCCTTCGGGGTCACCACCGTTGATGGTGACGATTTGGCTGATCTGGCGCCCCGCGACCGGGCCCGGCGGGTCGCACTGGTGCCGCAGCGCCCGACTATCCCTCCCGGCATGGATGCGTTCACCTACGTCCTGCTCGGTCGAACTCCGCACCTCAGCTACTTCGCCGCTGAAGGCAAGAGGGACGTCGAGATAGCCGGAGCTGCTCTTGTCGAGCTTGGTGTGGGCGACCTGAGTCGGCGCGACATCTCGACGCTCTCCGGCGGTGAGCTGCAGCGTGTCGTCTTGGCTCGCGCCCTGGCGCAAGAGCCGGAGATACTGCTCCTCGACGAGCCGACCTCGGCGCTCGATGTTGGCAACCAGCAACAGGTACTCGAGGTCATCGACGGAATGCGATCGGCCCGTGGTCTGACCGTCGTGGCGGCGATTCACGATCTCACCCTGGCCGCTCAGTTCTGTGATCGGCTTGCCCTTCTTGCCGACGGCGAGCTCATCGCCACCGGCACTCCACAGCAGGTGCTCACGGAGGAAACCATCCGCGTCCACTACGACGCCAACGTCAATGTCATCTGGATCGATGACCAGCTGGCCGTGATCCCAACCCGCCAACCCGCGTTGGAGTAGGGCTGTCTCGATGGATCGGCGGGGATGGGCGGATTGTGCTGCGGCTTAGCGCTCAGCCTCGATCGCTTGTCGGCCATGCGTAGGCACGCCAGATGATCAGTACGTTGAACAACACGTAGAAGGCCCCCAGGTAGTACTCCCAACCCTGCGTTGCATCAACAAAGAAACCGATGTTGAGCAGCAGGTATACGGGGGCCACGACCAGGTTGGTGAACCGAACCTGAGTGGGACGCCCAACCAGGCTGAAGACAACGAGCAGTGTCAGCACGATCGCCGTTGTCGGCGCGGCGAACTCGGTCGCTGTGTCGGTGGCCGGTTCCCCCATCTCCTGGAGCAAGGTGAACATATCTCCAAAGATCCACAAGATGAAATGGCATATCCAAAGGACAGCAAGAAACGTGCGTGTGTTTACCTTCTGATCGACCAGGCTCGGACCGCTCGAGTTCCGACTCGTGGTTGTGGTCTGCACTTGTGGCCCCTTTCGTATGTCGCCAGGTGTCATCACCAATCATGTGGAGCTGGTGGGGGGTCTGTCACCACCCCCTTGCCTGAACACCCAGGGGGGTGATCCGGTTCAGTCGCGCGGTACCTCCTGATGGTTGCCGACTCAGTCGGAGCGGACTCGCCGCCTTGTCTCCGATCGTGTACCCAACCTGACCCCGGGTGATCCTGCGTAAGGGTGTGGCAGGACCCCCCTCCGGCACCTGAACATTGAATTAGTCAATACCGAAGGAAAGGCTGGATATGAAGCGCACGGTCATCCTCATCACTGTGATCGCCACGCTGTTCGCAGCTTGTGGCGACGATGAATCGGATGATGCCGCCAGCGCGGCGGAGCCCGTCAGTGTGGCCGACGCCCTCGAAGTCGAAGGCGAGATCGTCGTCACCGGAAGCTTGTTCGTACTCGATGACGGCAGGGTGGTTCTTGCCGATCTCGTCGCCGAATCATTCCCACCCCAGCCCGCGGGGGCAACGATCCCCGTCCAAGGTCTCGATCTCGACGCCCTCGACCTGGAGGAAGCGCCCGCCGGATCTGAGCTTGCCACGACCAAGTGGTCAGCAGAACCGATCACGCTCACCGGCTCGATGGTTTCCGGGACGCTCGACGGAGCTAAGCAGGGGTGAATTGACGAGTGGCCATGACTCTGCACAGCCAACCCGGTTCCCCCGGGGGAATGGCAGTAAAGGTGGTGCCAAACCCCCTCGGGCACGGAGAAACTCAACTACGGAAGACGAACGGGCGCCAACGGAATTCAAAGGAGAAGCAATGACACAAGATCAACGCCAATGGGCCATAAACCGGATCCGTGCCAAGCGGGCGTTCTGGGTCCACCTGGCCGTCTATGTCGCCGTGAATGTACTTCTGGTTGTCATCTGGGCGGCTGGTTCCCGCGACTACTTCTGGCCAGTGTGGCCAATGCTCGGTTGGGGCATCGGCGTCGTCGCCCACGGAGTGACAGTCCACGTCGGACCGTCGACGATCAGCGAGGAGCGAATCGACCGCGAGCTTCGTGGTCGCCCCGGGTCGACAACGAACGCTTGAACCGAAGGGCGGCCGCGGCTCACGCTGTCTCATCTCCAGGCAGCAGCCTTTGCGTGACCCCCTCGAGGGCGTTTTGATGTTCCTCGAGACGAAGCTTGGGGTGGCCAGATCTGATTGTCACGGCTGCGATTACTGCTGCCCCGACAGCGAGTAGCGCACAAGTGATCATTGCGGTTTGGTATCCGCTGGCGAACTCGGGTCCGCTGAGGCCCTGGCCTGACAACCCGGCGACGGCTGGCAGGATCGCGATCATGAGGAGCCCACCGAGCTGGCCCACGGTGTTGTTCACGCCCGATGCAATGCCCTGGGTGTCATTGTCGACAGCACCGAGGGTTGCTGTTGTGAGCGGTGCCCCCATGAGGGCCAAACCGACCGCAAAGATGATCAAGCCGGGGAGGATCTCGGTGAGGAAGGCGGAGCCGAACTGGACATGGCTGAGCAGGTAGACGCCGCCGGCGAGGATGCAGAGCCCGGTCACGACCGGAAGGCGGGGGCCGAGTTTGTCGCCTATTCGGCCGGCGAGCGGCGAGCCAACCAGCATGATGGCGTACAGCGGCATCAGCGCCGCACCGGCCGCCGCCGGTTCGTATCCGAGTGTGCTCTGCAGTTGGACGACGACGAAGAAGAAGACCCCGGCGGACACCATGAAGGCCACAAGGGTGACGGCATTGCCACCGGAGAAGGTCCGATTGCGAAAGAGACCCAGCGGCAGCATCGGGTCGCGAGTCCTGTTTTGGCTGTGGACCAAGCCGACAGCGCCCGCAACCGCAAAGACGATCGCGGTGATCACCTCCGTCCGTAGCCAGCCGGCCGGGCCGCGGATCAAAGCGAAGCTGAACGAAGCGATGGTCAGAAAGGCTAACGCGGCCCCTTTGATATCGGGTCTTCGATTGCCTGCAACCGATGCTTTGGGGACCCGGACCAGGGTGACCACTGCGGCGCCAATAGGAAAGACCAGGGGAACGACGAATATCGCCCGCCATGACACGACATCGACGAGGAGACCGCCCAGGACCGGGCCGGCCGCTGTGGCCACCGCGGTCAAACCCATGTAGGTGCCGACGGCTTGGCCGCGCTCGTCATCGGAGAAAGACCCATTGACGAGGGCGAGCCCGGAGGCAAGCAGAAACGCCGCACCGATTCCCTGCACCGCCCGGCCGGCCACGAGCACCGGGACAGTTGGTGCGATTGCCGAGACGACCGCACCCGCGGAAAACACCGCGAGCCCGCCGAGAAACATGCGGCGATGACCCCGTATGTCACCGATCGAACCAGCCGTCAGCATCAACGAGAGCATGGTCACGAAGTAGCCGTTCACAACCCATTGCATCTCGGTTACACCAACCCCCAGATCTCGCGAGACCGTGGGGAGGGCAACGTTCAACATGTCGTCGCTCATGTAGGCAAGAGCCGACCCGAGCACCGCAGCCGCAATGATCGATCGCCCAACAGCGGAACGCAGTCGAATCTGTGGAGCATCAACCGCCGCCGGCGTTGCCGCCGAGGTCATGGTTCTACCAACACGGCAGCCATCCGTATTTGCTCGAGCATCGCCGCCGTAGAGCGATAGCCGGCCGGGTTGGGTACCAGCACCACCTGGTCTGCTCCCGCCTCGAATAGACGCTCGATAGTCAGTCTGCAGCTTGCTGGGTCTCCTGCTGCAACGAACTCCCCGAGAAGCGGCTCCGGTGGTCCCTCTGCCCGCAACCTGTCGTGGTCGGCCTCGATTAGGCGCAACAACTTCTGGCCTTCCTCCGACATCTTGAGTTGCGGAGACTCGACCATGGAGGACAGCATCGGTGCGATCCAACTGGCCAGCTCTCTCGTGACGCCGGCGGGGTCTTCATCGGAGATAGACAGAAGACACAGCACAACCAGTCGGTGGCGATCCTTGCGGTCGGCCCGGGCGCGACCCTCGTTGATTCGCTCTCGAGCCCAAGCGACATAGCCCGGGGAACTGAACCATCCCAGCAACGTTCCATCCCCCAGTTCCCCGGATAGGCGCAGCGATGCAGGACCATGGACCCCCAGATAGAGCGGTATCCGCTCTGTCGGAGAGTGATGCAGGCGGACCCGATCGAAGCTGAAGTACTCGCCCGACCTCGATACCTCGGCGCCCTCCAGCAGCTTCCGAATCGAGTGTGTCGATTCCCGAAGCAATCTCATTGGAGACTTCGGGCTGAGATCCATCTGCCGGACCCACTCGCCGGCGCCGTGACCCAGGCCAGCCATGAATCGCCCTGGATACATTTCGCCAAGAGTGGCGAACTCCATGGCCGTTGCAGCCGGATGGCGGACCGCAGCGGCCACAACACCAAGCCCAACTGCTATTCGGTCTGTCGATGCGAGTGTGCTTGCGACCGATGCGATCCCCCCGAGCTGGAAGTAGTCCTCGGCCAACCAGATCTCGCCGTAGCCAATCCTTTCTGCTTCCCGGGCAACCTCAGTCAGGTCGTTGGGAGCCGTAGTCGCTCCAATCTGGATGCCGACGTGAACTCCAGACGCCGGTTGGGCGGGGGGCATCTTTAGCCTCCCTCAGACGGAAGACAGTTTCTGCAGCCATTCCCCGAAACTCGGCGCCGCGTTCGGCCCCTTCGACTTGAACTCGCCGGTGACTCGGGCGCCACGAGCCTCTAGGGCGGCCGCCATCTTCTTTAGGGTTTTGCCGATGGCGAGGTCATAGGTAGCGAAGACGGCAGCTGGTCGTCCCTCGAGCGATCCGAGACGATCGATGAAGGCCATGGTCGCCGCTGTGGGACCCTGAAGAATCACAAACAATCCCTTTGTCCAGCTCCCAACGCAGATGGCGTCGGCAGCAGTCACCTGAGCCGGATCAGCGTCCGCGATCGACTCGACCCGACAGTCGTGGCCTGCTGCCCTAGCTGCCTCACCCATCTGGGTGGCGGCTGCCTTTGTCTTGCCGGTCGAGCTGTCATAAACAATCGCGATTCTCATTTGCTCTCCTCTTCGTATAGATGCAACTGGGTTCTCGGACCTTGTCTTTGTTTCTCGATTAGCCACTCACCGGGTTCGCCACCAGCCGGCCAAGGCCGGGCCGCCACATCAACAGCATGTTGCGGTTGCGGAAGCGGAATGCGGTTCATGTTCGACAGCACAATCGTGCGGCCGTGGAGGGGGGTTGCGCACCACCCACAACCCGGATACCCCCGGGGGGTCCCGTCGTAGTGCAAAGGGAAGCCGCCGCTGCGTCGGCGACAGGAGGGGACTTGTCGCCGACGCGGGAGGGTGAGAAGCATGACTTCGAACCGAATCGACATCCTTCGACAAACACTAATCCAGCGCGATCTGGTTCAGTCACCCCAACACAGCGATAACGGCGTGCATCGTTAGCGACATGACGAAGCGTTGAGTTCGCGCCGCCTCGTGGATCGTGTCCACGAATACGGGGACGGCGCTGGCCTCGAGTTGGCCTGTCTCGACGAGGTCTTCAGCCAGACTTGCCATCGAGAAGCAGCCGTCGGGCGCCGGCAACTCATCTGGGTTCCACCTCGTCCACGTTTGAGTGTCCGACGTTGCCTTCGTCACTTCCAGGCCGGCAGCGTCTGCGAGTTCGGCTAGTCGTCGCCCGACATTCGACGGGCGGTTGCGCTCGACGCGCAGCCCATCTCGAACCGCGTTCGTGATCTGCGGGTCACCGACGTCAAGGCGCAGCGTCGACCAGTCCGTGTCGATCAGCGAGAGACGGCCTCCGCCCCGCAGCACGCGTACGAAACCCGCAACGACGACCTCCGGCTCGGGCAACCATTGCAGTGTGCGCTCCGAGCGGACGACGTCAAACGAATCGGTGGCCTCGTCCAGCGCACGTGCGTCACCCACTGTGAATCGAACAGCACACGGTGCCTCGAGGCTTCGGTGACGGGCGACCTCCACCATGGCGGCGCTCGCATCGACTCCCACGAGTTCTCCAGTCGGTCCCAGGTCCGCCGCCAGGGAGATCGCAGCATCGCCGAGTCCGCAACCGACGTCGAGAAGCCGCTCACCGGCGACGAGTCCGAGATGCTGCCTTTCCCAGGACCGCAGCCGTTGCGTCGCTTGCCACCCGGATGTCGCATCCATATTGGAGACCAGAACCGACGTGTGTGGATCGCCGTCCACGTTGGAATAGCCAAGACCGTACGGGTCGGAGGTAACCATGATCGAACACTAGGGCCCCAAGACCCGACACTGCATCGGGTTGGAGGTCTGCTCAGCCCAACTGCGCGTTCAGGAGTCGAGCTCCTCGAGGCGATTGCGATACAGACGATCGTCGGTCGTTGCGATCAGCGCTTCGAGATAGGATCGCTCCGCCGCGGCGTCGCCCCGCAGTGCACTCACAACGGCGAGGTGCTGGAGCCGGTTGATCGAGCCGAGGTGGCCTGGGTGAATCACGGTTGCGCGACCGAGATCGCCGTCGGACTGGTAGGTATCGGCGGTGAGGAGCATTTCGTACAGTTGGTCGAGGTTCGTCCACTGTTCGAGCAGCGGATGCGCTTGCACCTCCATCGCATCCGCTAGATCGTCCACCATCAACACAGCCGTCTCGTCATCGGGGACTACCCAGAGGCCGCAGTCGTCGGTGCCGGGCTGGTCGACACGCTTTGACAAGAGCGCCCGGATATGGGTTTGTGCGATGTCGGGCACGTAAGGCTCGTAAGACCGAAGGAAACCCGCCGGCGATGCTCCGTAGATGTCAACTCCGACTGCTGCGTGAAAGGATGCGGTGGGGACGCCGACTACATCGGCTTGGCGGGCCGTCAGCGATGCGATATTGACGACGGTCGTTATCGGTGGCTCGACGCGGGTGGCGTTGCGAGTTGTGAAGCCCGTGAACCCCCACCCGCGCAGAAGCGGCCAAATGTGGTCCCTTATCTCTTTGGTGACGCGTCGAGTGCTCATCTCTCACGCCAACACTAGAAGGGCGCTCGTCGGGCAGGCGTCGCGGGACTCGGGGCCGCGCACCACCCTCTTTCCTGCAGACCACGATCGCATTGTGAAGACACGTACACAGAACCGGAGACGCACCGATCGCTCGTCGCACCGTCGCGATCATGAATGCCGTGAAGCACCGCCTCGTCAACCCCGATTGTGCGACCGGCGAGGTGGGCAGTCCGGTCTCGTTGCCGAGCGTCGGTCATCGAACCATCGAACCATCGAACGCCCGATCGGCCGATCGGTCTTGTAGCGCTAAGGACTGGTTACGGCAGGTATTGCGGTGTGACTTGGAGGATCGCGTTGTCTTTGACTACGAGCCATACCGGGTAGTCGGTCAGTGGGAAGTAGTGGGCGCTGCTGTCGCTGGTTTCGATGATCCGCACCAGGGTATCCAGGTTGATCGGGTCGTAGTCGAACTCGCCGGTTGTGGTGTAGTCGAACAGATAGATCGGAGCTTCATCTGCGACCGGAAGGGTTCGGAGCTGGGGGTTCTGGTTGCGGATGTAGAAATCGTTGGGGAGCCCCCCTTCGGCCTGATCGGCTGGTAGCTCCCCGTCCTCGATGGCAGCTTGTACTGCTTCGTCTCCGCTGAGTAATTCGGCGTAGTCGACGATCAGCGCAGGTACTGATTCTGTGGTGTCGATTCCCCGGATGAAGGCGAACTGCGGTGTCGCGTCTGGTTCGTACCGGACCTGGATCGTATCTGTGTTCGTCTCTCCATCTAGCGTTGCTGCGACTACGAGTTCGTGAATCCCCGGCTCGGGAGCCGTATCCCATGCGTCGAAGATCAAGTACCCGCCCTGGAGGTCGTTGGCGACGCTGCGACCGTCGATCGTCACGGTCGCCAGCGGATCGGCGTAGCCGGTCAGTTGTAGATCGGGGGTGGTAGTCACGAGCGAGCGTGGACCCATGACCGCGATGAACGGCTTCTTGGTCCGATAGCCCTCTTGAAGAACCCAACCGTCGTCGGTGCGGAGAGCGGAGAAGGCATAGCTGTCACCGGCGCCGGTGTCGGAGGTGATGACCATCGTTCCGGAGAACGCGATGCCGCCGCCCTGCCCTTCGACTGAGCTCACGACCTGGGGAACGGTGTACCAGGCTGCTCCCCATTCACATCCGCCTAGTTCCTCTTCACAGAACGCCATCTCTTGTTCTGCCACGGCCAGCTGTAGGTCAATCATCAGCTCCGCGGTGTCTCCGAAGGTCGCTTGGGCCGCCTCGTCAAGTGCGGAGAATATCGTCCACTTGACGTCGCTGGGCCACGCCTCGGGGTTCGCCCTGGTTCCTCCGGGCGCACCGTAACTTTGTATGAGTGCGAGGGTCTGCACGTGCCATGCCGACGGCTGCTTCAGGAAGTCGAACACCACATCTCTGGTTGCTTGGTCTCCCTCATCGATAAGACGAATCAGGTCGTAGCCGTAGCTGTCGTAGGTCTCTAGTGCGGTGCGTAGCGTCTCGGGGTCGTCGACGCCGGGTCGGAAGTCCCATACGATCCGGCGGTTGGCTAGGGCGGCGTCTGCCGGATCGGGGGCAGGTGGTTCAAAGTAGGTGCCTTCGCGGGGTAGGTCGGTCCGATAGGTCAGGAGCTGATCGAGAGTGGTCAGCGGTTGCCCCGGTTCGCCGGATAGTCGGAACAGAGGTCTTGCCGTTGTGTACGGCGAGCCGTTCTCGGCGGCGAAAACGTCGAGGTATTGGTCTTGTGGTGTGGCGATCACCTCGACATAGCGATCGGTCCCTGATCCGTCCTGGGCCAGATAGCCGGTGAGTACGCCATCTAGCTCTGCAGCGAGGTTGAGCTTGTGCGCCATGAAGAGGCTGCTGTCTGGACCCTCGCTCGATTCCTGCCATTCGTAGGTTCCTATCCAGGCGGCCAAGTCCATTGCCGCAGCCGATTGTGGTGTGGTAGTCGATGTGGACTCAAGCGTCGTGGTGGTTGTCGACGTGTCTGCCGGAGGGGCCGGCTCGGAATCTGGCCGTAGCGCCAACAACACACCGCCAACCAGAACCAGAGTCATTGCCGCAGCAACAGCGAAGCCCCAACCCGGCTGGGAGAAGCTGAAGCGCCGCTGGCCCAAGTCGGCTTCGATGCGGTTCGTCAGCGCGGTACTCCCAATGTGTGTTCCTCGTTCCGCACGTTGTTCGAGAAGCTGCCTCAGGTTCATGTTGCGCTCTCCTCTACGAGTCGGCGCAGTTGCCGCCGAGAGCGTTCGGCGATCTTGCGGGCGTGGCTGCCGGTTATCCCGACTGCGGTCGCGACCTCTTCAAACGTGAAACCCTCGACCTCGCTTAGGTACAGGACGGCCCTGGCCCTCGGTTCAAGCGCTTCGAGATCGTCAAGGTCAGACGGATAGGCGTCAACTGTGGCCTCGGCAGCCCCAAGCCGCGGCAATGCTCCCCGCAAACGGCCAAGGCTACGACGCTGGTTGCTGGCGATATTGACGACTACCCGACATAGGTAGGCCTTCGGATTATCCAGTTCGGACAGCCTGCGGACACGCAAAGTCCGCGCCAGCGATTCCTGGACGAGGTCGTCGGGTTCAACGTCATAGGAACCAACCGTGGCAGCGAAACGCCTCAGCGGCGCATAGAGCTCATCGATGAGCAAACGGTCACCAGCAGAGATGCCTCTTTGCACCTCGCTCCTTTCCGATACACCTATTCGACACCATAGGGACCCCGATTGTGACAGCCACATCCAAGAATCGGTCGGCAACCACAACGGAACCAAACCAATCGAACAAGATCCCGCCGGCAACGGTCGTCACGTTGGGAATGCGATTACCCGGCCCCAATAGTGCCGCTATGGGCGGTTCGGGGGTGTGTGCATTATCGAGCCCGATTTGGCGATCGGCGTGGTGACTACGCAACCACGGCGGCGACGTGGTCGACCGCGCCGCAAAGGGCGAGCGTCTCACGATGACCCGCTCCGGGAAACCGGTCGCTGAGCTGCGCCCACTGAGCCGAGACCCGATGCCGCTCGAGCTGATCCTTGCCCGCCGCCAGCAAATTCCGCCCTTCGACCCCGACCAGTTGCGCCACGACCTCGACCAGGTCCTCGATCCGGCCGTGTTAACAATGCCTCGCGGGATCCTCGACACCAGCACGTTGATCCTGCTCAGTCGCCTGCAGGACACCGACCGACTCCCCGGCGAGCCACTGATCACCGCCAACACCCTTGCCGAACTCTCGGTGGGTCCACTCGTAAACCAGCGGCCCGCGCCTACGACGCCATGATCGCCGCCATCGCCATAGCCAACGATCTCCCCGTTCACACCTGCAACCCCTGGGACTTCACCGGGATCGAAGGACCCACGGTGGTCGCCGTCCCTCACCCAGACCACTGAGAACCCAAGCCGAACCGAACGCTCTTCTCGAAGTGCAGTTCTACGGCACTCCTAGAATTGTGCATGGGCGGGTTCACTAGGTTTGAATTGCGGGCTTGAACGGTGGATAGCCCATCTGAGGTGATGGATATCAAGCCGGAGTGGCTTTGCCGGTATAGGCCACACCAAGCCTGAACACGGCCCACAGCACACCGGTCACTGCGGATGCGATCAGTGCCAAACCGAAATCGGGCTGGAACAGCCTTAGCGTGCCTAGCGGTACGCCCCCCACCCGCGGCACAAGGCTGAATATGGTCCACGCCGCGACAATCGTTGTGAGCAGAGGGAACCACAGACTGAACAGGCCAAAGGGGCCCGACTGCAACTTGGTGCGAAGCGCGGCGCGGCGACGCCAAGCCCAGATCATGCTGGTCATGTAGATGATCGGCAGGAGCACCACACCTACAAACAGAGCTGTCAGGGACCATCGAGACCCCTCGCCCTCGTACCCGAGGTCTAGAGCTCTGGCGGTGATGCCGTTGCGGAGCCGGGCCGTTTCTCCGATGCCCAGCCCACTGCCGCCATTGACCAAGACGACGACCGCCCGCTTCTCGGCGACGACCATGGTCGCGAGAGTTTCAAAACCGGGGGTCGACCCGTCATGCCAGACAGTCCGGTTGGCAGCATCCACAAACCAACCGAAGCCGTAGGACGGCGATGCGGTACTAGCCGGGCTCATCATCAGCGCCTTGCCTTCGGCGCTCAGTACATCATCCTCGCCGTTCATCATCATCTGCATGTAGAGCGCCAGATCGCCGGCGCTGGCGATGATTCCTCCTTGGGGAGCCGTTCCACGGTGGGTCGCGTTCTCTGGCAGCGGTCGTTTGGTGCCGAACCATGGTGTGTGCCCGGTCGCCATGGCCTCATGGACCCCGCCATCGGCGACGAAGCTGTGCTCCATGCCGACCGGCTCGAGGATGTTGGCTGCGACATAGGCCTGGTAGTCCTGGCCGCTGACGACTTCAATCAGGCGGCCAAGAATCGCGTAGTTAGTGTTGGAGTACTCCCACCGTTCGCCGGGTGTGTAGGCGGGGTTCATCTCGGCGATCCCGTCAACCCGTCGCGCAAGCTCGTCCTTCCCACCGGTGTCGTCCGTATGCGATGTGTTCCCTTGCAGTGTGGAGTAGCCGCTCGTGTGGCTGAGCAGCTGCTGGACCGTAATCGCGCCGGCGGGCCGGCCCGAAAAACTGTCAAGATAGTTCGAGATCTCCGTGTCCAGATCGACCTCGCCCGCCTCGACCAGTTGCATAATGGCCAGCGCGGTGAAGCTCTTGGAGATCGAGCCCGTCAGAAAGGGCGTGTCCAGCGTGACTTCCCTGTCGCCTCCGATCTCGACGACACCGCGCGCGCCAACCTCGGTGATCTCGCCATCGGCCACGACGGCGTACGCCAGGCCGGGCGCTCCCGACGCCGACATCTCGCTCGCGACGAAGTCCTCTATCGATCCCTCAGGTGCAGCTGCAGGCAAGGTGACACTGAGGCCAACTGCAAGGACAGCGAGAAACGACCGCATCGAGTCAATCTCCCCTCAAGTACGTGCGAACAGTCTTAGAGGACCCTAAACCCTCGTTCGATCCGGGGTGACGTCCACCGCTCCTCGCAAACCCAGCCTGCCGTCGACTATCGGTGGAGTAGTACAACCCACCGATCCACTTAAAACCCGCCCCGCACATAGGACCCACCACTGCGCGCATTGTCGAGCTCCCTCCCGCGCCCTCGGACCGGCAGATCGAGCGCGTCCTGATGCAAACCGGTTGTTCGAGGGCAGCGAACGCCATTTCCGCCAGCTCACCGTGGGAGAGGGCATCGGCGGTTGAGGTCATCGTGTTCTCCTTGGATTTCGTCGGTGGCCGTCCTTCAAACGCTGAGCGAAGGTTGGGTGCTTTGGCCAACTGAAGCTCCAGGTGTCACTGTCCGATCCTTGATCAATGTCATACCTACGGCGATGAACCAGACGATCAGGCCGAGACCGAAGATTGCGCCCACGTCCTCTAGCGCAGGCACGATGGTGACTAGTCCGGCGATACCCATGACCACGCCGAGGTAGTTGGTCCAACGAGCGAAGAGCCGCTCGCGCAAGGCCACGATGCTGAGGCCCAGAACCCAGACGCCGCCCAGGATCTCGTTGCCACCACCCAGACCGTTGGCCACGGCATCCAGGCTGGTCCAAACTGTGGCTGCCATCTCGGGGTCGGTGCCTTGGAGGTCGGCGACCGTGCTGTAGGCGATGTTGGTGATCATGCCGGTGGCGACGATGACTCCCGACCAGATAAGTCCGAACACCGAGGCCACCCTGGCCAGAGGCGAATGGGCATCGTGGAGGCGATCCCGTATCGCCAAGACCAAGGGAACAAGGACGATCCCGAACACGAT
>CBDUNF010000063.1:0-16360 GCA_965368515.1 uncultured bacterium
GCGACCAGGCTCTCGTCGCCGCCAATGTCAAGTACGGCGGTGGCGCCGTCGACAGTGTTCTCCGTGTCGAGGTTGCTGCGCTCAAGAACGCCCTCAACACGCTGCACCCCTCAGTACGAACAGCCCTCAAGAAGGCCTCGAGAAACATCCGCCGGGCCCACGCTCCGCAGCGCCCCCAGGACCAGACCTTGGAAACCGTCCCCGGCGTCCGGATTGATCGCAGATGGACACCGCTGCGCAGAATCGGGGTCTATGTCCCCGGCGGTCGGGCCGCATACCCCTCGAGTCTCCTGATGGGGGTGATTCCCGCTCAGGTTGCCGGTGTCCCCGAGATCGTTGTGACCAGCCCGGCCGACGAGAACGGCGAGGTTTCCCAGGCGATGTTGGCGGCAGCGGCACTACTCGGCGTCACCGAGGTATACGTCACAGGGGGCGCCCAAGCTGTTGGTGCTCTCGCCTACGGCACCGAGACAATCCGCCCAGTCGAGAAGATCGTCGGTCCCGGCAACGCCTGGGTCACCGCGGCCAAACTATCCGTCTATGGGGATGTTGGCGTGGATCTTCCGGCAGGCCCAAGCGAAGCTCTGGTCATCGCAGATGCCACCGCCGATCCTCGGATCATTGCAGCGGACCTAATGTGCCAGGCTGAACATGGCCCAGAGTCGCCGGTTGCCCTGGTCACCTCCGACGCTGATTTCGCCGCGGCGGTGCTCGAGCAGGTCGATGAGCTCCTACCCGACCTAGAACGTAGCGAGATCATTCGCAGTGCGTTGGAGGATCACGGCCTCGTCGCATTGGTCGAATCGATCGATGAAGCTATCGAGTTCGCCAATGAGTACGCCGCCGAACACCTCACCGTGCACACTGCCAATGCCGAGACCGATGCGCTGCGCACTACCGCGGCCGGGTCGGTGTTCGTTGGCAACTGGGCACCAGAATCGGCCGGCGACTACGCCACAGGGGCCAACCACGTCCTGCCTACCGGTGGCCTCGCCGCTGCCTACGGTCCGCTCGGAGTCGAGGACTGCGGCTCGTGGCGCCAAGTACAGACTCTCACCAAGGAGGGCCTGGCAACGCTGCGACCGACGATCTCGGCGCTTGCGGCTGCAGAGGGGCTGACCGCTCACCAGCTTGCAGCTGAGATCCGGTTTGAGAACGGCGCCGTGCGATGAAGGCGCCCAAGTACAAGTGGCAACCCACGACGGCCGAGATCGCGGCGGCAACCGGCATGCAGCCCGCCGACGTCGAGCGGTTCGATCACAACACTTCGCCGTTCGGGACTGACTGGGCAGTTCACGTCGCCGCGGGTTCTCTAGCCACGGTCAACGAGTACCCGGGCGCAAGCTACAGAAGTCTGCGCCTGGCCGCCGCCGATCTATCCAATATCGAGCCGGAATCGATCGTCCCTGGAGCAGGCGCCGACGAGATGATCCTGTTGGGTGCCCGTGCTTTCCTCGGTCGCGGTGCCACTGCGACCGCAGCAACGCCCACATACCCGCTCTACGAAATCGCCACGCTCCAGGCCGGCGGTGTCTTCCGGCCGGTGCCGGCGGCGGCGCCAGACTTCTCGTTCCCAGCCGACGGCGTCATCCGAGCGGCACGGGACTCGGACCTCGTCTGGATCTGCGCTCCGAGCAATCCGATCGGTAATGCTGTGGCCGATGAGGACATCGATGCCGTGATCGCAGCCACAGACGGCCTCGTTGTCATCGATGCGGCCTACGCCGAATTCGCCGACACCGACTGGACCGATCGAGTCAAGCGCAATCACAACGTCATCGTATTGCGAACCCTATCCAAGGCCTACGGGATCGCCGGGGCGCGGGTTGGCTATGCGATGGCTCATCCAGATCTGGTGGCGGCGATCGATACAATCCGGCCTCCCGGAAGCATTTCGTCGGTCTCCGTTGACCTGGCACTAGCGGCGCTGGCGAGCCCGGGCGACATGCATAAGACGGTGCGAAAGATCCGAGAACTACGGGCAGAGCTTGCGGCAGGGCTCTCCGGGTTGGGGTTTCGTGCGCTTCCATCGATAACCAACTTCGTCTTGTGTGAAGTCGGCGATAACGCCCACGCTCTCGCCGACCAGCTGATGGCAGAGGGCTTGGTTGTGCGCAAGTTCCCGGCGGACGGGCCGTTGGGCGGCTACCTGCGGTTCACAGTCCGCTCCAAGGAAGCCCAAACACGACTGATTTCAACCCTGGAAAGGTGCCTGCCATGACGAGAACTGCATCCCTGCAGCGCAAGACCCTGGAAACCGATGTCCGCATCTCCATCGACCTCGATGGCGCCGGCAACGTATCAGTCACAACTGGGGTTGGGTTCTACGACCACATGCTCACGGCATTCGGCCATCACGGGTTGTTCGACCTCGAGATCACGACGGAAGGCGATCTCCACGTCGATGAGCATCACACGGTTGAAGATACGGCCCTGGTTCTAGGCTCGGCGATCGCCGAGGCTCTCGGCGATCGGGCCGGTATCCGACGCTACGGGTCGGCAACCATCCCGATGGATGAAGCGGCGGCGACTGCCGTAGTTGATATCGGTGGCCGCCCCTATGCGGTGGTCGACCTGCCGTTCACCACCGAGCGGCTTGGCGCCCTCGGCACCCAAATGATTCCCCACGCCCTCGAAGCCTTCGCACGAACCTCGGGTTGCACGCTGCATCTCAGCGCCACCGGCGACAATGACCACCACATCGCTGAAGCGGCCTTCAAAGCACTCGCATACGCGGTCAGAAGCGCTGTCGAAATCGACCCGCGGCGCAGCGGTCTTGCATCCACCAAGGGTTCGACGTGAGCCGAATCGCGGTCATCGACCACGGTGCAGGAAACCTCGTTTCAATCGCACAGGGCTTGAGCCGCGCCGGTGCCACCGTCGACGTCGTCGACAATCCGGGCGACATCGGAGACGCCGCAGGGATCGTGCTTCCTGGGGTCGGCACCACAGGAGCGGCGATGGAACGCCTGCTTGCAGCCGATCTGGTTGCACCGCTGCGTGAGTGGGACAAACCGCTGCTCGGCATCTGTGTCGGGCTCCAGTTGTTCTTCGACCACTCTGAGGAAGACGGAACGGATGCGCTGGGCCTCATCAACGGTCGAGTCAGTCTGCTTGCAAGCGCACCCCTGCTCCCCCACATCGGATGGAACGACGTGTCGTTCACAAACGATCCTCTGTTTGCCGCCGTCCCGAATGATGCGACCTTTTACTTCGTTCATTCGTTTGCGGTGGTCCCTGTCGATGAAACGGTAGTTGTCGCCACCACCGAGTACGGAGGCCAGTTTGTTGCGGCCGCTCGGTCGGGAAACAGAGTCGGTGTTCAGTTCCATCCGGAGCGGTCCGGGGCAGCCGGACTCAAGATGCTGGCGAACTTCGTCGGCGAATGCGAGCGGGGTCGACATGCTGCGTAAGCGGGTCATTCCCTGCCTCGATGTGACCGAGGGTCGAGTCGTCAAGGGGGTCAACTTCGTGAATCTCACCGATGAGGGAGATCCGGTCGAACTGGCCGAACGCTACGTCAGAGAGGGAGCCGACGAGATCTGCTTCCTGGACATCACCGCATCTAGCGACAATCGAGCAACCATGCTCGACGTTGTGCGGAGGACCGCAGAGCACGTGTTCGTGCCCCTCACCGTCGGTGGCGGGATCCGTGAGGTAGACGACATGAGGGCAGCTTTGCGAGCAGGTGCAGACAAGGTATCGGTGAACTCGGCAGCAGTGCTTGACCCCGATCTGATCAACCGCTGTGCCGCCGCATTCGGGTCGCAGTGCGTGGTCCTCGCCGTTGATGCCAGAAGAGTCGAGGAAGACAGCAAGTGGGAGGTCGTGATCCATGGGGGACGCACACCAACCGATCTCGATGCTGTGGAGTGGATCGTCGAAGCGGTGAGTCGTGGTGCCGGTGAGATACTCCTGACGTCGATGGATCGAGACGGAACCAAGGACGGATACGACCTTGACCTCCTCGAGTCCGTTCGAGCCGCGGTAACAGTCCCGGTGATTGCGTCGGGTGGTGCGGGCACCATCGAGCATTGTGTCGAAGCTCTCCAGCCCGGACGCGCTGACGCCGTGTTGGCTGCATCGATCTTCCACCGCAAAGAAATCGAGATCGAAGACCTCAAGCGCGGATTGGCTGCGGCGGGTCTCCCGGCGAGGACAGCACCATGAGCGACATCAAATACGACAGAGAAGGACTTGTTGTCGGCGTGGTTCAGGATGCTGGAACCGGTGAAGTCCTGATGGTCGGCTATCTAAACGCTCAAAGCCTCCGGCTCACCATCGAGACTGGTCGCGTCCACTTCTGGAGCCGATCCCGATCACAACTCTGGGAGAAGGGAGCAACCAGCGGCAATTACCTCAATCTCGTCGAAATCAGTCACGACTGTGACGGCGACGCCCTGCTGATACGGGCCATCCCCGAAGGCCCCACGTGCCACACCGGTACGACGAGCTGCTTCGGAGATGCCCCAGCTGGCCAGGGCTTTCTTCAACTAGAGCGACTCTGGAACACGATCATCAACCGAATTGAGGCTCCCCCACCCGGGTCCTACACAGCCGAGCTGGCTGCGGCGGGGCCCGACCTAACGGGTCGGAAGCTGGTTGAAGAGGCGACTGAGACACTTATCGCTGCGAAGAACCACGTCACAGGCGATTCTGCGGATCGGGTGATTGAGGAATCTGCCGATGTGCTCTACCACCTGCTGGCACTTCTGGCGGAACGTGAGATCCCAGCCGCGGCGATGCTTGCCGAGTTGCAGAAACGGGCCGGCTGAGCCCGCCGACTGCGTACACTCGCACCGATGCGTCGCCTACTTGCAGTTCTCGCCCTCACCGTCCTCGCAGCCGGCTGTGGAGGCTCAGATGTCGACATCTCCGAAGTCCAACCTCTACCGACGATCTCGGCCGAGGAACTCGGTGAGATCCTCACGACTTCGACTACGCCGGTGGTGGTCAATGTTTGGGCTTCATGGTGCGTGCCGTGCCGATCGGAGGCGCCGCTGCTAGAGCGTGCCGCAGCCACTGCCGACGTTCGGTTTATTGGCCTCAACGTCCGCGACAACCAGGAGGGTGCCCGCAGCTTCATCGCCGAGTTCTTCCCGGATGCTCCGATTGAGCACCTTTTCGACGCTGCAGGTGACATACCGCTCTCGCTCGGGGGGACCAGAGGGGTGCCGCTCACGTTCTTCTATGCGGCAGGCGGCGAACTCGTCACCCTACATACCGGCGTGATCGACGAGCGCACCCTTGCCCTGCAGATAGATGAGATCAGAGCCCGCTGATGGAGTTCACGCTGCTCGGCGCAGTCTTTGTTGCCATCGTCCCGCTGTATCTCATCTTGTACTGGGAGGCCAAGCGTGGCAACGCAGTCGCATGCGCCCGAAACCTGTGGGATGTCGCTCTCGGCGCGGTGATAGCCGGGGTACTGGCGGGTCGTCTGGCCACGATGGTGATGGACGGGGTCAACCCGCTCACCCATCCCGCAGACATCATCATCATTCGCGGCGGGGTAGCCACCGGACCGGCAACGATCGCCGCCATCGCCACGGCAGCCTGGCTCGGTCGCGGTGTGGTGTGGCCCGTCCTCGACAGCCTGGCCGCATCCTCTCTGGGCGGACTGGCCGGATGGCACGCAGGCTGCGTAGTGCGAGACAGCTGCCTCGGCACCCCGAGTGATCTCCCCTGGGCACTTGCCCAAGGCGGAAGTTCAGTGACCAGGCACCCCGTCGAGATCTATGCGGCGATGCTCCTCGCGTTGGCCGCAGCTGTGATTGCGGTGTGGCGTGCTCGGGGAAGACCACGACTCGGGACACCCGCCGGGGCTGCTTTGACAGCGGCCGCAGGAGTCCGGCTGATTACCGAGCCACTACGACCATCGCTCGGCTCGGGGCCAGCCTGGTGGTACATCGCCGGAATGATCGCGGGACTAGCGATTCTCGGATGGTCGATATTGCGAACAGCAGATGAACAGGGCGCTTCCGCCGCCGATCACGAGGTGAGGGACACCAAGTAGTCGAACTTCTCGCGAAGCGCATCCTCACCGAGAGCTCCGTACCAGCCTTCGACGATGATGTCGTCTCCGGTGATCATGACCGAGGCGGGCTGGCCGAGGATCTCGTAGAGCTCCCAGATGGACTCATCTAGTCCCCAGGCCACATTATCGGTCAGCAGGTCTGCTGCCACGGCTGCGCTTGACTCGAAGTCGCCCCGTCCGGCCACGGCGATGAACTCAATACTGTCTTGGTAGTCCGATGCAACTGCATCGATCACGGGAAGCTCCCGTTTGCAGATGCCTCACCATTCGGCCCAAAACACCATGTAAACGGGTTTCTGTTCACCGGTGAGCGTGAAAGCGGTTCCGTCGGCTAGCGCCAACTCGAAATCGGGGGCGGGCGGACCATCGAATGATGGCTCAGATGCAGTAGCGGCGGTCTCGTCGGGTGCGTCATCTCCAGCCGCTGCCGGTGGTTCCGAACTCTCGGCAGGGGTGCTGTCAGGGGCTTCCGATACATCAGGGGCCTCCGAAGCACCAGGCGTTTCCGTAGAACTGGCTGCCGGTTGCTGCGTTTCGCTCGACTCGGTGCCACCGCACGCAGCGGCCACGAGAGCGAACACGAGTATTAGTAGTGCCTTCCGCATGCGGCGACACTAGACGTGTTCTTGTGGCTACGGCGACGAAAAGGGCGGATTTCACCGGACGTTCATATTTTCCGTCCGGCGACTAGGTCCCCTGTTTCGCCTGCTCCTGTTCCATGAGCTCGCGCCGGAGGATCTTGCCAACAAAGGTCTTGGGCAGCTCATCACGGAACTCGACTGCGCGTGGAATCTTGTAGCGAGCCAGTCGATCCCGACAGAAATCGATCAACTCCTCCTCGGTGAGACTCTTGCCCTCCTCGACGACAACAAAAGCTTTGACCCGTTGATCAGGACTCCCTACCGGAACTCCAATGACTCCGGCATCAATGACATCGGGATGCTCGAACAGAGCGTCCTCAACCTCCCGCGGGTAAACGTTGAACCCGCCGGCGGCAAGAATCATGTCCTTCTTGCGATCAACAATCGCAAAACGGCCCTTCTCGTCCATGACAGCAACATCACCTGTATGAAGCCAAACCTTGCCGGTGTCGTCGGTGCGGAGCACATCGGCGGTGGCTTCCGGCATGTTCCAATAGCCCTGCATCACCTGAGGTCCGCTGACACACAGAACGCCTCGTTCGCCGGTTGCCACGGCATCCGTCTCGGTGTCTTCGTCGACGATCCTGCAATCTGTGCCCGGAATCGGCAGACCGATCATTCCCGTCTCGCCCTTCCCGTCGAGCGGATTGGCATGGGTTACTGGTGACGCCTCGCTGAGGCCGTAGCCCTCAACGAGGGTTCCTCCGCTGGCAGCCTCGAAGCCACGTTTTACTTCCGGCGGCAATGCGGCCGCTCCGGAGATACACCAGTTCACCGATGACACGTCGTATTTGCCACTAACAACGTGGCGATGACGACTGATCGCCGAATACAAGGTGGGCACGCCGGGGAAATACGTCGGATGGTGTGAGTCGATGATCTTGAGCAGGTTGTTCAGGTCGCGAGCATCCGGGATCAGGAGCTGGGTGAATCCGGCCGATATCGAGTGATTCATCGAGACAGTGACCGAATAGCTGTGAGTCAGCGGCAAGGCCGTCATCATCACCTCTTCGCCCTCAACCGCCTGCGGGCTCCAAGCCCGTGTCTGAAAGGCGTTGGCCATCATGTTGCGATGAGTGAGCATCGCCCCCTTGGGCACGCCGGTGGTCCCACCCGTGTACATCAGCATCGCAAGATCATCAGATGTCACTTCAACCGGGGTCGGCGCTCGGTCTGCAAGAACGTCCGACCACTCATAGGTGTTTGCATCCGATGTGAAGTCGACGCGATGACCGCCCTTCTTCTCCTTCAGGATGGTGAACAGGGCCTTGAGCGGTCCCTTGAAGTACTCCTTGATGTTGGTGACAATCACGTGTTCGATTGGCGTGTCTTTGCGGCCTTCTCGCACCCGCTCGTAGTTCATCGACAGAACGATGGCGAAGCGCGACCCTGCGTCACGAGCCTGATGGGCAAACTCGGTAGCTGTGTACAGCGGATTCGAAGGCACGGCCACCGCACCGCAGCGCCACACCGCCTCGTAAGCCATCACTAGTTGCGGGCAGTTGGGCATAAAGAGCGAGACACGATCCCCCTTCTCGAGTCCCTTCGCCTGGAGACCGGCCGCAAGGCTGTCAACCACAGCGTCTAGCTGACCGTATGTGATCCCTCGGTCGAAGAACACGAGCGCGTTCTTGTCGGGATACTTCAGCGCCGAGCGTCGCAGCAGGCCGTCGAGCGGACCGTCGGGCCATTCGACGTCGGGAGGCACACCGTCCTGATACATCTGATGCCAGGGCCTCGACTCAGCCATTTTTCACTCACTCCTTCGGGAGAAGGCCACGGCCTTCTCCAGTACCGTCCTCGCCTTGCCCGAATCGACGGATTCAGCTGCGAGTGCCATTCCTTCAACAAATCCATTTGCCAACCCGGCAGCCACGATTGCCGGGGCGGCGTTGACCAGTGCAATGTCGCGCTTGGGCCCGGTCTCCCCGTCGAGGATCGCCCGAGTGATCGACATGTTCTCAGCCGCATCGCCACCGAGAAGCTCGTCGAGGCGGGAGCGGGGAACACCAAAATCCTCAGGAGTGAACTCCGCATGGGTGATCTCGCCGTTGAGCAGCCGATAGATGAAGGACGGGCCCGTGGTCGTGAGTTCGTCCAGCCCGTCCTCGCCGTAGAAAACGAACGCCACCTCCGCATCGAGGTTTGCGAGCACCGTGATCATCAGCTCCGCCATGCGCGGGTCAGACACACCGAGCGCGTAGCGGCGGGCACCGGCCGGGTTGCACAGAGGCCCAAGGAAGTTGAAGACGGTGCGGAATCCGAGCTGACGACGGACCGGACCCGCATGCCGCATCGCGGGGTGGTACTGCGGTGCGAAGAAGAACCCGAACCCGGTTTCGTCGACCATTCGCACCGTCATATCTGGTGCCATTGATAGGTCGATGCCGAGAGCTTCGAGCAGATCAGCCGAACCTGTAGGAGACGACGCTGCCCTGTTGCCGTGTTTGGCGATCCGCACCCCGGCTCCAGCAGCTACGAACGCCGCCGTGGTGGAAATGTTGAACGTTCCCGATCGATCGCCACCGGTTCCTACGAGATCAACAACAGGGCCTTCAAGATCAACCGTGACCGCAGCCGAGCGCATCGCTTCGACGAACCCGGTCAGCTCTGCGGCGGTCTCGCCCTTGGTCCGGAGCGCTGTCAGGAACGCGGCTATCTGTGCCTCAGTGGCTTCCCCCGCCATAATCGAGCCCATAACGGAGCGAGCCCGCGACTGGCTGAGATGATTACCGTCTAGTAGCTCGGAGAACACTTCGGACCATGAAACTGCTGCCATAGGCGCGACGCTAGCAGTTCACTTCTCGGCCTCCGAAGCCGTCGTCAGGCGATCTGGCGTCCGAGCGTTCTACGCTGCTTCTCGGTCATACCGCCCCATATCCCGAATCGAACCTTGGCCTCGAGAGCAAATTCGAGGCAGTCCACTTGAACCGGGCAGCCCTGGCAAACCCGGATGGCCTCCCGCTCACCCTCTGCCGTGAGGGGAAAGAATGCGTCGGGATCACGATCGCGGCACACAGCAAACGCAGCCCATGGTCGTTCCTCGGTGATGGGAACAGCCAAACCGGGCTCCAAAGCGCCGAATAGATCATTCATGACGCACCTCCGTGAGGTGTCAAGCGGTGCCGTATCTCGGCGCCACACCCATAAGACGTTTCTGCTCCCGGATTGGTTCCCGACAGTGAGTCGACGAGACGAAGCAGGTGGCTCCGCACTACAATCCACCATTCTGTTCTGCACGCTCAGCGGGAGGCACAGCCCTGCTTTATTTCGCATACAACGCACGGATCTCGCCCGATCAGATGCGCGAGGCCGCCCCGTCGGCCGAATTCCAGTTCATCGCGCATCTCCCGGAGTGGGGGCTCGACTTTCCGATCGCCAACGAGGTGTGGGGAGGAGCGCTGCCCACCGCTAGGCCGGAGTCCGGCTCGACCGTTTGGGGAGCCGTGTACGAGGTACCGCAAGACGATCTGAACAGACTCCACGAGATTGAGGCGGACGAACAGCGAGCCGCCCAGACCGTTGAAGCCATGGATCGTTCCGGGAAGCGGCATCAGGTCGTGATTCATCTGCTCGACGGTTCTGCCAGCACCAACGGGAATGGCCTGAGCACCCCCTCGCCCCAGTATCTGCGACTGATGGTCGCCGGCTCCCGCCATTGGAGCCTGCCGTTTGGTTGGATCGCCGGACTCGAAGAACACCTCGAGCAGGGGTCGTGAGCGAAAGCTCACCCGTGCGCACTCTCGTCTGGGGGGCGATAGCCATCGGCGCAATGGCCGGGCTGGTCGTTGCGCTTCTGGCCTACATCCTGTTGGGCATCTCGGGTCTGGTTGCGCCCGGCCGGGGCGAGATCATCCTTCTTTTCGTTCTCTTCCTATCCCTGGTTGCTGCCGGATATGTGGCCGGTCGCCTTTCCCCGTCGCCTGTCATCCACGGTGGCCTTGCCGCACTATTGAGTGCCTTTGTCTCCGGGGTCATCTCGATTACGTCGACCGATGTCCCGCTCGTGGGGATCATCACGCTCACGCTCGTCGCTGCTGTTCTCGGCTCGGCAGGTGGTGTCCTTGCTCGCTGGCAGCGGGAGTCCACCGAGTAGGCCGGTGCGGTCACCGTCTGCAGTCACATCCCGCCCGCCGAATCTGTCTCACCTCGTAGGGACTTATGGCCCTATCTGCATATGCATAAGTAGGCATAAGCTGCACAGTGTTCATAGCAATGCACCACATGCACAGAGAAACAGCATCATGTCGCTACTAACGACGAAGCAGGTACAGGAACTCTTCAAGGTCGATCGCTCGACGATCTACCGAATGGCCGAAGACGGCAGATTGCCTGCGGTCAAGGTCGGCAGACAGTGGCGATTCCCGGCCGACCATGTCGAGACTCTTCTCGGTCAGCCAGGTGAAGCAACAGCCGACGTCGCCAATGGCCACCCCCGCCCTGCGGCCACCGCTGCGCTCGATTCCGTGCTCCCCCCGGACACGGCCCAGGCCGTCGCCGACCTCGCCGCCGACCTGTTCGGTGTCATGGCGGTTGTCACCGACATGACCGGGCGAGCGTTGACCAGTGTCTCCAATCCGTGCGGCTACTTCACCTCAGTCTTCAACGCGGTTTACACGCCGGATCGGTGCAGTGAGGGCTGGCGTCGCCTCGGCGAGGAGATCGACCTCGAGCCGCACTTCCTCCCGAGCCACCTCGGATTCCTGTGCGCACGGTCTTTCATCCGGATCGGGTCCAACCTCGCCGGGATGGTCATCGTCGGCGGAGTCGCACCCGAGCAATGGCCACCGTCGGAACAGGAGATCGCCGCCGTTGCTGCCGAAACCGGAAGCCCGATCAAGACGATTCACGAACACATCAGCGAGGTGTACTGGATCGATAAGCCTCACCAGGATTGGATCGTCCGCAATTTGTCGCGAGTTAGCGACCTCATTTCCCACCTCGCCGACGGTCATGGTCGGCTGGTCCAAAAGCTCGAAAGTATTGCCGTTCTTGCGGGAACGGCGTCCTAGTAACCAAGGAGAGAACAAGTGAAAAGACTGCTAGTGCTCGGAGCAGGAACGGCCGGAACCATGGTCGCCAACAAGCTTCGCCCTCGTCTTGATGAGCGTGATTGGAAGATCACCCTGGTCGACCAAAACGAGACGCACTACTACCAGCCCGGCCTCCTGTTTCTGCCCTTCGGCGGGTACAAGCGAGAAGAGCTCGAGAAGCCCAAGCGACGGTTCATCCCAGCAGGGGTAGACCTCATCATGGGCGAGATCGACCTGGTCGAACCTGACAAGAACAACGTGAAGCTGGCCGATGGCACCGAGCTCCCCTACGACTACCTGATCATCGCAACCGGGACCCATCCGACCCCGGAAGAGACACCCGGTCTCGAAGGCGACGAGTGGTACAAGTCAATCTTCGACTTCTACACCATCGAAGGTGCTGAGGCGCTCGCCGAGAAACTGGAAACATGGGAAGGTGGCAAGCTCGTCGTCCAAATCATCGAGATGCCGATCAAGTGTCCGGTTGCGCCGCTCGAGTTCATCTTCCTCGCTGATGCGTTTTTCGCAGAGCGCGGCATGCGCGACTCGGTACAACTCGAGTACGTCACACCCCTTCCTGGTGCTTTCACCAAGCCGGTAGCGGCCAAGTACCTCGGCGACATGCTCGATGATCGCAAGATCACACTCGAGAGCGACTTCTTCCTGGAGCGGGTTGACGGCGACGACCACAAGCTCGTCTCATACGACGAGCGAGAGATCGACTACGACCTGTTGGTGACAATCCCGGTGAACATGGGCGCAAAATACATAGAGCGTTCCGGCCTGGGTGACGAGCTACGTCATGTCCCTGTTGACAAACACAACTTCTTGTCTTCGAAGCACGACAACATCTTCGCTCTCGGCGATGCCGCGGCTCTGCCCACCTCCAAGGCTGGATCAGTCGCCCACTTCGCCGCCGATATCTTCACTGAGAACTTCATTGACTATGTCAACGGCAAGCCGATGCGCGAGAGCTTCGATGGCCACGCCAACTGCTTCATCGAGTCCGGCAACGGCAAGGGCATGCTGATCGACTTCAACTATGACACCGAACCGCTCCCCGGCAAGTATCCCCTGCCGGGTGTCGGTCCGTTCTCGTTGTTGCAGGAGACCGAGGCGAACCACTGGGGCAAACTCATGTTCAAGTGGGTCTACTGGAACGTGCTGCTCGAAGGCCGTGCCATGCCAATCCCGGCTCTCATGTCGATGGCCGGCAAGATCCGTGAGGAGGTCTGATGACCACCGCCGCCCCGGCTCGCACCGAGGAGCTGGAAGCCAAGATCGACGCCCTCACCGAGCAAGTGGCGTTCCTCGCCGAAGAGGCCAGGCAGGCTCGACAGCGTCGTGAGATGTGGTCCGAGCTCCAGCAGGACGTCATGCCGATCGCAGGGGACGTGCTCGAGGTTGTCAGCAGAGAACTGGACGAGCTCAGTGCCGATGTCCAGATTTCCGACTTTGCGGATTTGCTGCGCCGGCTGGTGCGAGTGGCCCCCGTCCTGGAAAGCGGACTGACCTATCTCGAGATGTTCGCAGAGCTGTTCAACGACATGATGCCGCTCACCGAGCACGCCATGGACGTCGCCACTGATCGGCTCGTCACGCTTGACAAGAAGGGCTATTTCACCTTCGCCAAGAGCGGGCTCCACGTAGTTGATCGAATCGTGACCGGCTTCAGTGAAGACGACGTCGAGGCTCTCGGCGACAACGTCGTGCTCATCCTCGAAACCGTCAAGGAGATGACCCAGCCAGATGTGATGGCTGTCCTCTACCGCATGATCGAGGCGGTACAGCGTCAGCAGCGTCACATGGCCGAAGAGCCAGAGAAAGCACCAAGCTTGTTCGCCCTCGCCAAGAGGATGCGCGATCCGGAGATCCGCAAGGGCATGGGCCGGGCCCTCAACACGCTCCGCGCCGTGTCGGAAGTCGACACCGGACCCCCACGCAAGTTCGTAGTAACCCACGACGAGAACACAGACCAAGAAGCAGGAGGAAACTAATGCCCGTTACAACCATCGCAGGAGCCGAAGTCGCCGTAGATGACGAAGGCTTCATGACAGAGTACGACCAGTGGAACGAGGACATCGCCAAGGAGTTGGCCGGCAACATCGGCATCGAGTTGGGCGATAGCCATTGGCAGGTAATCAAGTTCCTGCGCGAGGACTACAAGGAACAGGGTGAGACCCCGATGCTGCGACGTGTCTCCAACGTCGGTGGAGTCTCCACCAAGGAGCTATTCCAGCTGTTCCCGAAGAAGCCGGCCAAGAAGATGTCCTACATCGCCGGTGTCCCCAAGCCACACGGTTGCGTATAGGCGACTGAGTCCACCCTCGAAACAGCACAGGAGCACATAACATGACATTCGTTCCCGATTTCGGTGACGACAACAGCGACCGGAAGATCTGCTTCATCGCATCCAAGGGCACCCTCGACATGGTGTATCCATCATTGGTGATGGCGAACGCCGCACTCGGAGAGGGCATCGAGACCCACATCTTCTTCACCTTCTGGGGCATGGACATCGTGACCAAGAAGCATCAGGAGAAACTCCAGTTCACGTGGATGGGCAACACTGCGATGCATCCTCCCGGCAAGACCATGCACATGCCCCAGGGCATGGCCGGCCTCCCCGGCATGACCGCTGTAGCCACCAAGATGATGAAAAAGCAGATCGCCGATCTCGACGTGCCTGAGGTTCCCGAGTTCGTACAGATGATCGCCGATGCCGGCGGCCATCTGTGGGCCTGCAAGATGTCCGTCGACATGATGGGTCTCACCAAGGAAGACATGATTCCCGAAGTAGAGGACATCATTTCTGCCACCGACTTCATTGAACTGTCAGACGGCGCCCAGGTGATCTTCACCTAGCCGCAGGCGACAAGCGATCGAGTATCGACCAAACTAGACGGGACTCGCAAGAGTCCCGTCTCTCTCGTAGCAATGGAGTTGAACATGGCCGCATACGCATTCTCAACCACAACCGCCGGACCGATTGATGCGGCACGCGAACGGGTTGTCAGCGCCCTGGCAGAAGCGGGCTTTGGGGTACTGACCGAAATTGATGTCGCCGCGACACTAAAGAAGAAGCTGGACGTCGACATCCCACCGCATCTGATTCTCGGGGCATGCAACCCGCCGCTTGCTTACCGTGCGATCACGGCCGAGCCCAGCATCGGGGTACTGCTCCCGTGCAATGTCGTGCTTCGCGCCGACGGAGAAGACATTCTGGTGGAGTTCATGGACCCGGAGTCGGTGCTGACGCTCGTTGAGCAGGACGGCATTGCCGATATTGCTGCATCGGTACGCGATCGGCTCGAAAGCGTCCGAGACGCGGTTACCAGGTAGTCGGCGGCTCTGGTTGCCGTTACGATCCAGACGAGTCTGGCGGACGGCCGCGTCCGGATCTAATCCGGCCGAGGAAAGTCCGGACTCCACAGGGCATGGTGCTGGGTAACCCCCAGGCGGGGCAACCCGATGGAAAGTGCAACAGAGAGAAGACCGCCTGCGATTTCGCAGGTAAGGGTGAAACGGTGGTGTAAGAGACCACCAGCGTCGCGGGCGACCGCGGCGGCTAGGTAAACCCCACCAGGAGCAAGGCCAAGCAGGGAGCGAGCTGCCCGCTCACTAATCCCAGGTAGGCCGCACGAGCCCGGTCAGCAATGCCGGGCCCAGATAGATGGTCGTCGTCGGTCCTCCGGGACCGGAACAGAATCCGGCTTACACCCAGACTCAAAGAAGGAGCCCCCAGGAATGGGGGCTCCTTCGCTAACTCCGCCTGCTGTAACCAAGACTCTCTACTCGTCACCCCACCCGCTGACAACTGCGTATGCACCCGAAGAGGCGGTGCCCTCGTCGGAGTGATGCTGGAACATAGCGAGGAAAGCTGCCCGGGGGCTATGCCCGTTCGACAACGGCTCGAGCGTGATTCCCACGCGGAACTCAGCGCCGGACGGATGGACAAAGCGAACAATCACCTCTTCGAGGTCCTCGTCCTCTTTCTCGATGGCAGCGCGCCATCGTTCCATATCGGCGGGATGACACATCGCAACGAGCGGCACCCCGATGACCTCAGCGAGCGGCAATCCGAGCATGTCTGCTGCATCTTCTTCAGCGAAAATAACTGCGCCATCAGCATCAAGGACCGCAACTGCGGTCGGTCCGACGGCGGTATCGCCAGGTTCCGGCAGTGGCGCCGACGCCGACTGGGTGGCGGGTCCGTCATTGACCGCACGATTCTCCGCGTGGTGCCGCTGGATGGCCAACTGCACCGATCGGGCCAGGGCGTCGGCGGTAACGGTCCCCTTGACGAGATAGTCCTGAGCGCCTCGCCGAACAGCCCGCAACGCCAGGTGGTCGTCCTTGTGGGCGCTGAGGACGACGATCGGAACATGGGGTGCGTTGAGAAGCAACGAGTCAACCGCCTCCAGACCGTCAGCATCGGGCAGCACAAGGTCGAGAAGTACACAATCGGGCGCTGACTCAATGATGGCATCGAGTGCGGACTCGAGACGTTTGACATGGCGTACCGGCGCCTCGTCACCCCAGGCTTCGCTGAGCATCGTCAGAACGAGACGGGCGTGAAGGGTGTTGTCTTCGACCACCAGGAGATCTGGCGGGCCGCCGCTCGATTGTTCTTGTTCCATCGTCTGGACCCT
>CBDUNF010000064.1:0-15875 GCA_965368515.1 uncultured bacterium
GAGGTGGCCCGGGTTATGCGCCGTGGCGCCCTTGACGCCCGTACCAAAGCCGAAGGCTTCCAGCAGACGGTCCGCGAAGTAACCGGTCTAGCGCCGGTCTAGGAACACCCTCGTTCTGGCGCGGTCGGTCCTACGTATCGGCCCGGTCTACGCAAGAGCGGCGAGGTCAGAGTACGCGGGACGCGCCCGGGATCTTGCGCAGCGCCGCGGCGACCACGAAACACAGCGGGACCGCAATAGCTGCCGCCACGCCCACCTTGAGCAGATGTTCCATCTCGACCTCACGCAACGCCACGGCCAGAAACACCACGATTGGTATGTGCGCGATGTAGACCGCATAGCTCTGCTGCGCCAGGAATCTGCCGAATCGGCCCTGGCGGTTGAACAGGTCGCGTCCAACGACGATCAAAAAGAGGCTGAGACCGACGGCCAGCGCCGAGTCCCAAAGGGCATAGGCGGCACCCTGCCAATGCCAGCTGTCGCCGAATGCGTTGCCGAGGGACTCGGTCAACTCGATGGAGAGCATCTTGCCGCTGAATGCGTACGGGAACAGCAACACAGTGGCGGCGATTGCCATCGTCAAACCCGCCAAGCCCGTGACGATCGAAAGCGACTGGAACCAGCTACGTCTGTTGGCAACGACCCCGAGAACGAAGAAGCACAGGTATTGAGGCAAGTAGCCGAGGCTGGGGAACCCGAACCATTCCTTACCGACGGGAATCCACAGACGAATAGCGACGCTCGTTGCCGCCAACGCGAGCACCAGGCCGCCGATGGCGGGGTAGCCGGGGGTTTTCGGCTTGACCGCCGCGATGGGCCTTAGCGCAGCTATCCGCCAGGTGGCGTAGCCAATGCTGAAGATCAGGAGCATCGCCACGAACCACATCGGACCCATCCTCACGCTGTCAAGGTATTCGAACGTATCCCAGTCCAGTGGTCCGAGGTACTCGGGTACGTAGAACCACCCCAGCGTCGACAACGGGTTGAGTAGGGCCGCATACAAGGCGAGCGGGATCCCAAGCCGAACCAGCCTTCCGCTCAGGAACCGAGCGGCGCCCTTGCGATCAAACGATCCTGGAGTGAAATACCCTGCGATGAGGAAGAACGCACCCATGAACCATGCTTGGTTTCCCAGAACGAAGATGAGCAACCCGCGCGAGAAACCGTCGGGATGCAGCTCCACGTAGTAGAAACCGAGCCCGGCGGCTCCGTAGGCCATAGCCACGTGATGCAGCACCACCAGCACTATCAGGCCGATGCGCAGATTGTCCAAGAAATACACTCGTCGGGCTGTGGTGGCCGGTGGTTCCAGATCACTGAGTGGCTGATTGGGCATGCTCTCCTCCGATGCCGCGCGCCTAAGGCGTCTACATGCTGATGATGACCTTCCCGCGGCTGTGGCCCGCTCCAATCGCGGCCATCGCGGCCGGTGTCTCGGCGAGCGAGTAGGTCTCGCCGATGACCGGCGTCACCTTGCCCGACTCGATGAGTCCCTTGAGGTCGGCCAGGTCGTCCTTCGTGACGGGTGCGAAGTAGGGGCGGCCCTGGCGGCGGATGAAGATGGATGAGATGAACGCGCCGACCATTCTTCCGAACGGACCAAACACCCGACCTTCCGATCGCCCACTGTTGGGGATGAGCCGGCCGCCGGGAGCAACTATGCGGCGCATGGTTCCAGGCGAGTGATTGCCGACGTTGTCAAGGATGACGTCATAGTGCGCTTCGCTCTTGGTGAAGTCCTCTTTGGTGTAGTCGATGACGTGGTCGGCGCCAATGGATTGGACCATGGCCACGTTGCCGGTGCTGCACACTCCGGTGACGTCGGCACCCACTGCCTTGGCGATTTGTACTGCAAATGTCCCAACCCCGCCGGCAGCCCCGTTGATGAGGACTCTGTTTCCGGGCTTGACTCGTCCCGCATCACGAATCCCGCGCAGAGCAGCGATTCCGGAAACGGCGACCGTTGCCGCTCTATCGAGTGTCAGGTTGGCGGGCTTCGCCATAATCTTCTTCGGCGAGGTGACGACGTATTCCGCGCATGAGCCGTTCGACTCGCCGAATACCTCGTCGCCTGGCTTGAACTCGGTGACGCTCAAGCCCACGGACTCCACTGTCCCGGCCATGTCAAACCCAGGAATCGACTTGCGGGGCTTGCGCAAGCCCATACCGAGGCGCATCAAATAGGGAATGCCCGTTGTCAGAAAGTAGTCGCCTGCATGGAGCGAGGCCGCACACACTTTCAGCAGCACTTCGTCGTCCCCAGGTATGGGCTTGTCGATTTCACGCAACGCCAGAACGTCAGCCGAGCCATAACGGTCTTGAACTATCGCTTTCACTTGGTTCCTTCGTTCTCGAACTCCCACTGGCGCTCCTCGGCGAGAAAGCGCTGGTAGGTGCGATCGGCAGAGCGTTCTTCGATGAAGTAGTTGGCCACGTGGAAGGCGAGGCCGATTCCCCATCCCGCGGTGATCCAGAAGGCCCAGGTGGTGCCACCGGTGAAGATGTCGAGTGACCAAAGGAAGATGTTGAGGATCACGAATGCGGCTACGTGCCACATCATGTCAGTTCGTTCCTTGGCACGCCGCCTGGCTCGCTCTTCAGGTGTTGTTGCTTGCTGCTTGCCCATCTCCAACTCCTTATCTCGTACCGCCATAGTGCAGGATCAGAGCGATGACGTCATCGGCCAGTAGTCGTGTCTTCGCATCATCCGATCGGTTGATGCCGAAGCCGCCGGGTGGGTGATACCGCCCTGGGCTTGTCTCCCGCATCCTGGTGGGGAGACACAGGAGGAGTATCAATGTCCGTAATCGAAGTGGAGAACCTCACCAAGGCCTACGGAGGCATTAACGTCGTTGATGGCATCTCATTCAACGTCAACGAGGGCGAAATCTTTGGCATCGTCGGGCCCAATGGCGCCGGCAAGACGACAACAGTAGAGACGGTCGAAGGTTTGCGGGAGCCTGACGGCGGCACCGTTAGCGTGCTCGGGCTTGACCCGCAGCGTGATCGGTACGAAGTCACGCAGCGGCTCGGCACTCAGCTCCAGGAGAGCCGGCTGCAAGACAGGATCCGGGTCGGGGAGGTCCTTGATCTGTACGCCTCCTTCTACAAGACACCGGCCGACTGGAGAGAGCTGCTCGGCAAGCTGGGTCTCGACCAGAAGGTCAAGGAGCGCTATTCGAATCTCTCCGGGGGGCAGAAGCAGCGTCTCGCTGTTGCGCTCGCACTGGTCGGATCCCCTGAGGTTGCAATCCTGGACGAGCTCACCACAGGGCTCGACCCGCAGGCGCGCCGTTCAGTCTGGGAGACCATCGAACAAATCCGCGATAGTGGCGTCACTGTTGTTCTGGTGACTCATTTCATGGAGGAGGCAGAGAGACTCTGTGACCGAGTCATGGTTGTCGACGGGGGGCGCGTGGTCGCAATCGACACACCTTCTGGTCTCGTCGCACGTGCAGGTAGAGAGCAGAAGATGAGGTTTCGGCCGTCACCACCAATTCCCAAGGCTGATCTTGCCGCGCTTGCCGAGGTCGTTTCGGTGGCCACCGCAGGGGACGTCTTCGAGGTGTCCGGAACCGGGAACCTCGTCCACGCCGTCACAGCACTTCTGGCGCAGCGAGGCGTGATTGCAGAGGAGTTGCGCATCGAACAGAGCAACCTCGAGGACGCATACCTCGATCTCACCAAGGAGAACGGCTGATGTCAGCGATGATGAAGCTAACTGCAACAGAGAGCAAGCTCTTCCTGAGGGATCCGCTTCCGCTGTTCTTCGGTCTTGTGTTCCCTGCGGTCCTCCTTGTCGCCCTCGGCTTGTTCTTTCCGGGGTTTGATGAGCCGGCGGCAGATCTCGACGGCGCCCGCTACATCGACACATACTCGCCGATCGCGCTTGGGCTCGGCCTGGCCACTCTCGGCCTGGTGACTTTGCCCCCGATCCTCGGCACGTACCGCCAGTTCGGAATACTGCGCCGGCTACGGACGACACCTGTGCACCCTGCCCGTTTGCTTGGGGCTCAGATGGTGGTCCATACGGTCGTTGCGGTGCTGGCGGCCGCGGTGGCTATCGCTGCGGTAATGGTTCTGTTCGATGTCACCTCGCCGCAGCAACCGCTGCTGTTTGCGCTGTCGTTCGTGCTGGCGGCGGGTTCGATCTTTGCGGTCGGGCTGCTGGTCGGGGCACTGGTCCGGTCAAACTCAGCGGGCGCTGCGGTGGGAATGGGCATCTACTTCCCGATGTTGTTCTTCGCTGGTGTGTGGATTCCACGTGCAGTCATGCCTGATGGCCTTCGAACCGTGAGCGACTTCACGCCGCTAGGTGCTGCCGTCCAGGCCATAAATGACTCTTGGTTCGAGGCCACTGTGAGTTCGCAGCACTTCTTGGTCATGGCGGCATACGCACTTGTCCTCGGGTTCATCGCGATGCGGGTATTCCGTTGGGACTGACTCAACCGGTCGTACCGGTAGGCTCAGCGGGATGTCGTCGGAGGCCTGTATGACCGAGAACACCAAGGTTGAGCCGCCAGCCGGCCTGGCATCCTGGGAGGTCAGGATCAACCGGTACCTCGTATGGATTCCGTATGCGTCGCTCGCCTTGTCGGCTTGTGGCGGTCTCATCTGGGGTGATAGTGGTGAGCGTCTCTCTATCAGCATGCTCAGCCTGGCCGCGGCAGTGTGGACCTGGGTCACCTTGAGCCGGCTCGGGCCCCCGCATCAAGTGAGTCAGGTGATGCTGCGGGTGTACTTCGTCGGCTTCGTCGCCTTCGGGTTCCTGCTCATGGCCAAGACACCGATCTTTCTGGTGTACGGCATTTCGGGGTTCTTCCTGGCGTTTCTGCTGCGACCGTTGCGGGTCGCTCTGCTCGGGATCGGTGCCGCCGGATTCATCGTCCATTCCCACGTAGTCTTTCTCGATCAACGAGTCAGTGCTTGGGCCATCTACTTCGGCATAGTGGCGGTGCAGACGGCATCGGTCGCCGCCGGTCTCTACGGAGCACAGAAGCTTGCGGAGATCGCTGAAGAGAGGCGGAGGGCACTCGCCCAGCTCGAGGAAACGATGGCCGAAAACGCTGGCCTGCACGCCCAGCTCGTCGCTCAGGCTCGCGAAGCGGGAGTGCTCGACGAACGGCAGCGGCTGGCGAGAGAGATTCACGACACGATCGCCCAGGGCTTGACCGGCGTGATCACCCAGGTCGAAGCCGCTCATCAATCATGGGGCGACGAGAGGGCAATGCGGCGCCATCTCGATCAAGCTGCCGGGATTGCTCGAGACAGCCTTGCCGAGGCGCGCAGATCGGTTCAGGCGATTCGGCCGGGGCCGCTCGATGGCACCCGGCTACCCGAGGCGCTCGATGATGTCGCTTCTCGCTGGGTTGAGGCGACCGGCATTGACCTTCAGGTCCGGACGACAGGTAACCGCCGCCCGTTGCGCCCCGAGATCGAGGTGACGCTGTTGCGTGCTGCTCAGGAAGGCCTGGCCAACATCGCCAAACACGCTGCCGCTACCAGAGCCGGGATAACGCTGTCGTTCATGCCCGGCGGAGTCGCTCTGGACATCCGCGACGACGGCGTCGGGTTTGTCCCCGGCCAGGTGGTTAAGGATCAGAGCTTTGGGCTTGCCGCGATGCGCCAGCGGGTAGAAGATGTCGGCGGTGTGCTGGAGGTCGAGTCGGCTCCGGGGGAGGGCACAGCAATCTCAATCAATATCAGTACCGAGCCGGGCGGAGACTCACATGGATAGCGGCAAGCCAATCAGGGTCCTGATCGTCGACGATCACCCCGTCGTTCGAGATGGTTTGCGTGGCCTGTTCGCTGGCGATGACGGTTTCGAAGTTGTCGGCGAGGCCGAGAACGGGCGTGAGGCAGTGTCCCGAACGGAGGTCTTCCGCCCGGACGTTGTTCTGATGGATCTACGCATGCCGGTGCTCGACGGTGTTGGTGCTACACGAGAGATCGTTGCACGTGGTCTCGGTGCGAGGGTTCTGATTGTGACGACGTATGACACCGACAGCGACGTGCTGCCTGCGATAGAGGCAGGAGCCACCGGCTACTTACTCAAGGACACCCCTCGTGATGAGCTGCGTCGTGCCGTCCGAGCCGCAGCAGCCGGCGAGTCAGTTCTATCCCCACCGGTAGCCAGCCAGCTTATGGGTCAGGTCAGGCGTCCGGCGCCCAACGCGCTGAGCGAGCGCGAGTTCGAGATCCTCAGCACAGTTGCGAAAGGGGCTACGAACAAGGCGATTGCGGCCCAACTCTTCATCAGCGAGGCAACCGTCAAGACCCACCTGCTCCACATCTACGACAAACTCGATGTCAACGATCGGGCCGCCGCCGTTGCCGTCGCCTATGAGCGTGGCCTCATTGTGCCGGGCAGTCAGGACCCGGGATCGTCCTAGGTGCCCGGGTCCCGTGCTTGTCGTGCTGGTCTGGCTATCCAGCCTGATTGACTACCGAGTCGAGTTGGATTCCTGTGATCTTGGCGTTGTTGAGGGTCACTTGATTAGTTCCGTCGTCACAGCTCAGCGTCACGGAATTGGTCGGATCTGTGAACGTGGTCACAGCCGTCCAGGTCGCCGGCATGCCGGCGTTCGGCGCAGCAAGCGTTGCGGCGACGAAATCCGACGCAGAACCGGCGAAGAGACTGCACCGTCCGAATTGCTCACCGCTCGCTCCGTCGTGACGGAACCATCCTTTGGCAATGAAGAGATAGGTGCCGGCCGGGAGATCCGGCAATGTGAGCACGGTGTTGAAGCCGTTGGTGATGCCGATCGGGCCGTTGTTGTAGACCGAGAAGCCGTCGTTGCTGCTGAGGAGCTGGCTCGAGTCGTAGCCGTCGAGCGTGTCCGCATCTGAAGCGATGTCGGCCTGATCGACGATTCCGTCTTGAGCGCCGAGGAATTCGGCGAACCGCCTCATGAACGCAGCCATTTGGCCACGTGTGACGTTGTCACCGGGGCAGAATTGGTCGTTGGTGGGAGGGTTGCAGCCGGCGGTCACTCCGGATGTTGCCAGCCAGTTGATGTCGCCTTCGAATATGGACATATCGTCGTCCACGAAGGCACCACCTGCGGCCAGGCCTACGGCCGGCAGAGCCACCACCACCAACGCAGCCACCAGGACCAGCAAAGATCTTCTGTTCCTCATTGTTCACCGACTCCTCTCATCTCTGTTCATGTTCAGGACGTTGCGAGGTCGAGCGCGTAGGCATAATCGATCAATCTGCACCAACCTACTGCATGATGAGGTGCCGGAGAGGGAATGTTTGAGCGCCGTTGCTTTGGGAGGCGACGCTCAGTGTGAGTCGGCCTCGGCCTGCCGCAGTCGCTCCAGGCCGTCGAGGAGAAGATCGATACCGAACTCGAATTCGACTTGATCGTCACAGCCGGTACCGACCTGTGGGGAGCCGTCCTCGTGGAGGTTCATCTCGGAGACCATCGCCGACAGGTTGGGGTAGTGCTCGGTCATCTGTTGGAGCATGATTGCCGCCATCTCAGGGCTCTCGGCCAGATCGTCGCCTTCATCGAACAATTCTTGGCTGAAACCGAGCACCCGGCTACCGAGGGCGTGCAGAGCGTGATGGATGAGATCCATCGAGAAGCCCCCGTCCCGAAACATGCCGATGATCCCGTCGTAGTAGGCGATCATGGCTGGCGACATGTCTGTGCGGGTCTCGATGACATGCGAGGCCCATGGATGCTCCACCAGCCCTTTGCGGGCGGACAGGATGCGGTGCCGCATGCACGACTTCCAGTCGGAACCACCCGGGGTCATGTCGATCTCTGCGAGGATCGTGTCGACCATGCCGTTGAGCAGGTCCTCTTTATTCTTGACGTGGTTGTAGAGCGACATCGCCTCCACACCAAGCCGTTGGCCGAGCTTGCGCATACTCAGTGAATCGATGCCTTCAACGTCGGCGAAGGCGACGGCTGCCTGCAAGACACGAGTCCGGCTCAGCGGTGTCCGCACCGGGGGAGTTGTTTCGGTGACCATGTGGCGCTCCTTCCTCCTGCACTCTAAACGTACGGAGTAAGTTTCTCTGATTATCTCTTGACATACTTACGCCGTATGTATAACTTACACCATATGCTTACGATGTACGTAAGTCAATGAGAGGTCGGAAATGGAAGCAGTAATCAGCGAAGTTGTAGCGGTCGGCAGAAACCTCATCGATCCGTTTCCCTTCTTCGTCGCAGTGGGTCTCGGTTTGTTCCTGGCGACAGGGGCAGCGGCCCGGCTACTCACTGCAATCGAGAACTGCACCCCAATGAGGAGGACATCATGACAACCCGGAACGCAACGACAGACGGCGGAATCGAGACAACGACGATGAAGGCGATTCTTCACGAGAGGTACGGAGCTCCAGCCGATGCGCTTCGGTTCGATGGCACCACCAGGCCGGAACCGGGTGACAACGAGGTCTTGGTCGCTGTCGAGGCGGTAGGCCTGGCGATTGGTGATTGGCTGATTACCCAGGGCCTGCCCCGGATCGCACGGCCCATGTACGGAATCGCCAAGCCGAAGGAGAGGGTTGCTGGACTTGAGATGGCCGGGACAGTTGCCGCAGTCGGCGACGACGTCGCTCGCTTCAAAGAGGGGGATCAGGTCTTCGGCTGGGGAAACGGCGCCCTGGCCGAGTATGCAGCGGTCTCCGCCGACACCCTGATGCTCAAGCCGGCGAATGTCACCATGGAACAGGCCGCGGCGATGCCGATCTCAGGGTTCACTGCACTGCAGGCTCTGCGTGATGCCGGCCGGATCGAGGCAGGGCAGGAGGTGCTCATCGTGGGAGCCTCGGGTGCAGTCGGAACGTTTGCGGTCCAGATCGCCAAGGCGCTCGGCGCAACCGTGACAGGAGTGGCCAGCACCAGAAACGTCGAGTTGGTGCGTTCGCTCGGCGCCGATCACGTCGTTGACTACACGCGGCACGACTTCACTGAAGACACCAAGCAATACGACCTAATCCTGGATATGGCGGGGAATCGGCCGCTGTCCCGTATTCGGGGAGCTCTCGCCACCAAGGGGACACTCGTCATTGTCGGGGGATCGGGCGGGAAGTGGCTGATGGGCTTCGGTCGGACGATCCGGGCCATGGTGCTCTCACCGTTTGTAGGCCACCAGCTTCGCTCGCTCATCTCAAAGCCCAATCAGGATGACCTGGCCATTCTCGCCGGGATGGCGGAAGCCGGTGATGTCGCCCCGGTGATCGATCGGACCTACCCGATCGCAGCTACTGCAAAGGCGCTCGACCACATCGGCGAACGCCACACGCAGGGCAAGACCGTCATCACGGTCTGATCGTGGGTTGATCCTGCCGGCGAATGGCCCCTCAGCAAGCGCCATCCGTTCTTGCGTATCTGGATTCGAAACATCGTACGGATCTACGCAAGAACGGTATGCGGCTCAGCCTCCGGTCAAGGGTTTTCCGGTCTCCAGTAGCGTCTTTAGGCCGGAGACGATGAATGGAATGCCGCTGATCCAATCCGTGTAGCTCTTGCCGTCTGTGTCCATGAAGGAAGAGACGGTGACCTTGGTCAAGCCGCCGCTGTCCTCAACGGTCCAGACCATCCGCACGGGTCCTTCTCGGTCAAGTTCCGGATCCCAGCGAGCGTGGAACATCATCTCGAGTCGATGCGGTGGCTCGACCATGACGACAAACCCATCGGCGACGAGTGTGCCATCTGCCGACGAATAGCGGATCGGAGCGGCAACGGACCAATCGGACTCAACCCTGGTCCCGTAGTAGTACTGGCGAGTCTGGTCTCCATCAACAATTGCGTTCCATGCCGAGTCGACATCGCAAGCAATGAACGCCGTGTAGGTATGCGCAGGTGTCGTCACAACCACTCCTCGTTGGGTATGTGACAAAACTACTCCGCAAGAAGGGATGTGACCATGGCGATTGCCTGCTCGACTCCGATTTCGGTCATCGGGGTGAGCTCCATCCCCAAGCCAATATCGGTAACCGGGATGGAGATGGCAACCGCTGTGGACGGCACTGGTCCGACGGTAGCCGTCATGCCGAGCAGCGTGGCCGGGGTGTTGTAGTGCGTCATAGCGGAAGCATCGATAGGGGAAGCGGACACCGGCTCAGCTGTGGTCTTGGCCACGTCGACGCTGGCGTCAACGAATACCACCGTGTCCACCGTGGCGATTTCGAGCGCAAGTTCCGGTGTTAGCTGCATTACGGATCGCACGCCGACACCAGGCAACTCCAACTCGCTGATGCGGTCGGCAACGGCACGACCTGCGCCATCATCTGAGCGCAAGTCGTTGCCGTAGCCGATCACAAGTGAGTCCATGCCGGGCTCTCAGCCTCGCTTCACTGAGGACACCAACGCGCCCTCATGGTCGACAAGAGTCACGTCTAGTGGCATCTTGCCAACCGCATGAGTCGAGCAGCTCAGGCACGGGTCGAATGCCCTGATACCGGCCTCGATGCGGTTGAGCACACCTTCGGGGATCTCCGGGCCATCGATCCATTCCTTTGCGATCTGGAGCACGGTTGCATTCATCCCAAGGTTGTTCTGCCCGGTTGCGATGATCATGTTCACATCTTCGAGAAGACCTGTGTTGTCGACCGCGTACTCGTGGAACAGCGTTCCACGTGGTGCCTCGGACACGCCCACCGCACGCCGGTGATTGATGCCGGCCGTGGCCCGCACGTTTGTGTCCAGGATGGTGTCGTCCTCGAGGAAGTCACGCATCAGCTCAGTGCAGGCGAGGATCTCGATCAGGCGGGCGTAGTGGTAGAAGAACGACGAGTTCGCCGTGCCACCGGCCCGCTCTCTGTAGGCAGCCAACGCCTCGTCGGCCATCGGTGCGCCCATCGTCTTGCAGACGTTGAGGCGTGCCAGCGGGCCAACCCGATAGAGGCCCATATTGATGTCCTCGCCGGGTGCGACCATCGGCTTGAAGTACGGAGACTTCAGATACGAGTCGCGTCGTGTCGCTTCACCGATGTAGTCGCGGTAGTCCGCGGGGTCGATGTTGTCTGCCACCGTGTTGCCGTCGGCGTCGACGAACCTGAGATGGCCGTCGTAGTTCTCCCAGGTACCGGCGTCGTTGGCCAGGCCAAGATGCAAGCTGGGGAACAAACCGAAGTTGTTGATCTCGCGCTCGAGTCCGCCCAGCATCGAGATGAAGATGCCGAGAGCATCCTCAGCCGTCTGCTGTGCCTCGTCGAGGTCGGAGAGCATCCTCGCTCGAACCTCTTCTGTCATCGGGTTGGCGATACCACCAGGGACGATGCCGGGGGAGTGGACCTTGCGCCCTGCGATCGATTCGAGCACACCCTGGCCAAAGCCACGAAGTCGGATGCCACGTCGAGCCAATTCGGGTTCTGCGGCCATGACCCCAAAGACGTTGCGGGTGGCGGGATCGTGATCCCACCCAAGCAGCATGTCCGGCGAGCTCAGGTGGAAGAAGCTGAGCGCATGACTCTGGATGATCTGACCCAGGTTGACGACGCGGCGGAGTTTCACCGCCGTCTGTGGGATCCGAACACCCATGATTGCGTCGCCGGCCTTGGCCGAGGCCAGCAGGTGGCTGACCGGGCAGATACCGCACGTGCGTGCGGTAAGGCTGGGCATCTCCCAAACCGGACGACCCTTGCAGAACTCCTCAAAACCGCGGAACTCCGTGACGGAGAAACGGACCGAGTCGACTACACCTGCGTCGTCCAGTGCTATTGCTATTTTGGCGTGTCCTTCGATCCGGGTCACCGGATCGATAATTACCGTCTTACTCATCTCAACACCTCAACCGAATCGAATGGCTTCGCCCCGATTCGGGGGAAGGGCGCCCTCGAGTAGGGCTTCTAGGGCAGTCTGGATCCGGTCGGCCGGTGGCGGGCAGCCGGGGAGGAACGCATCCACCCTGATTGCCTTGTGCACCGGTAGGACCTGAGGGAGCAGCAGCGGGACGATGCCCTCTTTCTCCGGGATCTGGCCGTCACGGTCCGGAGCGTCTACGTACACGCTCCTGATGATCTCGATCGGATCGCCGAGTGGGTTCCGCATCGCGGTGACGTTGCCGGTTACTGCACAGTCACCAAAAGCAACAACCAGACGCGAGTTCTTACGGATGTGAAGTGCCTCTTTGAGGTTGTCCTCGTTGGCAAGTGCTCCTTCAACGAAGGTCACATCAACGTCTTCCGGGAACTCCTTGACGTCGGCAATCGGGCTGTAGACGACGTCGGCGACGGCGGCCAGCTCAAAGAGCCATTCGTCCATGTCCAGGAAGGACATGTGACATCCGGAGCAACCTCCGAGCCACGCTGTGGCAATTCGTGCTCGTGTCACTTGGCCTCCTCTGGGTAGAGCCATTCCTTGCGATTGCGGGCAACCGCAAGGCGCTTGATCATGGCCGGATCGTGTTCCATCTCACCGACGGAGCGACCCTGATACGCCAGGGAACCTGTCGGACACACAGCGACGCACTTGCCACACCAGGTGCAGGACAGCGACTCGCCCCAAGGCTTGTCGAGTTCTGTGATGAGCAATGCCTGCTCGCCGCGATAGCTGATGTCCCAAACGTGGGCGCCTTCGATTTCGTCGCAAACCCGCACACACCGGGTGCACAGGATGCACCGATTGGGGTCGAAGACGTATTTGGGATGGCTGGCGTCGATCTTGCGTAGCGGCGACTGGTAGTCGTAGCGCACATGGTCCATGCCGCAGTGGACTGCCATGTCTTGCAGCTCACAGGCACCATTCGATACGCACACGGCGCATACGTGGTTGCCTTCAGCGAACAGCAACTCGAGAAGCGACTTGCGGTAGGCCCGGAGCCGGGGGGTCTCTGTCTTGATTTCCATGTCGGCGACACAGGTAGTGGCGCAGGCCGGCCGGAGCCGATGGTCTTCAGCGATCTCGACGACACAGATCCGGCAGCCGCCCCACACGGACAGGCCCTCCAGGAAGCAGAGGGAGGGGATCGTTACCCCAACCCGACGAGCGCACTCGAGGACCGACTCGCCGACGAAGGCTTCGTGCTCGACGCCGTCGTAGCTGACTGTGATTGTTGGTTGTCTATCAACCATGAGCCACCTCCGCAGCGATGAGTTGCTCGTATTCGGCACGGAAGTACTGCAATGTGCTCAGGACGGGGTTCGGGGCAGCTTGGCCCAGACCGCACAGGCTCGTATCGCGGACCACCGAGCACAGATGCTCGAGGTCGCGGAGATCCTGCTTGGTCCCGTTGCCCGCTGTGATCCGTTCCAGCAAGCTGTGCATCTGCACGGTGCCGGCGCGGCATGGTGTGCACTTGCCGCAACTTTCGTCCATGGAGAACTCCATGAAATACTTGGCGACGTTGGGCATGCTCTGGCCGTCGTCCATGACGATGAGACCGCCAGAACCCATGATCGAGCCGAGTTCCCGCAGGCTTTCGTAGTCGACGGGGGTGTCGAGGAACTTCGATGGGATGCAGCCGCCTGATGGCCCGCCCGTCTGGGCGGCCTTGAAGATGCCGCCATCGGGAACGCCACCGCCGATGTCCTCCACGATGTTGCGGAGCGAGGTTCCCATTGGCACCTCGATGAGGCCGGTGTTGGAGATATCGCCGGCGAGGGCGAACACCTTGGTGCCCGAGCTCTTTGGGGTACCGATCGAAGCGAACCACTCGCCGCCCTTGTTGACGATGGGGGCGATGTTGGCGAGCGTCTCGACGTTGTTGATCATCGTGGGGTTGCCCCACAGACCCGACTCGGTCGGGTAGGGAGGCCGGAGGCGTGGTGTGCCTCTGCGCCCCTCGATCGACGCCATGAGCGCGGTTTCCTCACCGCACACGAACGCTCCGGCGCCGATGCGAACCTCGACGTTCAGGTCGAACTTGGTGTCGAGGATCTTTCGTCCGAGCAGACGATTGCGGCGAGCCACACGGATTGCTCGATCGAGCCGCTCGATAGCCCGGGGGTACTCGGCGCGTACGTAGATGTATGCGTTGCTGGCACCCGTGGCGTAGGCGGCGATTGCGATGCCCTCGATGAGTCGATGGGGATCGTCTTCCATGATCGTGCGATCCATGTACGCACCGGGGTCTCCCTCGTCGCCGTTGGCAACGACGTACTTGGTGTCGCCACCAGAGGCGGCGAGCAACGACCACTTGCTGGCAACCGGATAACCGGCACCACCACGACCGCGGAGGCCCGAGGTGCGTACTTCCTCGATGACCTGCTTGGGCTTCATCGTTGTCAGCGCCTTCTCGAGCGCTGCGTAGCCACCGTGGGCGACGTATGACTCGATGCGGTCCGGATTGATGACGCCACCGTTGGCGAGGACGACTCGTTCCTGGCTGGTGAAGAACGGGATGTTCTGGTCGAGCTCGTGCTCGGGTAGAGACGCTTCGTTCTCGATGTGGCTGCGCAGGATCTCGACCCCGGTCTCCGGGGTTACCTTCTGGTATAGGGTCTTGTCGCCGCCACGCCTCAGCACCTTGACCAACGGTCCTGCGCTGCATAGACCCATGCACCCGGTCGGAATGACCTGCACCTCGAGGGCCATCTGGTCGGTCTCGGCCTCGGCTTCCATCGCCTGGATCGCCGCTCCGGCACCTGCAGACATGCAGGCGGTGCTGGCACAGGCTTTGACGCGCCATCTGGTGCGGAAGCGCTCCTCGCGCTCCCTCTCAGCTACTTCGTGAAGATCGATGGGTGCTGCCATTAGCTCGCACCTCCTACCGCCGCACTGACGAGTTCAAGGGTCGACTCTGTCGACTGGTGGCTGAGCACCTCGCCGTCAAAGACCACTACCGGGGCAAGACCGCAGGAGCCCAGGCAGCGAGCTGTCTTCAGCGTAAGGCTGCCGTCTTCGGCAGTCTGACCGGCGGGGACCTCGAATGCAGCGCTCACGCCCTGAACGATGTCGTCGGCACCTTTGACGAAGCAAGCGGTCCCCGTACACACGGTGCAGGAGTGATCGCCCGGCGGGTCGAAGGTAAAGAGTTCGTAGAAGGTAGCCACGCCGTAGACCATGCTGGGCGGAAGCCGCAGAGCCCGCGCCACGTACATGAGGATGTCTTCGGACAGATGTCCAAACACATCCTGGGCAACGTGCAGGGTCTCGATCAGCTGATCTTGGGCATAGCGACCACGCTTCAGGTGCTTGTCGACGAGTTCGAACCTGTTATCACCAGACGGATGGTCCCCCTGTTGACGGTTCGAGGTCTCGGCGCCACGGCGAATCGTTGTGTCGCTCATTGATCCTCACTTAGGTGTCAGGCCCTACCATGGTCGGATCACCGGGCATCTTCCAGGGGACAAAGACCCAACGGAAGGGGACGGATGGAGTCACCAAAAGCTATGTCTCCCAGGGCATATGCAGAGGTGTGAATGTGTCAGCTCACGGGCTGGGGGTTGGTGCCTGCAACGACGTCGGCGCGGGGAGTGACAGCTCGAAAAGCCCGCGGTCGGGTCGAATCCATGGCCGTTGTCTGCGAGCTCGGCGGCGAGGCCGATCACAACCGTCAACGGTGTGCGCAGCTCGTGGGAGACGGTTGCCAAAAAGCGGTCCTTGTCCGCCGACAGCTGGTGGAGCTGAGCAACCTTGACGCGGGGAACCAGGGCGGCTCTGTGCCAGGATCGAACCCGAGTGCGTCGATCTGGGATTGAATCGGTGTCTCGGCGATCACTATGTCGAGGAATGGACCTCCATGGACATAGCGCAACGGGTAGTACCGCGGCCGCGGATTGGGTGTTGGGGCAACGCCGCCGAGCCCGTCGAAACTCAGCAGTGCTAACGAGGGGACGTCACGCCGGGCCTCGGCTACGTATTCGTCGATCTCAGAGTCATCGACCACGGATAGGTAGCCGATTCCGATCACCCCAGGATTCATGTCCATCTGTGCCACGAATTCGCTGAACTTCTCTTGAGTGACCCTCT
>CBDUNF010000065.1:0-15853 GCA_965368515.1 uncultured bacterium
GAACGAGGACGTGGATCTTCTCGACACGGTCACCGTCGGCGAGGTGATGACGGTCCTCGATGAAACGCTTGACCCCGAAATGACAATCAGCGATGCCGCGCGGGTACTGGACCGATCTCGCCATCACGGCATGCCCGTAGTCGAGAAGAACGGCAAACTAGCGGGTGTGTTGACCCTGATCGATGTCGCTCTCGCCGAAGGCGATCCCGACGAAACCCTGGTGAAGGACGCCATGACGGATCGCCCAATAACCGTCACGCCGACAATGCCGGTCTCATCCGCACTTGCTCGCATGGCCGCATTGGGAGTGGGCCGTCTCCCGGTAGTCGACGACGTCGATCCGACGAGGGTGGTCGGCATGTTCAGACGCAACAGTGTGGTCGCCGCCTATCACCATGCGCTCGGCGCGGTCACCGACCGGCACCTATATCGACAACGCCTCCGGCAGCGGGTTCAGCCGGGCGCCACCTTCTATGAGGTCCCGGTTCCTCCGTCATCGGCGGCCGCCGGCAGACGAGTCAAAGATATCGAATGGCCGGAGGAAGCCGTCCTCGTCTCGATCCGTCGCGATGCCAACGTGATCATTCCCCACGGTGATACCAAACTGCAGATCAATGACACGATCACGGCCTTCGGACACGGCGACTCTCGTGTCGCGGTTGCGTTCGTCCTGGAGCGACGCCACGACGCTGACGGCGCTGAGACCACGCCGGCCTAGCCAGAAAGCTTTGGACCGCCGGAGAGAAGTCGATACATTCCCATGGTGATTGATTCATTGAAAGTCGTACCAGTATTGATGTCGGGTGGCGCCGGCACCCGCCTGTGGCCGGCATCCCGCTCTGACAAGCCCAAGCAGTTCCTCCCCCTCGTCGACGATCGAACGATGGTGCGTGCCACGCTGGACCGAATGGCGGGACTCGATGTCGAGCAGCCCCTCGTAGTTGCCAATGCCGCACACATGGAACTCGTCGCGATGGAGTTGGCGTCGGCCGGGCACGACCCGAGTCGAGTGATCCTCGAGCCATTCGGGCGCAATACTGCGCCTGCAGCCGCCGTTGCCGCGCTTGAACTAACCAGCGACGGCGAAGACCCGCTGATGCTGCTGCTGCCGGCGGACCATGTCATCGAAGACGTTGCGGCATTCCACTCAGCAGTACGCACCGGCTGTCTACTCGCCGCCGCAGGCAATCTCGTGACCTTCGGCATCGTCCCTACGCACCCCGAGACCGGCTACGGATATATCCAGACTGGCGCCGCCGTCGGCGATGCCGCCCACAAAGTGGCTCAGTTCGTGGAAAAACCGGACCTGGCCACCGCGACCAAATACCTCGAGGGCGGTGACTATCTCTGGAACAGCGGCATGTTCGTTTTCCGGTGCTCGGACTATCTGTCTGCGCTGGACGAATTCGCACCGACGATAAGGGAACATTGCGAGCAGACGATGCGCGCCGCGACGCGCAATCACGGGTTGCTCTTGGACGCCACCGAGTTTGCAGAGACACCGGCCGACTCAATCGACTACGCCGTGATGGAGCGAACGTCGAATGCCGTTGTCGTCCCTCTCGACGCCGGTTGGAGCGATGTCGGTTCGTGGACGGCACTGTGGGGCATCGCCGCTCGCGACGACAACGGCAACGCGGTAGTGGGCGACGTCACGCTGACGGCTACTTCGAATTCCTACATACGGTCGGACTCCCGGCTTGTCACTGTGGCCGGCCTCGACAATGTCGTTGTTGTCGAGACGGCCGATGCCGTGCTGGTGACGACGCTAGACAATGCACAATCAGTGAAGAACATCGTGGATATGCTCAAAGACGACAACCGGGTGGAAGCCACCGAAGCTACAAACATGGAGTGACATGGAGGACTTCTGGGACATCGCCATTCCGTTCGCAGCCCTCATCGGTTCAATGGTCCTCGCCGGAGTGCTATTGACCCGGGCGCGCAACCACGCCAAGCCGGAGCCCCCGGCCACCGCTCCAAAGTTGCCGGCCTCGGCTTCAAAGCGGCAACGCCGCGTGCTGGAAACACTTGCGCCGGCCCCGGAGCTCCCGACGCTGATGGACTTGGTCCGTGAGGAGATCGAAGACCTCGGGATCGAAGAGATCCCCGGCCACGAAGGAGTGAGCGACGCGGTGCTGCTCAAGGTGTACCGCCGCGACCTTCCGTCGATCGAAAGCTGCGAACACGAGACCTACGAATTCGTCATTGCCGAGTCCGTGCCCGCAGATGAGGCAACGGAACGAGATGTGCGCCTGGTGTGTCCCGATTGTGAGATCCCGGGAACAATTCCTGAGGAGTAGTCGTTACTAGTAGTAACTCCTCTCACACAAATGCCCCTCCCAGTACCGCCCCTCAGCAGAGGGGCGGTATCTCTTTGGGATTGAAGCCGCTAGCGATCCATCTCGAGGACAAGGTCGACTTCGGCCTGGAGGCGCATCAACTCGCCGTATGCCTCCGCAAAATCTTGAACTTGCTCATTGTCTGGCGGGCATTCGAAGAACGCATCCTCAGCGATCTCCACCCATGCGTTCACAGTGTCGTCAATGGCAAGATCGGGAGTGGGGTTCAGGCGGGCCCGATTGCTCCGAAGGAACGCCAGAGTGTCACCACAGGCGGCAACTGACAACCCGTTGACGGCGGCCGCTTCATCGGGAATGGCCCCGGTAATCTCGTCCCAAGTCGGCTGCCACTCCGATACAGAAGGCCGATCGGATCCGCAGCCACTGCTGGCGATCACTACCGCGACAAGTACCGCGACGACTTTCCTCTTGATCAAGATTCCCATACCTATTCGAGAGTAGCTTCACAGACAACTAACGAAACATCGAGCTCCCCCGCAGCCAAACGTCATCACGGTTGGGGGAGCAAGCCGGCAGCCAGCCAAGTCGCAGAGACTTCGGTCCACGGGGACTCAGCAAGTCCCGATTATCGTGTCGTTACTTACTCATGGATTTCTGTTTCAACTGTGGCGGAAAAACCGATCAGGATTGGGTGTTCTGTAGAGCGTGCGGCAGCGTTCTAGATGACACCGAGACCGACCAATCCGCAGCCACCGGCCCCCCTGCTGCGAGCACGCCCAAGATCGAGCTCATTAGCCGTGGCTGGGACGTGGTGGACGTTGAAACGGTGAAGCTTCCAGCCGACCCTCTGGCCGGCAACGAGATCTCGCCGGGGCCCCTACCTTCGGGAACCATCGAGATCTCCGCCGATGACATCACGGTGGTCAACACGGACGAAGAGGACGCACCGGCCGACGAACCGGCCGACGAATCGGCCGCGGAACCGGCGACACCCCAGGATCCGTGGGACCATCTCCGTCCCCACGGCGAAATGCCTCCGCTCCAGCATCGGGTCACCATCCCGGCCAGAGTCAGCCAGGTAGCCGCGCTGGTGGCCGCAGTGTCTGCCTTGGCCGCAGCCGCGATTCACTTCTTCTTGAACACCCGGCTCGATGCCTTCTCGGATGGACTCGTTTCAGCCGGGACGGTTGACGACGTCGAGCTGGTTGCCGATATCAGCCTCGCGGTTGTTGCTGCCCTTATCCTCGTCGCCGTCGCCGCGGTCGGCCTGTGGCTGTTCCGTATCCGCCCCATGGCTGATGCCCGCCCGGGGAAGGCCGGACTCGTCGCTCTCCTATCACTGCTCGGCGGTATCGGCGTGGTGGCAACCTCGTTCGCAATCAAGAAAGAGACGGTGACCGAAGCCATTGCTGCCAACAGTCTGATCGTGCTTGGTCTTGCCCTCGTCTTGACTGCGTGCCTCGTCACGATCCGAACCGTCCAACGGATCGAGCTCGAGGATCCGACGTGAACCCGACGGATCGCCCACTGATCGCAGTGTTCGGATCGTCACAGTCGAAACCCGGAGATGAGGAGTACCTGCTTGGCGTCGAATGCGGCAGACTGCTTGCGACTGCCGGTTTTGGTGTAGCCACCGGAGGCTACGCCGGCCTAATGGAGGCGGTCTGTCGGGGAGCCGTCGAAGCGGGCGGCCCATCAGTAGGCGTCACTGCACCAACAGTGTTTCCGGGCCGGACCGGGGCCAACCAATGGGTTCAGCACGAGATTCAAGCTGACGACCTCGTTCACAGGATCGCTCTGCTGACGGAGATTGCGTCCGGCTACATCGCACTACCGGGCAGCATCGGCACCCTTGCTGAACTGGTGATCGCATGGAACCTGGCTTTTTTGGCACCTTTTTCGCAGCGGACATTCGGGCCGATTGCCACCGTCGGAGAAACGTGGCACGAACTCGTCCCGGACCTAACCCGGCGGCTCAGCAGCGACGCCACAATGATCGCAATCTGCGCCACTGTCGCCGAGGCCGTCGGCCATATCGAGAGCGCTTGTGGCGCCGACGCTCCCGACGACGCAGGAATCTGAAATTGGGATACTCCAAGCTATGGAACGCATCCGCTGCCGCTGCCGGCGCAGTCTTTGCAGCCGCGCTAACCGGCGGCATGTCAATAATGGCGGTCAAGCACGGTACTTTGCCTGTTTGGCTCGGCTGGCTAGGTGCCGCTGTGACCGTGGTGCTGCTGACCCCACCCACTGTGGGGTCCCGGATTCATCGGTGCCCTGTTGTGGATCGCGATCACGAGCGTAATCGTCACCGCTCAGGCGATCCGAGTTGGTGGCGGCAACGGCACCAAAACCTCCGACGGCTGAGCCTGCCTCTATTGTCAGGGTGCTGAACTACGGAGGGCAATCTCGATGACAACAGAAGGCTTCTACCTGGGCGGCGTGGTCGACGGTGCAACAGGTGATCGGACCGGAGATCTCGTCGACTACGACCCGAGCGATCTCACTACGCACGGCGTCATCGTTGGTATGACCGGCTCCGGTAAAACCGGTCTTGGCATCATCTACCTCGAAGAGGCCCTTCTGGCGGGAATACCCACGTTGATCCTGGATCCCAAAGGTGACATGACCAATCTCCTGCTCACCTTCCCCGACTTGCAGGCATCCGACTTCGAGCCGTGGATCGACGAGGGCGAGGCCCGCAAGGAGGACAAGACGGTTGCCGAGCTCGCACAGGAGAAGGCAGAACTCTGGACCAAGGGTCTCGGCTGGTGGGATCAGGATGGATCTCGGATCCGGGAACTCAAAGACAAAGCCGGCTTCACCATCTACACCCCCGGCTCCGGTGCCGGGGTGCCGTTGAACATCATCGGATCGCTTTCGTGCCCAGACACCAGCTGGGACACAGACGCCGAGACTCTGCGAGATGAGATCGAAGGTTTTGTGTCCGGCCTCCTCGGCCTGGTCGGCATAGAGGCCGACCCCATCTCGTCCCGCGAGCACATACTGCTAGCCAACCTCGTCGAACACGCCTGGCGGGAAGGTCGTGATCTCGACATGGCCAGCCTCCTCTCCGAGATTCAACGTCCGCCGCTACGCAAACTCGGCGTCTTCGAACTCGACACCTTCTTCCCCGAGAAGGACCGGCTCGCCCTGGCGATGAAGCTCAACGGTCTGGTTGCCTCACCGGCATTCTCGAGCTGGGTCGAAGGCCCCGATCTCGACATCGAATCGTTGCTGTGGCAGGAAGGGAAGCCACAGGCCGCCATCGTGTACCTTGCCCACCTCAGCGAGGAAGAGCGCCAGTTCATCGTGACGCTGATCCTGTCCAAGGTGATCACCTGGATGCGTAGCCAGGCCGGCACCGGCGATCTGCGAGCGCTCGTCTACATGGATGAGGTGTTTGGGTTCGTCCCGCCGACCGCCGAACCGCCCGCCAAGAAGCCGATCCTCACGATGTTGAAGCAAGCCCGCGCCTTTGGGGTCGGCATGCTGCTGTCCACCCAGAACCCCGTCGATCTCGACTACAAAGCCATGTCCAACGCGGGAACGTGGTGTATCGGGCGTCTGCAGACCGAGCGGGACAAAGCGCGAATCCTCGAAGCTCTGCAATCAGCGCGAGGTGACACCGACGTCTCCGAGTTGGACAGGACGATCTCGGGACTAGAAAAGCGTCAGTTCCTTCTCCACAACACCCACGAACCGGAGCCGGTGCTGTTCACCACACGATGGGCTCTGTCATACCTACGAGGTCCGCTCACCCGGGAACAGATCGCAACCCTCAGCGACTACGTACCGGCGGCAGAGGGAACGAAGTTGGAGCCTCATGCAGCGGAGCCTGCTCCCGCCGAGCCGGCGATCGCGAGCGATGAGACACCCGTCATGCCCAAGGTGCCCGACTCGGTGCCGGTGTATCACCTGGCACCGGGTGCAGCCTGGGCGAACCGATTCGACGTCCAACCCAACTCCAGCCGACTCACCGCCGCGCTCGCCGCCCGGGTCCACCTGACATACGACGATCGCCATGCTGCCCTGGTCCATCAGGAGGAGTGGGAGGCCATCATCACCCCGATCGAGACACGGCTCGACGCAGATCGGGCTGTGTACGTCGACTACGACGACAGGGACTTCACCGATGCAGCTCCTGCCGAGGCAACCTACGTCATCCCGGCCGGAGACATCCAGAAAGCCACCTATTGGAAGAGCGCCGAGACCGCAATCAAGGAGTTCCTCTACCGCGGTCAGAAGATCACGATCTTCAAGAACGCAGACCTGAAGCTGTATTCGCGAGCCAACGAGACCGAGGAGTCGTTCCTTGCACGCTGCGACCAAGCGGCCCAGGATCGAGCCGACGAAGAGGCAGCCAAGCTGCGTGACAAGTACGAGCGGCGGTTCAAGACTCTGCGCGATCAGGCGGAAGCGGCCGATCGCCGTGCCGGCGAACTCGAGGTCGATCTTCAAGGCAGCAAGCAGAAGGAGATCATCGATGGCGCGTCCTCCGTCATCAACATCTTGCTCGGCCGCCGCGGTACACGTTCGGTCACCGGCTCGGCGCGCAACCGGAGTGCAACTCGCTCCAAAGAAGCGCGACTGCGCACCGCCCAAGCCAAGGCGGACGACAAGTTTGCCGAACTGGCGGAGCTCGAGGCAGATCTCGTCGAGGAACTAGAAGAGATCAACGACCGTTGGGAGGAACGTGGCGAGAGCATCGCCCCGGTCGAAGTCGGTCTCGAAAAGAGCGACATTCAGATCATCGAGATCGCCCTGGTCTGGATGCCACTCGGGTGAAAACGGTCCGCTAGTTCGGCGAGTCACCCTTTCGCGTCGTACACTGCGACTGGAAATAGATGAGGGCAGGGATACATGAATAATCGCCCAGCAATTGTTCAAATAGACGAGCACACAACCGACGAAGAGGCGAGTGTCACCATCTCGCTGAGTTGGCAGGACGAACACTTCTTCGGAACCGCAGCCGGCAGCCCCGATGAATCCTCGCGCGCCCGCCTGGTCGGCGAGGCGACGCTGCGAGCGGTGGAAGAAGTGTCGGAACATCGCATCGCGTTACAGCTCGAAGCAGTAGCCACGACCGAGCTCGGGGCAACTCAGATCGCAATGGCCCAGGTGCTGATGGATGGCGTTCCGGTGCCGTTGGTCGGCAGCGCTCTGCTAACCGAACACGACGCAACGACGGCGACGGTCAAGGCAGTTCTGGATGCGATCAATCGACAGTTGATCCAGATCCTCTAGCTCTGCTGGGTCAATGCCCACATCAGATCGCGAATGGTTACCACACCGAGAAGTTCCCCGTCGGTCATCACGGGTAGGTGCCGATAGCCGGTTTCGAGCAGCCAGGCCACACCTTCGGCCACGGTGACATCCGGCTTGAACGTGTCCGGCGACTCGCTCATCCACTCCTCGACGAGGGCCGCACCAAGATCGACGCCTTCTGCGATTGCCACCACGAGGTCGCGTTCGGTGAGGATGCCGACCAGCGCCCGATTGTCAATGACAACGACGTAGTCGGATTCGTTATCGGACATCGACTCGGCCGCATCGGACAAAGTGCCTTCAGGGCCAATTATCTCGGTGGTACCACCGACCAGCGCATGTAGACGCATGAATCCCTCCGGCTCGACAACACCACGGACACTACCTGAATAGGCGAACTCAAAAAAGGTGGGTTCGCCTCGCCGACGGCAACGTTCGAGTTTGGCTACGCCGAACCTCGTCCCAGGAATAGGAGCAACGGGCGCGACCACCAAGCCTCAGATAAGAGCCAAGATGACGAACCCCTAGAGCAGGTCTTGCTCGCGGATGCCGAATGACGGATGACGGAGACGGCATAGGGCCAGCTTCTCGAGCTGGCGGATGCGCTCCCGCGTGAGCTGGAACTCGTCACCGATCTCTTCGAGGGTCCGGGGAACGCCGTCGTAGAACCCGTAGCGAAGAGCCAGTATCCGACCCTCACGCTCAGGAAGACGCTCGATCGACTTGCGCAGTGAGTTGGCAATGTCGAGTTCCTCAGTGACCCGCATGGGATCGATGGCATCCTCGTCTTCGATGAAGTCGCCGAGTTGAGCACCGTCTTCACCGACAGGCTGCTCGAGCGAGACCGTATCGGCAACGCTGAGCGCCAGTTCGACTTTGTCGACGTTGACACCGGCTTCCTCTGCAATCTCCTCCGGGCGGGGCTCACGACCCAGCTCGGCTTTGAGACTGGCCTGGGCGGCTCGCACCGCAGCCAGAGTGTCATGAAGATGAACAGGAATTCGCACTGTGCGCGACTTGTCGGCAATCGCACGGGTAATCGCCTGACGAATCCACCAGGTGGCGTACGTCGAAAACTTGAAACCCTTGCGCCAGTCGAACTTCTCAACCGCACGAATAAGACCGAGATTGCCTTCCTGAATGAGATCGAGGAAGTCGATGCCGGACGTATTTGCGTAACGCCGTGCGTTAGCCACGACGAGACGAAGGTTGGCAGTAAGGAAAGCATCTTTGGCTTCGCGACCACGTCGGATGTGACGCCGCAGCACCATCTCCTCGGATTTACCGCTGAAATCAGCCTTGTCGAATTTCTCCTGGGCGTTCTGCCCGGCTTCGATCTTCTGGGCGTACTCAACCTCTTTTTCTGCGGTGAGTAGCTCGTATTCGCCGATTGCCGTTAGGTATTGGCTGACGAGGTCGGTGGTAAGCCGGCCTCGATCATCGGTGAGTTTGTTCTTGTCGAGGTCTTTGCGCGAGCGCGACAAAGTATCGCGGTCAATCCGCTCTTTGGCTTCGTCTCGTTCGAGCTTTGCTCTCTCGAGAAGCTTGTCTCGCGTCTTGCTGGTCTTCGCCATTAAGAAGGTCCTCCACGACCGTCTAGCCCGTTACTGCAGCCGCGCGTCAGCGGCGGCAATCGTCCATTTGGGGAGTCACCCACTATCACACACGTATTCACGTTTGTGAACCCCCTAAAAGGGTTTCTTGTTGGTAGTTTGACCCAATAGCGGCGTGATAGTTCCGTATCGAGGTCATAGCTCGACCGTATCTGCCTGGTCGGCCGGCGTAAAGCCCCTTGTTTTGAGTAAACGCCGGACAACGCTGACGTATTCCCTGCCGGTACGGCTCGTAGGGACCAAGCCGAGTCGGGCCTGGTCCCTACGTTCAGTGGCCGGTGTGTTCCTACGCGTCGGTGTCAGGCTGCTCAGCCGAGTCGATACCCGGGCCAGAACCCGGTCCGCGTCGATGTCCGCGACGAGGTCCAGGCCGGTTGGCGCGATCCTCTTGCCTTTGCTCCCTGGCCGCATCGAGCACCGTCTGGAGCTCCTCAAAGTCGTCGACGTTGGCTACGGCGGCGAGGGTCTCGCCGATGTGATCCATGACCGTGGTCATATGTTCGAAGACGTCCTCGGACACGTCCTCGTTTTCCTGCAGCTCGGCGTATCGGGTCGATATCCGCTCCAACGCCGAGTTCAAGCGTTCAGTCACCGCAGCGACTGCCTCTTCGACGGTCTCGAAACGCTCATCGATCGCTATCGGGGCCCGCTCCGGCCTTGCTTGGTCACCGTCATCCGCCGATGCGGCGACCGGAATGGCAAACACGACAGCTGCCGCAAGGGCCAGCGCCACAATTCGCTTCTTCATAGGGTCTCCATTCTGTAGAGATAGTGCGTCGATCGCACACTCATATCGTCGGAGCGATTTGTTATCTGCCCGTGTTGCTGGGCTGAGAATCGTCTAAGACCGCTGGGCGGCCTTGGTTGAGCGCCGTCATCTCAGCATCACGGACCGCGTAGGCTCAGCTCATGCCAAATCGTCTTGCCGAATCGACCTCGCCATACCTCCTCCAGCATCAGGACAACCCCGTGGATTGGTACGAGTGGGGTGACGAAGCTTTTGAGCTCGCCCGCGGCGAAGACCGGCCGGTGCTGCTTTCGGTTGGCTATTCGGCTTGCCATTGGTGCCATGTCATGGCTCACGAGTCCTTTGAAGACGACGCAACCGCCGCATACATGAACGAGCACTTCGTCAACATCAAGGTGGACCGCGAGGAACGACCGGACGTCGACCGCATCTACATGGATGCCCTCCAGGCGATGAGCGGGCATGGCGGTTGGCCAATGACTGTCTTTCTCACTCCGGACGGAGATCCATTCTTTGCCGGCACCTACTTCCCCAAGGAGCCCCACGGTCACATGGCGTCCTTCCGTCAGGTGCTCGAGGGTGTGATTGCCGCCTGGGCCGACAAGAGGACCCAGCTTGTCGACCAGGGTGAACGTCTGGCCGCGGCGGTCAGAGCCGGACTTCCCGCGGGTGAGCCGCCGGCGCCACCCGAGGCGATCTCGGCCGCGATCGAAAGCCTCACCCAGAGTTTCGACGCCGAATGGGGTGGTTTCGGCGCAGCGCCAAAGTTCCCGCAGGCACCTGCACTCGAGTTGCTGTTGCGAGCAATGGTTCTTCAGCCCGACACACGAGCCGCCATCGAACCACTCCTCCGCAAGACGCTCGACGCGATGCGAGCGGGTGGCATCTACGACCAGGTCGGCGGCGGCTTCGCTCGCTACTCGGTGGATCGGCAATGGCTCATCCCCCACTTCGAGAAGATGCTCTACGACAACGCGTTGCTGGCGAGGCTCTATCTACGAGCCGGCCAGGTTCTCGACGAGCCTCGATACACGACAACCGCCCGAGAGACACTGGACTACCTCGCGACCGAGATGCGCGATCCGGCGGGCGGCATTCACGCGGCTGAAGATGCCGACTCGGAGGGAGTAGAAGGCAAGTACTACGTATGGGACTTCGACGAGTTCCACGCCCTCGCCGGTGCCGACGGCGCCGTTGTCGGAGACCTGTACGGGGTTACCCGAGCCGGGAACTTCGAGGGGCTGAACAACCTCAATCTCGCCGGTACCGTCGATCAGGTCGCCGCAGCTCACGCCATCACAACCGCCGCGGTCGAAGCCGCCAAGGACAGAGTTGACGTCGCACTTCTCGAGGCCCGCTCCCGACGGGTCCGGCCCGGGCGCGACGACAAAGTGATCGCGGCATGGAACGGCCTCGCTCTACGCTCGTTTGCCGAGGCTTCCGCAGTGCTCGACGACGAAACCTACCGCGAGGTTGCCATCGGCATAGCGCGCTTCACAAGCTCGGAACTGACCCGAGATGACGGCCGGCTGCTCCGGTCCTGGCGCAAGGGAAGAACCTCTGGTCCTGGTTTCTGCGAAGACTATGCCGCCGTTGCGGTTGGCATGTTTGCTCTGTTTCAGGTGACCGGCGATCAACAGTGGTACCGCACAGCGGACCGTCTCGTTACCGGGATGACCGAGTTGTTCGGAGATGACGACGGGTACTTCTCGCCGGGGAAAGACATGCCGGGGCTGATCGCCCGCCCCAAGGACTTCGCCGACAACCCATTGCCATCAGCAAACTCGCTGGCCGCCGAAGCGCTGCTGATCCGACAGGCCTACACGGGGACAACCAGCACGGGGATTCAGGGCATCACGCGAGGAGCTGCCCGTCTGCTCGAGCGCGCCCCCCAGGCGGTCGCACACCTGCTCAGCGTATTGCTGGCATCCCATGCGGGCATCAAGGAAGTTGCCATCGTGGGAGATACCGATTCCCGTCGCCCGCTGGAGGCAGTGATCTGGGAGACCTACCGCCCCGACTGTCTTGTGGCACCGGGAACAGGTGGGGGCGCCGACGTCCCCCTTCTTCAGAATCGTGGGACCGCCGGCGCCAAAGCTGCCGCCCACATCTGCCGCGATTTCGTCTGCGACCTACCCACAACCTCTGCCGAAGCAATGCGAAGCAGTCTCGACAGATAGGCGTCCACCCACAAAAACCCATGCGAAATTCACGCACAAGCCCGCACGGATCGTAAGCTAGCTAATCGTGACTGACGAAACCCCAACAAGAGAAGGCCTGTGCGTCTACTGCGGCACTCGCAGACCGGTGACCAAACCGATCTGCCCGAAGTGCAAGCGCACCTGGATCGACACCAAAATCGGTGAGGAGATTCCCGCGCTCACCCCGGCGATTGTGGCCGCATCCGTCGAAGAGCGCCAGACATCCAGCGAGGTCGACATGCCGCCGCCCCCCGATGAGGTGCGGAGCCGCCCGTGGGGATTGCTCGTTGGGGTCTTGATCGGTCTCGCCATCGTCTGGCTACTCCTGACCGGCATTTTTGGTGATAACGGTGACGACAGCCAGGCGACCGCTACCAGCACCACGCAGACGACAGGTGCTTCGACAACCGTCACCACTGAGCCGTCCACGACAACCGAACCGCCCACGACAACAACGACGGCAGCTACAACGACCACCACTTCGGCGACAACTACTACTACCACCACCACTTTGCCCCCGATCGAGGCCGAAGGAGTAGCAATACCCATTGACGACCTGACCCTCGGTGCGTTCGCCCTCGGGCCCTTTGCATTCGACGCAGGCGTTCCCTATTTGGGTCGGCTCGTAGCAACTCTCGGCCAGCCGGATGCGTCGAGCGCCGCGGGCGAAGAAGTTGGCCTATGTGCCGATGAAGACGGCGTCACCTACACGTGGGATGGCTTCACCGCCATCTTCCGGGTGGAAAACGACACAGAAATCCTGGTCGGCTATCGCCTCGTGCAGACTGGCAGCGACCACCCCAGCCAGTCAATCCGAAGCCGGTCCGGGCTGAGGGTCGGAGACACGGTCGAGAAGCTCGACGCCATCTATCTCCAGTCGGGTCTTGCGTTCGAGGAGATCGAGGGTTCTACCCACTTCCTACTGTTACGGTCGAGCGACGAGGTAACCCTGCTGTGGGGGCCGGTCACTAGCAACGAAGCCAGCGGTATCGTCGAGGGCATCTACTCGCCGCGATCGTGCGACGGCGGACCGATCGCAACGCCGTAGGGATCTGTAGGGGGGGCGAAGTCCTGTGCCAACGAACCATCTAACATTGTTCGACCGACAGCCAGCCGAGGTACTGCGCAGTGGCTAGCGACTCACAACACAACGAGGGGGGCGTCTGGCGTCACATCCTGACGGTCCCCAACATCGCATCAGTCCTGATCGGTCTGGTGGTGTTCTGGTTGATCGCCGACAACTGGAGGTCTTCTGCAGGCACCGCAGGCGCGGCGGTCGTTGGCAGCCTGGTGACTGCCGGTGTGTGGATTGGGTGGACACGGATGAAGCATGGTCCGCGCCTGGACAAGGTGGTGGATGAGCCGATCATCGCCTACGTCCCGACTACCGACGGCGCCCCAACTCCCGTGCTGAGCGCCCCCGACTCACCGGAAGCGGCGATCTATGTCGACGCGATCGCCGCACTGGAACGCGCCAGTAAGGGGCAGGTGATCATGGTGAGCAGCGCCAGCCCCGGCCTGGGCGCGACCACCGTTGCGATGAATCTCGCTGTGGCCGCGACCCGTATGGGACGGCGGGCGGTCCTGATCGATGCCGACCCCGGTGGAGGCATGTCGGAGTACGGCCAGTCGGAATCTGCCCCCGGATGGACCGATCTTGCTACCGGACAGGCCAGCCTCGAAGAGGCCTCGCGGATGTGGCGGGTCGACGACGCCAACACACTGCCCTTCATCCCGGTGGGATCAGAGATCGATGATCGCGGGGCAGCCCTGGGCGGCCTGACGCTGGCGGACACAATCGACAATCTCACCGAGCACGCCGATCTACTGATCGTCAACACCGCCCCCGTTTCGTGGGATGAGAATCTGCAGCAGGTGGCGACTCACGCCGATGGAACTCTTCTCGTGGTGACACCTGCAGTTGACCCGCGCGGCCTGAAGACGATCGCAGATCGCCATGCAGAGATAGCTGCGCCGGTCATTGGGTATGTCGTCAACAGGGCCGATCAAGGACGCAGCCGCCGACCACTGTGGCGCCGGTCCGCAAAACGCATGCTCACGACCTTTGTCCTGTTGCTAGCCGTCTACTCAGCCTGGAATTTCTACTCGGTCCTCGATTCGTGGAACGCCGTCGAACGAGAGCCGTTCGATGAAGTGGCACTCAACGCGCTACCCGTAGTGCCATCGCCGGCCGATACAGGTGAGTCCCTCACGGATGAGGCGACGACTGCGGTTACAGCCTCGCCCAGCGAGAGCGGCACCTACGACACATATATGGTCGTCGGCTCCGACGTCGGAGACTTCCGAGCCGATGTGATCATCCTGGTGATGCTGCCAACAGATGGAAGCAACCCGGTGATGGTGTCGCTTCCGCGCGACCTCTACCTACCGAATCGGTGCACCCAGAGCTATACGCGGCTAAACGCCAACTTCAACGGTTGTGGCGATGAGATAAACGGCGCGACCCTGTTGTCTCGTGCCGTTGAGGACTTCACCGGGGTCGAAGTCGATCACTTCGCACTGTTCACGTTTGACGGGTTCGAAGAAATCATTGATGAGGTGGGTGGGGTTGAGATCTGTGTCGATCACGCCGTTCGCGATCGCAAAGCAGACCTCAACCTCGACGCCGGATGCACCGAAGCCACCGGATCTCAGGCACTGTCGTGGGTTCGGTCGCGGTCGACACTCGAGCTGGTCGATGGTGTCTGGCGCACCATGCCCAACGTCAGCGACCTCACCCGCAACGAGCGTCAGCAAGACGTGATCCTCACCATGCTCGAGAAGGCCTCCGAGTTCGATAGCCCTCAAGAGCTCGCCGGCGTAGTGCGTTCAGTCGGCAATGCCTTTACGCTCGACGACCAGCTCAGCCTCAGCGAAGCAATCGGTCTTGCGTGGGACCTTCGCAGACTCAAGCGCAGCGAGATCGTTCGCCTCACGGTTCCGGTTGAGAACTACCGGACGTCTGACGGCGCTTTGGTGCTCGTCGCAACTACCCCATTCGACTCCCTTCTCGAGGAGTTCATCGCGGCCCCTGAAGCCGAGTTGCCCGAGTAACACCGAATTGTGCCTGCGCGGCAATATGATGGCACATGACCCCGAATGCTGAGATGACGTGAGCGACCGCTACGACCCGCCAGAACCTCCTGAATACGATCCCTACGAGGGCCTAACGGGCCTGACTGGGGAGGAACCTCTCCCCCCGTTGGAGGACCCGATGCTGCCGCCTGCTACCCCGCCGCGCAGCCCGCTGCTCACCGGCCTCATTCTGGGACTTCTGCTCGTCGTGCTCAGCATCGCTGTCTTCAACCTCACCCGTGACGACGAACCCGCCGCAGACGGCGGGCCGACAGAAACCACCGCAGCACCCAGCGAAACATCAGACGGCGCTGAGCCAACAGATACGACCGCCGGCGATGTTGGCAGCGAGGACGACGAGACAACTACCACGACAACCATCGCGGCCCCGGTGGAGTTCGATCCGTACACCGCCATCGGCCAACCGATCCCACTGGGAGACCTCGCCCTCCAGACAGCCGGTCTTGGCTCGATCTCCCTCGGGAGTGACGCCGCCGACGCCGTCGGCAAGCTCACCGCAACGTTTGGGGAGCCAACCAGCGATACCGGCCCGATCACCTCAACGGGTGAGTTCGGGGCATGCGAAGGTGGAACCGTCCGCATCGTGAAGTTCGGAGCACTGGCTGCCATCGTCGTCATCGGCGG
>CBDUNF010000066.1:0-15140 GCA_965368515.1 uncultured bacterium
GCATGTGCCCGGCATGAGCGGAAGCCGCGATCTCGTAGGCTCTCTGGATGTTTGCGGTATCGGCACCCGGATAGCGCGTTAAAAACTCTTCTTTGACGCGTGCTAGATGTACCTCGGGCTCAGTCTCAATGGTCTCAGGAAGCGCCATACCTCACCACCGCATGGACATCGACCCCTCCTAGCCGCTCTCTGCCTCCTAGAAAGGCGAGTTCGGCAAGAACCGCAAACCCGACGACGTGGGCGCCGAGAGCGCGGATGAGGTCTGTCGATGCTCGGCCTGTGCCCCCGGTAGCCAGCACATCGTCGACAACGAGGACGTTGTCGTCTGGAGTGGCGGCATCCCGGTGGATCTCGACACGGTCCGTGCCGTATTCGAGGTCATAGACCTGGTGGTGTACATCGTGGGGCAACTTCCCCGGCTTCCGGACAGGGACAAACCCGGCCCCAAGACGAACCGCGATAGGGGCAGCAAAGATGAAGCCGCGAGCCTCGACCCCGACCACCTTGGTGATGCCACTATCACGATACGGTTCGATCATTGCCTCGATTGCCTCGTTGAAGGCATCGAAATCACCGAGCAGCGGGGTGATGTCCTTGAAGACGATCCCGGGTTCGGGAAAGTCAGGGACATCACGGATAAACGAGCGCATTTTTGATTCGATCACGATCGCAGTCTACCGGCGCTTTGAGCGCTGCTTGGGAGCACGCGGAACCGCACCCGTACTGCGCTCCTCTGTGGCCATTGCGGTGGCGGCTTCTGATGCGGTGAGGACCGTCTCTCCGGACCGTCGCGCCACTCGCCGTTGCATCCGCTGCCATTCCGGCTCCCGCTCCTTCCACTCCGTCAACAACGGAGATGCGACGAAGATGGACGAGTACGTTCCGGCAGCGATACCAATGAACAGTGCCAGTGCGAATTCCCGCAGCGTTGCGGCGCCGAGCAGGTAGGAGCCAATCAGCAGCAAGCTTCCGATCGGCAGCAGCGACGTGAGCGATGTGTTGAGCGACCGCATCAGCACCTGGTTCATTGACAGGTTGGCGATCTCGGTGAAAGTATGCCGGTTACCCAATTCGTGCACGTTCTCTGTGATCTTGTCGAAAACGACCACGGTGTCGTACAACGAGTAGCCCAGGATCGTCAATATCGCGATGACCGTTGAAGGGGTCACTTCGAAGCCAACGATTGAATACACGCCGGCGGTGATCAGTAGATCATGGAACAGGGCGGTCAGCGCACCGATCGCCATCTTCCATTCGAACCTCCACGTTATGAACAGAGTCACCACGATCAGGAATATGACCAGAGCTTCGATGGCCCGCCGCGTGATCTCCGAACCGAAAGTCGGCCCTACCGCATCGATTGACGTGTCGTTTGGACTAACCGCGGCCGTCGCAGCAACGGTCTCAACCAACTCATCGCGCCTATCCACCGAAAGGGCCTCTGTTTGCACGATCACCGTCTCCGACCCGTCTGGCTCGGTGCGCATCTGCACCCGGGCTCCGTCCTGGCCGATTGCCGACAGGTCGGTGCGGTAGCCGGCGACGTCTTCTGCGGATTCGTTCGGAGCCTCGACAATCGTGCCCCCGGTGAAGTCGACACTTCCGTCGAGGCCGCGGAAGAGCAGCGAGAACAGACTGACCCCAATGACGATTGCTGAGATGATGAAGAAGCGGCGCCGATGCCGAACGAAGTCGAATTCGGTTTCACCGCGGTACAGGTCGCGCCACAAGCTCATGATGTCACCGCTTCCCTCGCGGGTCTTCCCATGGCACCTCGCACACTGAGGGCCCCGCCTTCACCGAGTCGGCTGCGGACAAGTAGCTGGGCAAACGGACGGGTGAAGTAGTAGGCCACGAACACGTCGATCACGGTTGCTATGCCGAGGGTCAGAGCGAATCCCTTGACCGGGCCTATGGCCAGCAGCCAAAGCAGCGCCGATCCTGCGAGGGTGACTGTGTCTGCAGTGACGATCGTATGGAAGGCACGCTTGAAGCCATAGTCGATGGCCGGCTTGAGCGCCCGCCCGCGCCGATGCTCCTCTTTCACGCGCTCAAAGAACACGATATAGGAGTCGGCGGTGATGCCCACCGACACAATGATGCCGGTCACGCCGGCAAGAGTGAGCGTTGTTCCCTGCGTCTGGCCCAGGAAGATGATCGTTCCGATCAGCAAGGATCCGAACACTGTGAAGCCGAGAACGGCGATGACACCCAGAACCCGGTAGTACGCAATCAGAGCGAGGGCCACCAGGATGAGGCCGGCAAGGCCGGCGAGCAGACCCGCCCGCAATGAGTCGGATCCAAGCGTGGCCGACACAGAGCCTTCGCTCTCTCGCTCGAACGTTGTCGGCAACGCACCGTACTTGAGCACCGTGGCCAGATCCTCTGCCTCCCGTTGTGAGTCTTCGCTCGCCCCGATCGTGATCACGACGGTATCTGCCTCGAGGACCTCACCGGCAACTACGTCGGCGGCAATCGAGGGAGCTGAGATGACGGACCCATCCAGCACGATCGCCATCTGGCGTCGCGGATCGCCGTATGTGAAGGTGGAGAGGACGCCGGTGGCCGCCTCGAACTTGTCGCCCCCTTCGGCGGTAAACGACGGATCGACGGTCCAACCGCCCCCGCCGCCAACCTGCACCCCTCCGAACCCGGGCTCCGCCCCCGTGAGGTCAGCCCCAGTCAGGAACGCTGGCCCCAGGGCGTAGTAGAACCCGCTGTCGTCCTGCAGATATACGACCTTCTCCGGATCGTCGACGAGGCTGACGCCGGTGACGGGATCGATGTCATCGGGGATGACCGGCGGCTGGGTCGTCGTTGTCGTTGTGGTTGTTGTCGTGGTCGTCTCAGTACCGGTGTCTTCCGCCGGAGCCGTGGTTGTAGTCGTCGTCAGCGATTCGGGCAGGGGAAGAGTCCCGTCGAGGAACGCCGGACTGATCGCCTGCTGATCCAACACCGGCCGGAAAGTGAGCTGTCCGGTTGTTCCCACGGCAGCCAGGGCGCGCTCGCGGTCTTCGACGCCCGGGAGCTGCACGAGGATTCTGCGATCGCCCTGGACCGATATCTCTGGCTCCTGGACTGCGCCGAGACTCTCGATCCGGCGTCGCATCGTCTCGACCGCCTGGTCCAGAACGTCGCGATCCGTGCCTTCGGGGGCAGCGAGAACGACAGAGAACCCGCCCTGGAGGTCGAGACCGAGCTTGGTCTCCCAGCCTCCGGCGAGCATGGCGGCGAGGGAACCCCAAGCCAGGGTCAATATGAGGATCAGTGAGATCCAGAGGGGACGGCGATTCACTCTTCTGTGTCTCCCAGTTTCTCGGCAAGTGCTCGGACCGTGAGGTTGAGCTCGGTGCCCCCGCCGACATCTATGGTGGCCTCGTCCCCGTCGATGCGGGTTACTCGGCCCAGAATGCCGCCGATGGTGCGGATCTGATCGCCTACCTCTATGGAATCACGCAGTGCCTGCATGTTCTTCTGTCGCCGTCGTTGCGGAAGGATGAGAGCGACGTAGAAGAGACCGCCAAAGATGATGAGCGGGAACAGTAGACCGAGCAGCGAGCCGCTCGGCTCGGCGCCTTCATCTGTTGCTAGCAGCAACCCGGTAAGGATCGCGTCGTATGGCACAAGAGCCTCCAGTGGGAAATACACCCGAGACCGCACGGTCGGTAACGGGCCGCCATAGGTTAGTGCGCCAGAGCATAAGCGCGAACTTCACCTAGCGCGCCGGGACACTGCCTCCCGATGAAACTCGGCGAAGCGTCCGGCGTCGATTGCATCTCGTGTCCTTTCCATCAGGTCGAGCGTATACGTCAGATTGTGAATCGACAGGAGACGGGGTCCGAGGAATTCCTTGATGGAGAAGAGGTGGCGCACATACCCGCGGGAGTAGCGGCGGCAGGCCACGCAGACGCACCCGGGATCGATGGGGGCGTTGTCCTCGGCCCACTCTGCTCGCTTTATCGAGAAGTCGCCGTCTTTGCTCAGGACCTTGCCGTGCCTGGCGAGTCGAGTGGGCAGAACACAGTCGAAAAGGTCGATACCGCGTGCAACGCAGTCGAGAATGCCTTCGGTGTCGCCAAGACCCATCACATACCTGGGCTTGTCGACGGGCAACTCCGGTAGCGCCGCTTCGATCGCTGCGTTGCGGGCGATCGGAGTCTCGCCAACCGACAGGCCTCCGATGCCAAAGCCGGGAAACCCCAACTCGGCCGTTGCCGCTGCCGAACGCGCCCTTAGCTCGGGATCTGAGCCGCCCTGCACGATGCCCCACAGGGCACGGTCGTCACGAGTCCTGGCCACTTGCGCTCGCTTCGCCCAGCGCAGCGTGCGCTCCATTGCGGCCACCGTGTCGGCGTGGGAAGCCGGAAGGCCGATCAGCACATCGAGAATCATCGCAACGTCGGCGCCCAGCTCCTCCTGGACCTGCACCGCCCGCTCGGGGGTCAGTTCGACGCGGGACCCGTCATACGTGGATCGGAAAGCAACACCATCCTCCGTCACGTCCGGCTCGAGACTGAATACCTGATATCCCCCGGAGTCGGTGAGGATCGGACCATCCCACGCCATGAAGCCATGCAGCTCGCCGAGGGCTGCCACCGTCTCTGATCCCGGACGGAGCATGAGGTGATAAGTGTTCGCCAGCACCATCTTGGCGCCGATCCGTTCCAGATCCTCTGTATCGACGGTCTTCACTGTGGCTCGGGTGCCAACCGGCATGAACGAGGGGGTGGAGATGCTCCCATGTGGCGTACCGAGCATCCCGGTTCGGGCGGTGCCATCGCGCCCGGATCCGGTCCAGGCGACACTCATCTGGCTCCTCCTCCGTCGGCGTCAGCTCCGAGCACGGTCGCTCCTTGCGGGGTCGCTCTAGGTGCGTTCACCGGCTTTTCAATGAGCATGGCGTCTCCAAACGACAGGAAGCGATATCCGGTGCTGAGGGCGTGGTCATAGACCTCGCGCCACCGATCGCCCAGCAATGTTGCAATCATGACGATCAGTGTGGTGCGGGGGGCATGAAAGTTGGTGAGCACTGCATCGACGACTTTCAGCTGATAGCCAGGGCTGATGAACAGATCGGTGTTGCCGCTCCCGGCCTTCACCAGGCCATGTGAGGTTGCGGCACTCTCCAGCGTCCGAACCACCGTCGTCCCGACCGCTACCACCCTCCCCCCACGGCGGCGAGCATCGACAATGGCATCGGCAGTTTCGGGCGGCAACTCCCAGCGCTCGGTATGCATCGCATGCTCGGCGATCGTCTCAGTCCCGATGGGTCTAAAGGTATCGAGTCCGACTTCGAGATCAACCTCGGCTATCGAGACCCCGGCTGCAGCGATCTCCTGCAGCAAAGCCTCTGTGAAATGGAGGGCCGCTGTCGGTGCGGCGGCGGAACCGACCTCTGCGGCGAACACAGTCTGATACCGCTCGGGTTCGTCGAGTGATTCGTGGATGTATGGCGGAAGAGGAACTTCGCCGGTCGCGGCAACTGCTCTCTCGATGTCACCGTCCGGTGCTTTCAGCGAGACGACCACTTCACCGCGCGAGGGTTCGGTCAGCACCTCACCGGAGATACCGCCGAACTCCACTCGGGTACCGGGCCGGATGCGGCGCGCCGGCCGGATCAGCGCCTCCCAACGATCGGCATCAACCCGACGCAAGAGCAGCAGCTCGATTGCGCCACCTGTCTCCGGCTTGCGCCCACGCAGTCGAGCGGCGCGGACCCGGGTTCTGTTGACCACCATCAGGTCGCCGCGACGTAGTAGCTGGGGCAAATCGCAAAAGACTCGGTCTTCGAGCGGCTCGCACCGCAACAGGCGCGCGGCGTCTCTCGGTTCAATCGGAGTCTGCGCGATTGCCGACTCCGGCAGTAAATAGTCGAAGCGGTCGGTTTCCACGGGCGTCGAGGCTAGCCACCTCTGCCTGGTTTCCGGTTATCGCCAGAAGCATGGTTTCGGTTAGCCTTCAGCCCTGTGACGACATCCACCACTACTGATCGCGTGCCGGCGACGCACTCGGTGCGCTTCCTCGCCGGCGAGACACTGGCCGAAGGCCTCGATCGAGTCATTGCTGAGCAGTTCGATGTCGCGTTGATGGTGACCACAACACCACCAGAGGGTCAGGCCGTAGCCATCCATGCGACCCGTAAGGCGCTGAAGCGCCTGCGCGCACTACTCCGACTGGTCCGAGACACGATCTCTCTCGACTGTTATCACACCGATAATCAGGTTCTGAAACTGGTTGGTGCCGAGCTGAGCACGGTTCGCGACACGTGGGTCATGGCACAAACTCTAGATCGCCTGCTCCCCCATGACCCCGGCGTTGCGGCAACGGTGGCACGGCTCACAGACCGTCTGCAGGAGCGCTACCGAGCGGAGTCATTGGCGCTCCTCGATAACGAAGCTCAGATGGCAGCGATAGTCGAACAGCTCGAGCACGTGCGCAAGCGCAGCCGGCGTTGGTCTGTTGTCGCCGGCGAAAGCGACAAACCGCTTCCACATGCTTTCGAGTCGATCGCTCCCGGCCTGCAGAGGGTCTACAAGCGAGGACGACGTGGGATGCGGATCGTCGCAGACTCCCCCACCGACACACTTCTCCATGTTTGGCGCAAGCGCGCCAAGTATCTGCGACATCAAGTTGAAGCACTAAACGTGCTCGACCCCATCACTCTTCTTCGCTACGAGCTGCAGCTGGAGCACCTCACCGACCTGCTGGGCGACGACCATGACCTTGCGGTCCTGCTGGCGAGGTTTGGCAGCGACCCCACCCTCGTCGAAGGTATTGACCTTGCCCTGGTGCTCGACGCGATCCGCAAACGGCGCCACGGTCTCCAAGCCAAAGCGATCGATCTTGGGCGCGAATTCTTCGAAGACCCTTCGACCGACTTCCTCGCCTACGTCGAGGGACTCTGGGGAGACAGCGAAACCTTCTAGACCTTGCCTCCGCTCAGAGGAGCGATGACTGGCCACCCGGTTCCGGTGGCTCAACGCCGATGTGCTCGTACGCCCGCGCCGTCGCCACCCTTCCTCGCGGCGTCCGCTGGATGAAGCCCTCTTGCAGCAAGAAGGGCTCATACGCATCCTCGACCGTTTCCGGTTCCTCCCCCACTGCGATCGCCAAGGTCGACAGACCAACCGGTCCACCATCGAACTTGCCGATGATCGCCTCCAGGATCGCCCTGTCCACCTTGTCGAGACCGGCATCATCGACTTCAAAAACCCGCAAAGCCTTCAAGGCGGTCTTGCCGTCGACGACGCCATCGGATCGCACTGCGGCGAAGTCGCGCACCCGCCGCAGGAGTCGATTGGCAATCCGGGGTGTGCCCCGTGACCGGAAGGACACTGTGTCGGCGCCATCGGTGGTCAATTCAACGCCAAGAATCTCCGCCGACCGCGTGACGATCCGCGCCAGGTCGGCTGAGTCGTAATAGTCCAGCCGTGCTACGTAGCCGAAGCGGTCACGCAGCGGCGGGGCAACGCGGCCGACCCTGGTCGTGGCTCCAACCAGTGTGAACGGTGGGAGATCGAGCCGGATTGATCGGGCCGCCGGACCCTTCCCAACGACGATGTCCAGTTGGAAGTCCTCCATCGCCGGATAAAGAACCTCTTCCACTTGCCGCGGCAGTCGGTGAATCTCATCGATGAAGAGCACATCACCACGTTCCAGATTGGTGATGACCGCGGCCAGATCCCCGGGCCGTTCTAACGCCGGTCCGCTGGTCCCCTGAAAGTGTGCGCCCATTTCGCTGGCGAGTATTCCAGCCAACGATGTCTTGCCGAGACCTGGTGGCCCGGAGAACAGGACGTGGTCGACAGACTCGCCGCGCTGGCGGGCCGCCTCGATCAGGATGGCGAGCCGCTCTTTGAGATCGGCTTGGCCGATGAAGTCCTCCATGCGCTGTGGGCGCAGAGTCACCTCATCCCGCTCCTCTTCAGGCAGCGGGTCGGTCGTCAAGAGTCCCTCGTCACGCATGGCAAATCACCGTTGCTTCCCCAGTTCCTGCAGGGCGCTACGGAGCGAGTCTTCCACAGAACCGTCTGCCGGGATATCACGCAACACGTCGCGGATCTCCGCGGACTGATACCCGAGACCCTCGAGAGCCTCACGGACCTCGGCGATTGCACTCCCCGCCTGCAGCGGCGAGTCGGGAACGTCGAGCTTCGGACGCAGCTCGAGCAGGAGCTTCTGCGCGCTGCGCTGCCCTATCCCCGGCACCGAGGTGAGTGCGGCGACATCCTCGGTCAGCACGACATTGCGGAGTTGGTCGGGGCTCAAAGTAGCCAACACCGCGAGAGCCAGCTTCGGCCCCACCCCGCTGACACCGATGAGGATCTGGAACACATCTCGTTCGTCACGGCTCGCAAAGCCATAGAGCGCCATGATGTCCTCGCGGACATGAAGGTGTGTGTGCAAAACGGCAGGCTGCCCGACGCTGGGCAGAGAGGCGATCGTTCCCGGGGTGACGGCGACCTCGTAGCCGACGCCGCCGACATCGAGCAATACTCGCTCCAAACCCTTTTCGCTCAACTCGCCGGTGAGTCGTCCGATCACAACAGGCCCTCGACTGCACGTCGCATTGGAGCCCCCTGGACATGACAAAGCGCGATAGCCAGGGCGTCGGCGGCATCCGCCGGGCTTGGCAGATCATCGAGACCGAGCCGCATTGCGACCACCTTCTTCATCTGCATCTTGTCGGCATTTCCGTATCCAGTCAGAGCTCTCTTCACCGCCGAAGGCGAATACTCCGCAACTGGGATCTTGTGTTGGGCTAGCGCCAGAAGCACCACACCGGAGGCCCGGCCGACGGAAGTCGCGGTCTGCAGGTTCCGATTGACGAACACTTGCTCGATAGCGGCTGCGTCCGGCGTGTGATCCCTCAGTAGCTCGTCGAGATCGCTGTACAGCTCGGCCAAACGGAGCCCGATTTCTAGACCGGGTTCGGTTCGAATGACCCCCGCGGCAACCGCCCTGATGTCATGGCCGCGAGATTCCAGCAGGCCGTAGCCAAGGTTTGAGAGACCGGGGTCGATTCCAAGAACGAACATATGTTCCCATAGCGTAGAGAGAGGCGTCGCAGATACCAAGCACCGGCATCATCCGCCGATCATCCCAACGAAGCAAGCACCTCGTCGGGAATGTCGAAGTTGCCGTAAACCGCCTGCACGTCGTCGAGATCCTCCAGCGCATCAACCAGGCGGAGCACTTTCGTGGCCCCGGCCTCGTCGACCGCAACCGAGACCGACGGCATCTGCGTTACCTCAGCCTGCTCGATGACAACCTCCGCGTCCTCCAACGCGGTTCGCACCGCTGCAAGATCGCCAGGGGCGCAGACGATCTCCCAGCTCTCCTCGGTTGCCGTGACGTCGTCGGCTCCGCCTTCGAGCGCCGCCATCATGACCGTGTCCTCGTCGCCTGCCGCCAGCAGGTACCCCTTCTGTTCAAACAGATAGCCCACCGATCCGGGCTCCCCGAGACTCCCACCGTTTTTGCTGAAAGCAGACCGAACGTCCGATGCCGCACGATTGCGGTTGTCTGTGAGGATCTGCACGAAAAGCGCCACACCCCCAGGGGCGTATCCCTCGTACCAGACCTCGTCGTAGACGACACCGTCCTCGGATCCCGATCCGCGAGCAACAGCTCGTTCGATGTTGTCTTTGGGGACGGAGTTGTCCTTCGCCTTCTGAATCGCCGTCGCCAATGTCGGATTGGCGCTGACATCGCCGCCCCCCTGGCGCGCTGCTGCCTCGATGGCGCGAATCAGCTTCGCAAAGAGCTTGCCGCGCTTCGCATCCTGCCTGCCCTTGCGGTGCTTGATATTCGCCCACTTGGAATGCCCGGCCATTCAGCCCACCTCCATCAGCAACTCGTGGATTCGTGTGTCATTGGTCAATTCGGGATGAAAAGAGGTTGCCAGAATACGGCCCTGGCGCACAAACACCGGATGTTCTTCCCCAGAATCGGGTTCGACAACTGAGGAGAGCACCTCGACCTCCGAGCCAACCTTGTGGATCCATGGCGCCCTGATAAACACCGCGTGTATCGGATCGTCGAGTCCGATTACGGCAAGATCAGCCTCAAAGGAGTCGACCTGCCGTCCAAAAGCATTTCGCTCAACGACGACATCGAGCACACCCAACTGGGGTTGGTCGTACCGTTTGGTGGCGGCAGCCAGGAAGATCATTCCCGCACAGGTCCCCAATGTGGGCAGCCCGGCGTTGATGCGGTCCCGGAGCGGGTCAATCAATCCGTAGATCGTGGCGAGCCTGCCGATCGCGGTCGATTCGCCGCCCGGAATGATCAAGGCATCGATCTCCGCCAACTCTTCAGCCGTTCGCACTTCGACGCCTTCGGCGCCAAGACTGCGAACAACTTCGAGGTGCTCTCGGAAGTCGCCTTGGAGCGCGAGCGCACCAATCCTCATCTCGGTCCGCCTTCCTAGAGACCGCGGTCCTGCATACGGTCTTCGGGAGCCAGCGTGTCGATATTGATGCCGACCATCGCTTCCCCCAGGTTGCGCGATACCTTGGCGATCTTCGACGCATCTTGATAGAACGTCGTTGCCTCAACGATCGCACGAGCGCGTACGCTCGGGTCACCAGACTTGAAGATCCCGGAGCCGACGAATACACCGTCACAACCGAGCTGCATCATCAGCGCCGCGTCGGCCGGGGTGGCGATGCCACCGGCGGCGAAGTTCACGACTGGCAGCTTGCCGGTTTCGGCGATCTCCTTGATCAGGGTGAATGGAGCCCGCAGCTCCTTTGCCGCCGCCATGAGCTCATTCTCGTCCAGAACGGTCAATCGGCGGATCTGTCGGTTCATCATCCGCATGTGTTTGACGGCCTCGATGACGTTCCCGGTGCCCGGCTCGCCCTTGGTGCGGATCATCGCCGCTCCTTCGCCGATCCTGCGCAGCGCCTCACCAAGATCCTTTGCGCCGCACACAAACGGCACTGTGAAGTTCCACTTGTCGATGTGATTGTCATCTACAGGGCTCAGAACTTCGGACTCATCGATGTAATCCACACCGAGCGACTCCAACACCTGCGCCTCGACGAAATGGCCGATCCGGGACTTCGCCATGACGGGAATCGACACAGCATCGACGATCTGCTCAACAATCGAAGGGTCGGCCATCCTGGCCACCCCGCCATGGGCCCGGATGTCGGCGGGAACCCGCTCAAGAGCCATAACTGCGACGGCGCCGGCTTCTTCTGCGATTCGCGCCTGCTCCACGTTGACGACATCCATGATGACGCCACCCTTGAGCATCTCAGCCAGGCCTCGCTTGACGAGGTCCGTTCCTCGTTCCGACGCAGACGTATTCATCTCAAACTCCTAGATAAGTCCCGATCAATCCAGTGTACCGGCCGGGCGGCCTACCGCTGACTCGGCCAGACTGGCGGCCTCTTCTCCAAGAACGCCTGCATCCCTTCCTGGGCATCGTCATGCTGAGCGTTGCGGGCCATTACCGGTAACGCGACGTCATAGGCGTCGCGGTCTGTCATCCCTACTTGCCGGTAGAAGACTGCCTTCCCGATCGCAAGGACTTCCCGGCTGTTGCGGGTCATCTGTCCGATGAGTTGGGCGACCGCGTCCTCTAGCTGCGCGGCAGGCACAGCACTATTGACCAATCCCCAGTCCACCGCCGTCGCCGCACCGATCGGCTCACCGGTGAACAGCATCTGCAGCGCTCGTTTTCGACCGACAGACCGAACAATCGGCACCATCGGGGTTGAGCAGAACAGACCAATACTCACCCCCGGTGTCGCAAACCGACAGTCATCGGCAGCAATCGCGAGATCACACGCGGCGACCAGCTGACAGCCGGCCGCTGTTGCCATCCCGTGCACCTGGGCGACAACCGGCTGAGGAATCGCCTGAATTGCGGACATCACCGCGGTGCACTCGGCAAACAGCTCCTCGTAGAACTCGGCGGGCCGGTCGATCATTTCGGCCAAGTCGTGGCCGGCGGAAAAGGCAGGACCGGCGCCGACAATGACTACGACTCGAACCGCACCGTTCTCACCGGCGTCGTTGAGGGCCGAGACCAACTCGCGAAGAAGCGCAAGACTGAGCGCGTTGCGCCGTTCAGGCCGGTTCAGCAAGATCCGCGCAACGCCGTCGGCAATGGTTACGTCGATGTGTTGTGGCGCCATGCCTAGATCGTAACGATCATTGGCCGGCGATCGCGTCCAGATAGGCCTCGATGTAGGCCGCGGCAACAACCTCGCCGTCGAACCGCCGCACCGCTTGCCGAGCAGCCGCTCCAAGAGTTGCCGCATGGTCGGGATTTGCAAGAAGAGAAGAGATCTCGCCGGCCAAACCTTCGACATCGCCCGGGGCGACAAATCGGGCCGCCTCACCCGCAACTCGAACGAAAGCGGGCAGCCCGCTGGCAACCACCGCACAACCGGCGGCCATGGCTTCCGCAACGACGATGCCGAAACTCTCACCGCCGAGGTTGGGTGCGCAGTAGACGGCCGCTCGAGCCAGGTGCCGAAGCTTCTCTGATTCGGGAACACGACCTGCGAAGGCAACGCCCGCCATCGATGCGACATCGGGCTGGTCCGACCCGACCACAGTTAGCGAGGCATCCGGGTGGTCTGTGAGCACCATCGGCCAGGCGTCAAGCAGAACCCGCAGACCCTTGCGCGGATCGTTCCTGCCCAAGAACACAACCGACTTGGGATCTTTGTCCTCGGATGAGTAGTCGCTCACATCGATGCCATTGGGCACAATGCGGACCCTCCCGGTGAAATCAACCACGCGCCCCGCAAGCGGGCTGACCGCAGTGATGACGCTCAGGCGTCTCAACCACCTGGCGACGAGCGGCCTACCCAGCCGATACACCAGCCCGGCGGGGATGGATGTGTCGGCGTGGAAGGTCCCGACCATGGGCACGGGGCTATGGCGCAGCGCTGCCAGCGAAACCTGGGGCATCAATGGTTCGTGCACGTGGGCAACATCGACGTCCTCTAGCGCAGTGACCACCCGGCTCGCCGCCCGAGGAGACAACGCCACCGGTGTCGTCGCTCCGTTGGCGGGAACGACTGTCGTCGGCCCTACAGACACAAATCCGGTCAGATCGCAATCACCCGGCCCGACGATGATGGCTTCGTGCCCTGCAGTGCGTAGCCAAACAGCCAGGCGAATCACCTGATCTTGGACGCCACCGTGCGCACCCATGTCGTATGGGCAGACCAGACCGACCCTCATTGTTGATCCTCACGGTCTGAAGGCCAGTTCGGCACAAATAGGTGCCAGTCTTCTGGCTTGCGCAGTATCCGTTGTTCGAGTGCGTCGGCAAGCAGCTGCACGCCGGCGGCAACACGCTCATCCTTGGTCCCCTCTTCAGGCACGGCGAGCGGATCGGAAATCACATACCGATGGCCGGCCCCCTCTTCGAAGTAAGACCCAACGACCAACACCGGGGCTCCCGTCTTGACCGCCAGTGCAATCGGGCCGGCCGGCATCGTCGTTTCCTCGCCGAAGAAGGTCACCGGGATCCCACGACCGGTGACATCACGATCGGCCAACAGTGCGACAGTTCCCCCCTCCTTCAGACGCTGCAGTAGCGAGCCGGTGGCCCTGGCACCCCGCCCGGTCAACACGATGTCCATGCCCATCGTCTCGCGGATGTTGACAAACCACTCGGTAATCAGTGGATTTGGCAGGTTCTCCGCGGCTGAGATGACCGGCATCCCCATCGACTCCGCGACCGCACCGGCGACCTCCCAATTGCCCATGTGGGGAAGGATCAGCAACATGCCCTTGCCGCCGGCGAAAGCCTCCCGCATGATCGACTCGTTTTCAACCACGGCGTTGGCAACGAGGTCAGTCTTGCGGTGGGGACGGAGCCAGAAGACCTCCGCCCAGTAGCGGCCGTAGCTCGCAAACATGTCCTTCGACTTGCCTCTGACATCAGCGTCATCGCCGAGTATGCGCCGCAGATGCCGCTGTACAAGCCGGCGTCGATCACCCGCCACGTACCAGGCGAGTCTCCCCAGTCCATGTCCGGCGCTACGCATGACCGCTCCCGGAAGCGCGCCGAGGACACCAACAAATAGCCGGTACGCCCAAAAACCGAGTCGGTCCTTCACTCAGATCCCGTCACTCATCGTCCTCGCCGAGCTGCTGCCATGTCCGCAGACTGCGCTGAGCCACAGTGAGCCCCGAGAGGACCACAAAGATCCACAGCATCGGGAACAGAACGTTGAGGCCGAGGCCGTGGATTATCAGGCCGATGAGCATCAGGATCATCCGCTCGCCACGTCCCATCCAGCCACCGCGTCCTTCGGCACCCCAACTCTCCGCCTTGGAGCGAACGTAGGGGGTGAGAAGCGAGAAGGCCATCGCGAGAACGCAGAGCATCAGGCCCGTCTCATCGCCGCGCAGGCTAAACGTCAACCCGGCCCAGAGGCCGACCTCGCCAACGCGGTCGGCCATCGTATCGACGAACGCTCCGCGAATTGAAGCTGTGCCCTGGTAGCGAGCCAAAGGTCCGTCGAGGGCATCGAGGGTCGCACCGACCCCGGCGATGAATGCACCCAGCGCATACCGGTCGACCGCGATGAGGGCGGCGCCTACCAAAGTCACTACCAGACCCAGGATTGTGATCATGGTCGGTGTGAATCGAGCTTTGGCCAGCCCGGCGGCGATGGGATCGAGAATCGGGGCAACCCGACTTCTACCCCTCAGATCGAGCACGGTGGTCTCCTTCCGGCACAGAAAGCTACCACGCCGGACGGTGGTTACCTTGTCTGGCTACAATCCGCGCCAGACAACAAGCTAAGAAAGGCGGCGGTCTCGATATGGATGAGCGAGGTGTAACGCTACAGATCAATGGTGAATCTCTGGAGTTTCCGGGCGTTCCAGCCCACGTAGGTAACGATGGGTTTGATATCAGCTCGTTGCGGAGTTCGACCCGAACGGTAACGTTCGATCCCGGGTTTGCGAACACCGCGTCGGCGCGATCCACGATCACATACATCGATGGAAGCGCCGGAACGTTGACCCACCGCGGCTATGCGATCGAGGACCTCGCCAACAGCTGCTCGTTCCTCGAGGTGGCATTCCTGCTGCTTTATGGCCACCTTCCCAACAAGAGCGAACTCCTCGAATGGCAGGCGTCGATGAACCGCCAT
>CBDUNF010000067.1:0-15113 GCA_965368515.1 uncultured bacterium
CACGATGCGTGGCGTCAGGCCATCTGGGCACTGATCCGGGACCTGTCGATCCCGGGCGGCAGCGAAACGTCCGTTGCTGCTGTGAAGTGGTCGCTCGGTGCGGAGCAGAAACACTCCTCGGTCCGCTAGCCGGCACCGTCATACCACCATCGGTCCACATCGGCCGCTCGGACCGGGTCCGCGTCGGCGATGACGTCGCGGATGCCGGTTCTTGGAGGTGAAAAGATGTCGATGAGTCGGCAGGGCTGCATCAGCGTTCTACCGGCGTGGGGCACATTCGGCGGGAAATGGATGACGTCACCCGGCGCGACCAGATGGGTCTTGTCCCCGATTGTGATCTCCATCTGTCCTTCACGAACGATGCTGATCTGCTCTTCGGGGTGCACGTGTGCGGGGAAGCCGCTTTCGGGTGGGAACGTCACGAAGTTGAGAGACATGCTCTCAGCAAAGAAGGGCCGAAAGAACAACCCGCTGGCGATCTCGTAGCTGGCCAGTTCGTCCATCGGTGTGACCGAACCGGTGTTATTGCTACCGGACTCGCTCATCCCGAAGTACGACTTTGCGTCTCCCGCACTCACCTTCTGCCCCTCCTGTCGGGCAACTAGCCCGCCTTCTCGGAAATCGGCTTGCTCTCAGGCGCGCCCCGCGGCTGCCTCTTCCTCACGGGTGCGGCCGGCGAGCTGGATCAGATCCTCGTGTAGCTCGAACCAGACGTTGTGGAAGCTGTCGATCCGCGGCGAGGCCAAATACGACGTGTCTCCGTCGGCGACCTTGGCAGCCGCCCGATCGAGACGAGCGACATAGGCGGCAATCCGGGCCGGTCCCGCAGTCAAAGATCCCAACCAAGTGACAGAGTCCGTGTGCAAGGACGCAAAATCGGCGAGAACCGCGGCGTCGTGCGCTTCGTCCGTATGGTCATTCAGGACCTGCTGGCCGTCGACCTCACGCATCTGCCAATCGGTCATGATTGCCTTCATGCGAAGATCAAATGGAAGCAGATCGTCGAGTGCCTTTACCGCGTTCTCGGCACCCCACTTCTCCCTGTCGGCAACGATTCCCTCGGAGCCAACCGCCTTGCCGTCGGCAGACAACTGGAACATGCCGGCCAGGGCGCTGCCACCGATGAGTTCAGCCAATCCGGCCGCCACGAGTTCGTCGAGATGTGCACTCACGCTTTCCGGCGTCGAGAACAGAATTGGAGCGAGATCTGCGGGGGTGACAAAGCCCTTGATGAGCATCACATGGATGAGTTCGTTGCGACTGACATCGGTGGTCCCTGCTTCTCCGCCCACGTCGCTTTCCTCCTCTTCAGCGCCCGCTGAGGCGCCAATCTCGATCCCGAGCTCCGTCGCCCACGAAAGCAGCTTTGCGGCCTCTGGGACGATCTCAGCGCCACTGGAAACGGCGCCTACGAACACCTCACCGGTCGTACCGTCAATCGTAAGCGTATCGCCTGCCTTGAACGTATCGTCGCCAATGGAAACGATGTCGCCGTCGACACCTACGGTGGACGCACCAACCACGGCGGGAATGCCCCAGCCGCGGGCGACAACGGCGGCGTGGCTGGCAAGCCCTCCGGTTGTCGTCAGGATTCCGGCTGCCCTGGCCATGCCATGGACGTCGTCTGGCGAGGTTTCGCGGCGAACTAACACAACAGTCTTGCCGGCTTCGGCCATCACCACAGCGTCTTCCGGGGTGGTCGCAATTTCGCCGACTGCAACGCCCGGCGAAGCTCCGAGTCCGGTCGCGACGGCGACTGCATCGTCGTTCCGCTCGGCAGGAGCAAGCGGCGGATCCTCGAGATGGGCGGCAACACGACGCACGGCCGCTGCCCTGTCGACGGGGAATTCGCTGTCTTCGGCCATCTCGACCGCTATGCGGAGGGCGGCCTGTGGGCTGCGCTTGCCGATGCGGGTTTGCAGCATCCATAGCTTGCCCTGTTCGATGGTGAATTCGATGTCGCAGACATCGGCATAGTGGTGCTCGAGCCGACGGGCATAGCCCCGGAGCTCGGCGCCGAGTTCCGGCATACGCTCGTCGAGCACGCTGATGGGCTCGGTCTGGTGGGTGCCCGCCACGACATCCTCACCCTGAGCATTGAACATCAGATCGCCGTACAGAACAGCTTCACCGGTTGCCGGGTTCCGGGTGAAAAGGACACCGGTTGCGGAATCATCGCCACGGTTACCGAACACCATCGTCTGGACGATGACCGCCGTGCCCAGGTCATCAGAGATCCCTTCACGTTCGCGATAGCTGCGAGCTCGGGGGCTGTTCCAGGAGCGGAACACCGCCTCGACTGCACCCCGAAGCTGTTCCCACGGGTCCTCGGGCGGGGCCACGCCGACGATGTCTTCGTACTGAGCGGCAAAACGCTTGGTGCAGCCGGCAACAAAGTCGGGCCCCGCGAGCGCCTTCAATCCGACAGAGGTTTCGGCGTTGAGCCCGAGATTGAGGACGGTGTCCATCATCCCCGGCATCGAAATGGGCGCACCGGAGCGGACACTGACGAGGAGCGGATCCCGGGCTTCGCCAAAGCCGCGTCCTACGACCTTCTCCAGCTGGGTGATGTGGTCGCGAATCTCGCTATCTAGTCCATAGGGCCAGCCCTTGGCCAGGTACTGACGGCATGCATCCGTCGAAATCGCAAAACCGGGGGGAACCGGCAGACCCAGCTCGTTGGTCATTACCCCGAGGTTGGCGGCTTTGCCACCGATGCGGGCAGCAACCTCTGGCAGGTCCAAACCATGCGAGTGGTCGAAGGCGAAAACGTACGTCACGGTCTCTCCATCCTCGATAATCGATTATATGAGAATACGGCTTCCCGTCACTGCGGTCAACCCGGAAACGTCAGCGGAAATCGAACGATTCGACATGCGCCGTTCACACAGGCTGCGACCCGGTCAGGAACCCTTGCGAGCCGCGACCATTGTCACCACCTCGGCAACGACCTCCGGTAGAGCAGCCTCGATCCGCTCCCCAACATCCCAGAAGAACTCGTCGCTTTCGTGGTGTGGATCGGGGATTTCGCGCCCCTCCCCCTCCCACAGGAGGGTCTTTGCAACCGCATCGAGAGCAAGGTTGCCGACACCCGCTACCTGGTGTCGATCCATGCCGTAGATGAGATCGGCCTCCTGGACCAGATCCGAGGTCAATTGGGTTGCTCGATGACCGGCGAGATCGACGCCACGTTCGGCGGCAAAGGCAACCCCCCGCTTGGATGCTTCGTGGCCCTCCGGGGCATCTGTTCCGGCCGATTGCACCGAGACACCGGCGGCGCCGAGTTCGGAGACCGGCACGTTGAGTCTCTGCGCCAGAGCATCCTCGAGCAGGGACGCAGCCAGCGGCGAACGCCCGATGTTGCCGGAACACAACACCAGGATTCGCAACGGTTCGGTACGGGTCACGGTTGGACGATCACCTTCATGGCTCCATCCCGCCGCTCGTTGAATGTGGCCAGAGCCTCGGCGAAGTCGTCTAGGGAGAAGTGGTGGGTAATCAGGTCCTTGGCTCGAATCGTGCCGTTGGCGACCAGCGGCAAGACATGCCGCATCTCACCGGCGGTAGCCCGGACGCCGACGAGTTCCTTCTCGTACAAGACGAACTCTTGGAAGTCCAGCTTCACCTCGTCGACGGGAATACCCACGGCGGCGATGCGGCCGCCCTTGCGCAAGGCGGGAATCGACCACTGGAACGTGTCGGCGACACCGGCGCAATCGAGGATCACGTCAGCCCCATGGTTGTCGGTGACTTTCTTGATACACGCGACAACATCGGTCTTCTCGAAGTCAACCGTCTCATTGCCCATGGCGGCGGCCTGCTCGAGGCGCTGGCCTCGTCCCACGACAATGACCCGAGCTGCGCCCCGTGCCCGGCATGCGTCTGCAACCAGCAAGCCGACAGGCCCCGGGCCGAATACCACGGCAGTATCGCCCGGTCGCACTCCCCCGCGATTGGCGGTGTGCAGCGCGATCGACGCCGGATCGATGACCGCACCGGTAGAGAAGTCCATGTCGTCCGGAAGCCGGAAGATGGACTTGACCCCGTGGAGAACGTACTCGGCGAACGCTCCCTGGTAGTTGTGCCCGTACTGACGATGCACATCCATGTTGCCGTAGTTCTCGCACAGGTTGTAGCGACCCTCGACACACTTCTGACAATTCCCGCAGGCATCGTGCGACGTGCCGCAGACGCGATCGCCAACTGCCCAGCCCAGGCTCTCTGCCTCAGGGCTGACCTCTACCAACTCGCCGGCCCACTCGTGGCCTGGTGTGAATGGAAACGAGGGCGGCCAGAAACCCGGATAGTGGCCGGCGATTAGATGCGCATCGGTTCCACAAATGGAAATCGCCCGCACACGGGCTACAACCTCATTAGGTCCCGGGACTGGTTTGGCTATCTCTTCGATGGCGAAGACATCTGGCTCTGTGACTACCAGAGCTTTCATTGGTTTACTCCCACTTGGTTAGATAACCGCCAGCGGATCGACCATGGAGCCGGTAGCCCCCTTGATCTTCAATGGCAGCATGATGAACGCAAACTCGTAGACCTTTTCACGAGCTATCTCCTCCAGATAAATGCTCTCGAGGAGATAGATGCCGTTCTCGATCAACAGCTTGGTGTGAACGGGCTGAGGATTGGCCGGCGAACCACGATCCGGTGTCGGCATGACCTCGTAGGTCTCGGTGTCGGTGCCGGTGGCGATGACTCCGCTTTCCAACAGCCATTCAGCTGCGGACAGATCGGGCCCAGCGGTCAGATGCTCATTCATCTTCTCCCGCTCCGGCCAGTACTTCAGATACCCGGTACGGATGAGAACAACATCCCAGGGACGGATCTCGACACCCTGCGACTCGGCGACAGCTTTCAGCTCATCGGCGCTGACCGGCTCGTGTGCAGGCAATGCGTCGACGCCGCGGTAGGTCGGTGGGTCGAGCAGGACACCACGAGTGAAGAACGCAGGCAACTTGGATGCGTCACCAAAGTTCGGCCCGTGGTCCGTCATGTGATCGGTGGTATTGCCACCGCCGTACCAGTGATTGTCGTCCCCGATCGTCATGTGAGCCAGGCCATCGATGTGTGCACCCGAATGTGAGCACGCCATCAGATACTCGGCCATGTAGCCAAGGTTGACCTCGTTTGGCGGGCCCCACGGCTCCACCCCGCCGGCGATGATGCCGGGCGGTGTCCGGTAGTTGACGACCTGGAAGGGCGGATGCCCCGGGAACAACGGCATGCCGGTGAACCGGGGTACGGACAGGGAGTAGTTCTTACCAGTCTTGATCATCTGGGCCGCGGCAACGACCTGCTCGAGGGGCATGTCCCTAACTGGTCCGACTTCTTTCTCAGGGTTCATTTCCCCTCCTGGAGTGCTTCCCAGACCCGTTGCGGGGTCAGGGGTAGATCACGAATCACTGTGCCGGTCGCTTCCCGGATAGCCGCACCTACCGCAGGAGCGGTAACGAGCAGGCTGCCTTCGGAAACGCCCTTGATGCCGTAAGGCCCAGGGCCGTCGGCATTCTCGATGCTCTCGCTATGCAGCTCGAGAGGCAGATCCATACTGGTCACGATGCGATAATCGATGGCGCCAACGTTCCGCACGCGGCCTTCCTCGTCAAAGATGTAGTGCTCCATCAGCGTGTGCCCGAGGCCCATGATGGCGGCGCCATCATCCTGCGATTGCACCTGCATCGGATTGAGCGAGCGACCGGTATCTCCGACGGTTACATGCTTGATGAGCGTGGTCGCCCCGGTGTCCATATCGACTTCGACTTCCGAAGCCGTGCAGTTGAACTCGAAGAACGCTGCCGTGCCCCCAAGCGGGTGGTCGGGCATCTTCTCCTTGCGCATTTCGCCGTTGCCGATGATCTCACCACCCAGTGGCGATAGCGCCTCCTGCATCACTTCTGCGATCGCGACCTCGCGATCAGGGAGAAGGAGGAAACCCGGCTCAACCTTGATCGCGTCCTCGTCCAGGTTGTAGGTTTTCGCCGCCAGCGCCTTGACCTTGCCCTGAATGTCGAAACAGGCTCGTTGCACTGCAGTGCCCATCAGCACCGATGAACGGCTTGCCGAGGTCTGCTGATCGTACGGAACGACCGCGGTATCGCCCATGATGACGCTGACCTGGTCAAGAGGCACACCGAGTTCATTGGCAACGATCTGCGCAAAGATGGTGCGCGCACCCTGACCCATGTCGGATGTTCCCGAGTAGACCATGGCGCTGCCGTCGAAGAGCAGCCGCACCGTCGAGTAGGACAGTCCGGTCGTTGGCCCGGACTTGAGGCCGATGGCGATGCCGCGGCCCCGGTTCGGTTTGAGCGGGTCACCCCAGCCGATGCGCTTGGCTGCGGTACGGATGGTCTGTTCCCAGTCACCGTCCGCCTCTTCGCCGGGAATGAAGGCTTCCTTGTACTTCGCAACATTGCGCAGCCGGATCTCGAGGCGATCGATACCCAGGCGATAGGCGGCTTCGTCCATCAAAGACTCCCGGGCCCAGCTGATCTGAGGAATGCCGAATCCACGGAACGCCGTCGAGGGCGTCGTGTGCGACAGAATCGTCCGGCCAATGATCTTCACAGCCGGGATGCTGTACGGGCCGGCGGCCGAGTAGCTCGATTTCGACACGATGCGATCGGCGATATCGACATAGGCGCCGACCAAGAAGTTGGTCTCGATGTCCTGGAACTTGATCATGCCCTCGGTGTCGAACCCCGTCCGAACCCGGATCTCAGCAGCAGTACGTCGCACCGTTTGGAAGGTCTCGTCAAGGCTCAGAACAAGCCGCACCGGCCGCTCTGCCTTCAACGCCATGAAAATGACTAGTGGCTCGAGCTTGGGAATCTGCTTCCCTCCGAAACCGCCACCCGGGTCGGGTGCGTGCACCCGCACCTTGGAGAGTGGCTTATCGAACATCTTCGCCATCATCTTCTGCAAGAGATAGGGATGCTGGATCGTGCTCCACAGCTCGATGCCGCCGTCACCCATCGGAGCGGCCATAAAGCCGTGCGGCTCAATGGCGAAGTGAGTCACCATGGGGAATTGATAGGTGTCCTCGAGGACTAGATCAGCTTCCTGGGCGTCGATGTCGCCCCAACCAAAGTTCTTCTCGTCGATGACGTTGGTGTTTGCCAGGGGATCACCAGGACGCAGCGCCGGGTCTTGCACCAGCAGTGCATCCGGGGCAAGAGCGTCGGTGACGTTGAAGACGCCACCTTCCAGCTTCTCGAATTCGACGACGACAGCACGGGCACCGGCTTCTGCGGCTTCCCGCGTCTCAGCGACCACAGCCGCTACCGGCTCTCCGTGGTACTTGACCTCGCCGTCGGCGAGGATCGGTCGGTCCTGGAACTGCGGGCCGAAGCGGATCATCGGCTTGGGGAGATCATCTGGCGTCATCACGAACTGGACGCCGGGCAACTTCTCGGCAGCCGACGCGTCGATCGAAATGATCCGCGCCCGTGCGCAATCGATTGTGACCAACTTGGAGTGCAGCATGTCCGCGACCCTGATGTCAGCCAGGTATTCCTGGTGGCCGGTTACCCGGCCGTAGCCGCCACCGCGGCGTGGGGAGGTGCCGACTTCATTCATTGCCGAACCTCCTTGGCGGCAGCGAGCACGGCCTTGGTTATCTGCTCGTAGCCTGCACACCGGCACAGATTGCCGGCAAGCGCTTCCTGGATCTCCTCGACGGTCGGTGCCGAGTTGTTTTCCAACAACGCCGTCGCCGACATGAGCTGACCGGGGATACAGAAGCCGCACTGGGCGGCACCCTCATCGAGGAACGCTGCCTGAAGAGGGCTGAGCCCATCTTCACCTTCAAGGCCTTCGACTGTGGTGACAATCGCACCGTCGATCTCGACGGCCAGCATCAGACATGAGTTCATCGGCCGGCCATCAACGATGACAGTGCAGGCACCGCACTCACCAACGACACAGCACTCCTTGGTGCCGGTCAATTCGGCTGCGTCGCGCAAAGCGTCGAGCAACGTCTGATTGGGCGCGATCTCCAGGGTGCGGTTCCGGCCGTTGATCGTCGTATCAATAGTCATCATGTCGTTCATTGGACCAATTCCTTCGCAAGGCGTTCCATTGCCGTCTCCAGCGCCCGCGATCCGAGCACACGGAGCATCGCCGTCCGGTACTCCGGACTGGCGCGCATCGACCGGACGGACGGAGTTGCCAGGTGGAACACCCCATCTATCAGCTCCGCCTTCTCGGCGATCGGCACGGCAGCATCCGCCAGAGCTCCTGTTTCGTCAGTGACGAGGAACGCACGCGGCCCGACACTGCCGTAGGCGAATCGGGTAACCCCATCGGGGCCGACTCCACAACACAAGGTAATAGACGCAAGGTCGGTGCCACGACGTCGGGTCAGTCGCTGGTAGGCGGACCCATAGGCCCGTTCCGGGATCGGAAGCTCGATGGCGAGCACCATTTCGTTGTCGGCGAGCGCCGTCTTGCCGGGGCCAACGACGAAGTCATCGATGGCGATCCGGCGGGTCCCGGTAGGGCCGGCGGCTATCACGACGGCATCGAACACCAGAAGAGGTGGCGTCGTATCCGCGGCGGGTGAACCGTTACAGATGTTGCCCGCCAATGTGGCTCGGGACCGAATCTGCACCGAGCCGACGACGTCGGCTGCTTCGGCGAGCGCCGGGAAGTGACGCTGAACGTGTTCGTTGGCCACGATGTCGACCATCACGGTGCCCGCACTGATCGACAGCACGCCGTCGCGCTCGACAATGGCCGGCGCCATCTCGGGGATCCGCTTGACATCGATAACCATCTTCGGCTCCACCCAGTGATTGCGTAACTCGATCACAAGATCCGTGCCCCCGGCCAGAAGCCGGGCGTCAGACCCGTGCTTCTCGAGAAGGGCAACAGCCTCAGCCACAGTCTCGGGCCGGGCGTATTGGAAGCGATTCATGACACGGTTCCTCTCAGAGGACTTTGTCGACTTCGTCCATCAGTACCTGCGGAGTCGCCGCACGGATCATGTAGAACTTCCGTGGTGCGACGAACTTGGTCACAAAGGCAGCACGCTTGGCACGCAATTCTTCGGTGTCGACCATCGGCATGACATGGCCAACCGCAAGCAGCTCGTTGAGCAGGAAGTAGTTCTGCAGGCTGTGCAAGGTCTGGAACCCGGCCTCGAAGTCACCCATTTCCGTGGTCGTGGCGTCATAGTTGCCATCGATGGCGGGAACGATGACGACATCAACGTTGGTTGGTCCTTCAAAATCGTCCCAGGTCGGCATCGAGCCGAAGAACTTCTCAACACCCTTGTTCGGCGAAGCCTTGTCGGCGCGCTCGGTGCCCTTGGCGCGCTTCTTGAGGAAGACATCCTCAGAACCCATGACGGCAACGCCGTCTTCGTTGATGACTGTCGTCTCGGTTGCGACGAGGAGACCACCACGCCGGCAGGCTTCGATCTGGCCCATGCTCTTGCCATGGTTGGATTCGCCACCAAGGAACAGCACCGTCTTGCCTTTGTAGTTGACCGCAGCGGAATGGAACGGATGCAGGCCTTCGGCTTCCATCTTCAGCGCCAGCATCGTCACGATGACCTTCTGGAGCGGACCGGCATCCCAGTCGCCGACCAATGTCATCTGCTTGCCGTCGTAGGAGATCGACTTCTCGCCGTCTTGGTTCCAGACGATGTCCGGCTCCGACAGGGTCACCTCAGGCTCAATGCTGACAGCAGCAAGGCGATAGTTCAGGAAGTTCATGTCCTCCAGAACGTGGTCCCGCGGAGTGGAGCCGTAGACATCGACGCGAAGTCGTGCGGTACCGCCTGACATCTCCTGTGAGAGCTGCAACATACTTGTCTCCTTTCAACAGCCGCGCTGGCGACCGTTTCGTTTCGTGTTGGGTTGATCCGCTACGGGCGTCGCCCGCACCAAATCGACCCCTTTTGTTCTATGGCTCGACCTGAGCAGGATTCCCAGGCGTAAACACTGAGTCATCCATGTCCAAGACGAGTTCTTCCGCTTCTCGAGCGTGATGGCGCATCGTCGTGGCGGCTAGCTCGGGGTCTCCCGCTGCAAGCGCTTCGAGGATGTCCTGGTGTCGGTCGCCCAGCCAGATGAGGTCGAGACCAGGGACCATCGCGGTCACGTAGGTGCGGGCATACGGCTCGAGCATCGACCAGGTGCGCAGGAGCGTCCGGTTCCCCGATGCCCGTAGCACCGTCTCATGGAATTCGGTGTTCTTGAGCGCGTGAGCGTGTGCATCGCCTGTCTCGGCCAACGCACGCATCTCACCGATGAGGTTGCGCAGTTCATCGAGGCATTCCTCGGTAATGCGTGTCGCCGCGGTCCGTGCGGCAAGCGCTTCGAGCTCGCCGCGAACCTCCATGGCTTCCACGAGGTCGGTCTTGCTTGGCTGCCGGACGCTGGCACCGCGATACGGCTTCATTTCGACGACGCCAAGCGTTGTCAGATCTCGCAGCGCCTCACGGACTGGTGCCTGGCTCACGCCAAGCTCTTTGGCAACTCGGGTTTCGATGATGCGCGATCCCGGTGCGAGATGGCCCTCCAGAATCCACTGCAGTATCCGGTCCTTGACCTGTTCACTCAGAACGTTACGAGCAACAGGATCTGAGCTGCCCGAGCTTCTTCCCGTCATCTGTTTTCTCCCCTTCGACCGGAATCTCGCGTTGAGATCCGCTTCTCCACCGCGCTGTGTTCAGTCATGGTCATTCTCTCCTCAACCATCTGAGCTGCTCCTTTCTGGCTGCCGCTCAGCCTTGCGCGGTGCTCTTGAACCTCTTCATGGCGTCCGTTATCGCGATCTCGGTCGGCAACCGTTCCACGCTGGACGCGCCAAAGAACCCGTGGGTTCCCTTCGTTTTTCTCAGTACGTACTCGACGTCCTCAGGCTCCGCGATTGGCCCACCGTGGAAGAGCACGATGATATCGTCGTTGACTCCCACAGCGGCATCGCGAAGACGTTGAATCAGTTCTATTGAATCGTCCATCGTCAGCGCGGTCTGCGCACCGATGGAGCCTTTCTTGGTCAATCCCACATGCACCACTACAACATCGGCCCCGGCCTCGGCCATGGCCTCCGCCTGCTCGACATCGAATATGTAGGGAGCGGTGAGAAGCCCCTTCTGGTGGGCCTGGGCAATCATGTCGACTTCAAGTCCAAATCCCATTCCGGTCTCTTCCAGGTTGAGCCGGAAATTGCCGTCGATCATGCCGACGGTTGGGAAGTTCTGTACGCCAGAGAAGCCCACGTTGACAAGGGTATCGAGGTAGTTGTCCATGATGCGGAACGGATCGGTTCCGCAGATTCCAGCGAGAACCGGGGTGTCTTTGACGATGGGGAGGACCTCACCGGCCATCTCGAGGACTATCGCGTTGGCATCACCGTATGGCATCAGGCCCGACAGAGATCCTCGCCCCGCCATGCGGTAGCGGCCCGAGTTGTAGATAATGATCAGATCAGCGCCACCCGCTTCGGCGAACTTCGCAGAGAGACCGATTCCGGCGCCCGCTCCAATGATTACTTCGCCGCGTTCGACTGTGGCGCGGAGCCTGACCAGTGCTTCGTTGCCGGTCATACGGCTCGATCCCTTCTGAGCGGACCGCCCGTTTCGACCCACTGCGAATAGAGCTCGTCCAGTCGTCGCGCCATCGCCTCCCCGAAAGCAGGATCGTTGATGTCAACATCCATCTCAACCAGCTCCACGTGGGGCGCGAGATTGGACCTGATGACCTCGAACAACGCTTGGTCCACCTCGGGGGCATGAAACACACCGCCGGCTGCTCCGTACTCGGAGGTGCCGCGCAGCGGTAAGAACAGGCTTACGGGACCCAGCGCTGCATTGAGCTTTGTGCACAATCGGCGTCCGTACTCCTGGACCTCTTCGATGTTGCTGCGCACCAAAGTGATCGCCGGGTTGTGCTGGTAGGAATCCCGTCCCACGAAATGCGGAGGAACGGCAGACGAGGGGCGAAAGGTGATCTGATCGCACGCGCCAACCGATACCACTTGCGGAAGCCCTAGCGAGCCGGCCATCTCGAGCCGATCGGGGCCAGCCGTTGTGGTTCCGCCGGCGACCTCGTCGATCAGCTCAGTTGTCGTGACGTCGAGGGACGCCACGATATGGCCGCTGTTCATGAGGGATTCCATAGACCTGCCGCCGGGTCCAGTGGCGTGGAACACGAGAACGCTGTATCCCGCATCTTCGAGATATTTGCGGGCGGTGTCGACACAGGGTGTCGTTGTGCCGTACATCGTCGCCCCGACAAGGGGGCGTTCGCCAACAGTTGGGAAATAGGCCTCATGGCCTCGTGCCATGCCGGCGATGGCTCGCGCCGCGTTGCTCAGAATCTGGGCCGAAACCTCGTTGATCCCCGAGATATCGAGGACCGAGTTCATCATGGTGATGTCGGCGATGTCGACATAAGGCGTCGTGTCCCCAGAAGCCATAGTCGACACTATGAGTTTGGGAACTCCGATTGGCAATTCGCGCATGGCCTGGCTGATCAACGCAGTACCGCCGGAGCCGCCAAGCCCGACGATTCCATTGATGCGGTGGGCGCGGAATAGCTCTCCAACGATGTGTGCCGCACCTGCGGCCTGGATCGCTACTGCGTGCCCTCGGTCACCCAGAGCAGCCAACTCTGCGATATCTGCACCGGCCGCGGTGGCGACATCAGCCCGTCCGTAATCGACCCGATAGTCAGGGTCGGAGAAGACACCGGCATTGATAACGATGGTGGCACAACCCGATTTCTCGATTTGGTCCCGAAGAAAGGCGTATTCTTTGCCTTTGGAGTCAAGGGTCCCGAGCAGTGCAACAGTGGCCACAGTCAGCTCACCTCACTCGGTGACGAAGTGTTATCTACCCCGGCAGACAGGGCGGCAACCTCCGTCTCAACTCCGAATTTCACTGCTGTCGGTCCCATCGATAGGGGGGCCTCTGTTTGCAGAGACGCTCCGATTATCATATCCTTTATTTTCGATAATCGATTACTGAAGGATACGGACTTGACCCCGCATTCGTCAACCCGAGATGCGAGAACTGTAGGGGTTTCAAGACGGATTCCTAGCGGCGATCATGCTGACCAGCGCCACCTCCCCGATTATGACCCAAAAACCACCGGCACAGCCAGGAGACGTTGATATGGAAATCGCCGTGGACACTCGCCTCTCGCTCTATGAGGGCATGGTGCGGGCTCGCTATTTCGAAAAGCGCGCATACGACCTGTTCATGCAGGGTCTGGTGAAGGGAACAACACACCTTGGCCTGGGGCAAGAAGCCGTGGCCGCAGGTTTTGCCCGGGCGATGCGGCCAGACGATATGACGTATTGCACATATCGTGGTCACAACCACACCCTGTTGCGAGGCGCTCCGATGGGTCCCCTGATGGGCGAACTGATGGGCAAATCAAACGGCATCTGCGGCGGCAAGGGTGGTTCGATGCACCTCACCGACGTCACCAAGGGCGCCATGGGCTCGTATGCCATCGTCGGGGCCCATCTCCCCATCGCGGCCGGGGCAGCGTGGGCAGCACAACTCCGTGGAACCGAACAGGTGTCCGTCTGCTTCTTCGGGGACGGCACCACGAACATCGGAGCCTTCCATGAGGCGGTCAACATCGCCGCGGTTTGGAAGCTCCCCGTGGTGTTCGTATGCGAGAACAACCTCTATATGGAATACACGGCGATCAGCGACGTCATCGCCGTCGAGTATCCGGCCGCCGACCGGGCGTCTGCATACGGGCTTGACCGAATCATCGTCGACGGGAACGATGCCGACGCCGTCTACGAAGTCGCCCAGACCGCCTATCAACGCGCACGAGCGGGAGAGGGTCCTTCGCTCATCGAAGCATTGACGTATCGCCACAAAGGCCACTCTCGGGCAGACCCTGGCAAGTATCGGCCCGACGAAGAGGTCGAAGAGTGGATGAAACGTGACCCGATCACACTCTATCGGGACCGCCTCGAGTCGCTCGGCGTCTCGGGCGACACGATCGACGCGATCGAAACCAAGGCATGGGCCGAGGTCGATGCGGCGACCGAGGAGTCAAAGACCGCTCCCCCACCCGACCCGGCAGTGCTCATGACCGACGTCTGGGCCGATGGAGGTTCATCATGGCGGAACTGAGCTATCGCGACGCAGTCGCTAGAGGCCTGGCGCAAGAGATGGAGCGAGACGAACGAGTTGTCCTGATCGGTGAGGATGTCGCCAAGGCCGGCGGTGTCTTCAAGACGACGGTCGGGTTGTACGAGAAGTTCGGTCCGGAACGTGTCCGCGATACTCCAATCTCGGAGGAAGCGATCACCGGCATGATCATGGGCGCCGCCATGAACGGCATGATTCCGATTGGTGAACTCATGTTCAGCGATTTCCTGGCCACCTGTTGGGACATTGTCACCAACCAAATCGCCAAGACCCGTTATATGACCGCCGGTCAGGTAAGCCTGCCGTTGGTTATTCGGACCGCAAACGGTGGCGGAGCCCGCTTTGGTGGTCAGCACTCGCAGAGCCTGGAAAACTGGGCGATGGCGGTGCCCGGGCTAAAGGTGGTTGCGCCATCGACACCGGTTGACGTCGTTGGGTTGATTGCAGCCGCAGTGCGCGACCCGGACCCCGTGGTGATCTTCGAGCACAAGGCGCTGTTTGCCGCCAAGGGCGAGGTACCCGACGGCGAGATCGTCGACAAGCTTGGTGTTGCCAAGACGCTGCGGGAGGGTTCGGATGTCACCATCGTTGCCCTCGCCGCCATGGTCGACAAGGCGATGGGAGCAGCCGCCGAGCTGGAGCAGCAAGGTATCTCAGCCGAGGTCATCGATCTGCGCTCCTTGGTGCCGCTCGATACTCGGGCCATCCTCGAGTCGGTTACGAAGACGTCTCGTCTCGTGACTGTCGAGGAAAACCCACGCTTGGTCGGCTGGGGTGCCGAGATCTCGTCTCTCGTGGCCGAGGAAGCATTCTGGGACCTCGACGCCCCGATCGTACGGGTGACCACACCGCACATCCCACTGCCGGCAGAGGGCGGTCTCGAGGATCTGGCAATCCCATCGGTCGCTCGGGTCGTTGAGGCAGTCACCAAACTGGCGGGCTAGCCGCGGCTTCGAGGCTCCTGGCAGCAGCC
>CBDUNF010000068.1:0-14980 GCA_965368515.1 uncultured bacterium
AGGGAGCTTGGCAGTTCGTGCAACGAACTGCTCGCAACGCCAAACCCCTGCGGCTCCCTGTAAGGGAGCTTGGCAGTTCGTGCAACGAACTGCTCGCAAAGCCAAACCCCTGCGTCAGCGGGGGTTTTTGGTTATCTACCCTTCGGCGCGTTTCGGTGAGGGTTGTTATCCAGTCGAGGGCTCTGGAGCTAGAGGTGGTCGTCTGCGTCGTCCTCTGTGTCCCGGGCGGCGAGGATCTCCTGTCGGAGCTCGATGGCAAGATGCTCGTGGTCCTTCGGCTTTCAAGCCATGAGAGCGTCAACGGAGTAGCGATCCTTGCCTTCCACCAGCTCGTACCACTTGGCGGCTTGGGGAGTGTTGTCCCCAGTCGCCGTGGGTATATCGGGGTAGCCGTCCGGTTCTCCTGCCGAATAGAACTCCTTGCGAGGATCAACCACCCGGGCACGGATATCCACGTGCGAGACCGAGAATCTGCGGGTCCGCAGGATGTTGCGGACTACGAGTTGATTGCCGTTCAGATGGACGGCGAGGCCGAGCAGCCGCCAAGCAGCAAGTGCTACCAATGCAGCGAAGAAGGCCGACACCGGTCCCGGGGTGATGACCAACCCAGCGATCGCGGCGATGATCCCAATCCCCGCCACGACCACGAGGGTGTGGGGTGGCCCGAGAAGGCGCTTGGATTCCATTTGCGGAGTCTACCGACGCCTTCGTACCGCACGGTTGGGGGCGACGGAAGCACCCGCCCATATCCTCACGACCGTGATCGGTGTCTCGAGCGCTGACGGTGGTGACTGCCGCTCCCGGGTGGCTAGCGTGGCGTACATATGGTTGCGCCACAGATCCCCTTCTCCCTGCTTGCCAAGCCGACCGGGCCGATCTGCAATCTCGACTGTGATTACTGCTTCTTTCTGTCCAAGGAGATGCTGTATCCGGGTGATCGGTTTCGGATGGCCGACGAGCTCCTGAGCGAGTATCTCCGCCAGCTTCTCGATTCTCAGCCGGGGCCCGAAGTCACTGTTGCCTGGCAGGGTGGCGAACCAACGATGATGGGCCTCGACTTCTTCCGCCGCTCGATCGAGCTCGTCGAGCAACACCGGCGCCCCGAACAGCGGGTCTCGTATTCGATTCAGACCAACGCCACTCTGCTTTCGAATGATTGGGCAGCCTTCTTCAAAGCGAACGGGTTCCTGGTCGGGGTGTCGATAGACGGGCCCAAACGTCTTCACGACGCCTACCGGGTGGACAGGCGGGGCGGTGGCAGCTTCCACCGCGTAATCGCCGGCTACCAACTGCTTGTCGACCACGGGGTCGACGTGAACGTGCTGTGCACGGTGCACGCAGCCAACCAGGACCATCCGCTCGAGGTGTACCGGTTCTTTCGGGACGAGCTTGGGGTCAGCTTCGTGCAGTTCATCCCGATCGTGGAGCGGGTCACTGAGGCTCTGTTGCCTCTAGCGAACTTGGGGTGGAGCACCGCAAACAAGGAGAAACGGCCGCTGTACGTCCAGAGTGGTCATCACGTCACCGACCGCACCGTCGACGCCGACAAGTTCGGGTCGTTCCTGATCGCCATCTTCAACGAATGGTTCCACAACGACATCGGATCGATGTTTGTCCAGCACTTCGATGTGGCCCTCGCCGCCTGGCACGGTCAACCCGGCGGCCTTTGCATCTTCAACGAGACGTGTGGAACGGCGCTGGCGATGGAACACAACGGTGACCTCTATTCATGCGATCACTTTGTCGAACCCGACTACCTGCTCGGCAACATCCGCGAAACCCCCATGCAAGAACTCGTGATGTCCGACCGCCAGATCGCGTTCGGGAATGCCAAAGCAACAACACTGCCCGAGTACTGCCGGCAGTGCGAGGTTCGGTTCGCTTGCAACGGTGGATGTCCCAAGAACCGGTTCATCGAAACACCGGCGGGCGAACAGGGCCTCAACTACCTGTGTGCCGGATATAAGGCATTCTTCATCCACATCGACCCACCCATGCGCATCATGTCAGCCCTCCTCAACCGAGGAATGGCACCGGCGGAAGCACCACGATTCCTCTCACAAAGCGAGACGGTTCCCCCACCCGCGCCCAACGGCGCTATGGGTTGAGAAGCTGGAACAGGTAGGCGAAGGCCGGTTTGGTGTAGGCGATACCGCGACCGCGCTCGTGGAGAGTTTGGGCGGTGATCGTGGTTGGTTTTTTCGGAACAAGGTACGAGCCGAGATCCTTGTCGGTTGCGGTGTAGTTGCCAGAATGGTTATCGACAACGGCGACGAGACGGAAACCGGGGTTGATCGACGCCATGGCCGCGTCGCCATGGCTGGAGTTGACCAGTAGATGTCCACCGGGTCGTAGGTAACGGGTGCAATGCTCAGAAACGAAGCCGGCGTAGAGCGAGACAAGAAGGTCAAAATGGCTGCTCGGCAGCTCGAGATCAGTTGTGTAGTCGGCCTTGATGAAACGCCACGCGCTACTCGAGCTTGATTCGCGATGCTGGGCGATGATCTCGTCGACACCGGCGTGGTCGTCGAAGAACTGGCCGGCGCGACGGTCGGTGTCGACGTAGGTGACGTCGTCGAATACGAATGAAGCCGCGACATCAACCCACGAACCCGGATAGAGCACCGAAGACACAGGAACGACGGCTCCAACTACCTCAAAGAGGCGATGTCTGTCGCCGGGATACCGGTCCTGTTGTGCCCAGAGCCGGCTGGTGCGTGTCTTCATGATGACCCGTCCTGGTGGGGTTGGCGGTGGCCGCCTCGTGTGCGGTCGTCCATACTTTCGACTGACCGTCAGTCAGTGACTGTCAGTCACAGTACCTCGGCAGGAAGCACGAACCCTGCTCGGCGATCACGGACGTCCAGCAGCTCTTTCGCCGAACCATCGGCGTCGGCAGGTAGCGACAACCGTCCCGGAACCATTTGGGTGCCATGAGCGTCTTATCCATAGGTGCCTATGGATGCGAGTGTTCACCTGGCGGAACGCCAGGACAGGCGGGGAAGGCGACTTGCGAGTGTGTCCATGCTCGCCGTCATAGTGGTTCCCGGTGCTTCGTTGTTTGGCCTGTTCTCGTTCCTCGAGGCCAACTCTGCGTTCGGAACAGTCGAAGATGTCGCCGATGCGATGCTGTGTGACCCGGATGACTACGACCTGGGTCTCCCGGATGTCGGCAGCCTCTCGGAGGTGTACACATCCGACGGTGTCCTGCTCGGGAAACTGACCTTGCGCAACAGCCAGCCGGTACCCATCGATGAGGTTCCCGATCTGGTGCGCTGGGCCGTTGTGATCCCGATCAACGGATCCGGATCTTCGTTGGCATTGCTGCACCGCCAGACGCCGACGACACCGGCTGACGGCATCGCGGTAGATACCCGAATCGGGCCTAGACCGCGAGAGGGGCGACAAAGCGGGCGATCGCAGCGAAGTGGAGCGCCGATGCCGTGACCACAAGGACGTGGAACAGCTCATGGGAGGAGAACACTCGCGGCCACAGCCGCGGCCGTTGGGTAACGACAATGATCATCCCGATCGTGTAGATGATCCCGCCGAGAGCAACGAGGACAACCAACTCGACTCCGGCTCGCCGGGCCAGCGGGAACATGAGCGGTACGGACAGCCAGCCCAACGTCACCATCATCCCGATGGACAGATGGAACCGCTGGTTGCGGACAAACATGTGATGAAGGAACCCGACAAGCGCCGTTCCCCAGGCGACAGACAGGGTGAGTACCCGCATCCAGCCGTCCAGGACGATGGCTGCGATTGGGGTAAAGGTGGCTGCAATGAGGACAAAGATCATTGCATGATCCAGCCTTCGCATCCGCAGCTTCCACGACTCGCTCCAAGGAACTGCGTGGTACAAGGAACTCGTGGTATAAAGCCCCAGCAGGCCGATCCCATACACGATCATCGCGACCCGACCCGCCAGCGACATGGTCGTCACAACGAGAAACACGTTTCCAACAACCGCTACGAGGGCAGCTGATCCATGCAGAAATCCGCGCACCGGATTCTGCATCCTGCCCAATGTAATTCGATCCTCCACCGGGGCATCCTTGCAGGTCGTGCCGGCAAGCGACAGGGATTTCTCGCAGACCTACCGCGCTCATAGCTACTCGGAACTAGCCGCAATCACGCTCCGCTGACCCCGTACACTCACCGACATGCGAGTAGCAGTGTTCAGCACCAAGCCCTATGACGAGAAGTACCTCAGAGCCGCAGCGGAGGGAAGCGGTCACGAGCTCGAGTTCTTCGAGGCCCACCTCAACCGCTCGACGGCGCCCCTGGCCGACGGGTCCGACGTGGTGGGTGCGTTCGTAAACGACGATCTCGGTGCGGCCACTCTGCTGCGCTTGTCCAAGACCGGACCCAAGCTGATCGCGTTGCGGAGCGCCGGATTCAACCACGTGGATCTCGATGCCGCCAAGAGCCTCGGGCTTCCTATCGTGCGGGTGCCTGCCTACTCCCCCAGGTCCGTCGCCGAGCACACCGTTGCTCTGATCCTGGCTCTCGACCGCAGCATTCATCGCGCCTATGCCCGGGTTCGGGAAGGCAACCTGTCACTCGATGGTCTGCTCGGATTCGATCTGGGCAGCCGCACCGTCGGCGTCGTCGGTACCGGCAAGATCGGGGTTGCGGTAGCCAGGATTCTCGCCGGCTTTGGCTGCAAGCTGATCGGGTACGACGTCCATGAGAACCCCGAAGCACTCGAGCTCGGAATGGAATACGTTGAGTTACGCGGTTTGTGGGAGCAGGCAGACGTGATAACCCTTCACGCCCCGCTCACGCCAGACACGCATCATGTGGTGGACTCTTTCGCTATCTCCAACATGAAGGACGGCGTCATGGTCATCAACACCAGCCGGGGAGCGCTCATCGATACGGCGGCAGTTATCGAAGGCCTGAAGTCAGGCAAGATCGGCCACCTCGGCCTCGACGTCTACGAGGAGGAGGGCGATCTGTTCTTTGAGGACCTGTCCGACACTGTGATTCAGGACGATATGTTCTCCCGGCTGCTCACCTTCCCAAACGTGCTCATCACCGGACATCAAGCGTTCTTCACAGTCGAGGCTCTCGAAGCGATCGCCCACGACACGATCGCCAACATCACGGCGTTTGCCGAAGGGCGCGAGTCGGGCAACGAGCTGTGACCGAGCGGGTCCAGGGCGAGGACCGCCCCGATCTGCCGATCGTTGTTGGCCTGCACTTCATGGGCGCCGACGCCGAGACGACTGATCGCGCACTCTTCGACGGCTTGCCGGGCGAATACCGGTTCGTCTTCCCCGCTGGACGATACGAAGTCGATGGCGCCCGCTCATGGTTTCCTGATGGGTATTACGAGCTCGATGCGGCCGAGCAGGCCGACCTGCTTCGACGCGAGGCAGACGACCTTGCCAGGCGGCTCGACTCCATCGCCAAGCAATACCCGGTAGCCGGCCGAGTGGTCGTGGTCGGCGCCTCCCAGGGCGCCGACCTGGCGGCAACCCTGTCCCTTCTTCACCCGGGAAAGGTCACTGTCTGTCTTGCCGTCGCGGCATCGGTACCCATCGTGCCGGCTCCGCCGTGCGGGACCTCAGTCCCGCTCCGCCTGTTCCACGGAGTGGACGATCCAATCGTCGCGGTCGATAAGGCCCGACGGTTCGCAGCGGCCACCGGGGTATCTCTCACCGAGTACCCAGACGTCGGCCATGAGGTACCGGCCCAACTCCGGGTCGATCTTCACGCAGCTATTCGACATCAGTACTCGGGGCAGTAGTCAGTTGCCGATATCGTGCTCGCCTGCCTGAACCAACCCGCTTTCGTACGCAAACACCACCGCTTGCGCTCGGTCGCGCAAACCCAGCTTCGTCAGCAGACTCGACACGTGTGACTTGACGGTGGTCGCACCGATGAACAGCTCATCTGCTATTTCTGCGTTGCTGAGGCCTCTTGCCAAGGAAGCCAGCACTTCGCGCTCCCGATCGGTGAGGCGGCCAACTCGCCGACTCATCTTGGAGTCAATCTCGAGCTGGCGGGCAAACCTACCGATCAAGCGGCCCGTGATCGTTGGCGCCAACAGAGCCCCTCCATCGGCCACTATGCGGACCGCATTGGCGAGCTCGGCCGGCGGTATGTCCTTCAGCACAAACCCGCTCGCCCCGGCTCGTAGTGCCTGAAACACATACTCATCGGGATCGAACGTGGTCAGAATCAGCACGCGCACCGGCCAGGTCGCCTCATCGAGGATCCGCCGGGTCGCCTCGAGTCCGTCCATCTGCGGCATCCGAATATCCATGAGTACGACATCGGGGCGGCGCTCCCGGACCACCTCAATCGCCTCGACACCGGTACCCGCTTCGGCCACCACTTCGATGTCTTGGTGGTGGTCGAGAACCATGACGAATCCGCCACGCACCAGAGCCTGATCATCAACGACTGCGACCCTGATTGTCATCGCCCCTCACCCTCCATCGGTAGCCTGGCCGACACCTTGAATCCACCACCGGGCCGCCGCTTCGCTTCGAACTCTCCTCCGAGAAGAGCGGCACGCTCACGCATACCGACGATGCCGTGCCCGGAGCCCGGCAGGACACTTCTTCCGTTTCCGTCGTCGACAACCTCCACCACCAACACGTTGCCCGCGGTGGCCAGTCGAACCTCGGCCCGGGCATCCGGTCCAGCGTGCTTGAGAACATTGGTAAGCGCCTCCTGCACGATCCGGTAGGCAGAGAGCCCGACCCTGGCCGGGATGTCACGGGGAGCCGTATCGGTCATGGTGATGTCCATACCGCGCCCCACCAGAGAAGCCACGAGATCAGGAACGTCCCCGATGCCGTGGTGCGGCTGCAGGCTGTCAGAGCCACCGTCGGGTCGCAGCACACCCAACAGGTGTCTCAGTTCCCCGAGAGCCTCGCGCCCCTCCGCTTCGACAGCGTGCATCGCACTGACTGCCTTGCCTGGGTCGTCCGCGGCGACCATGCCGGCCGCTCCGGCCTGCACCGTCATCATGCTCACCCGGTGAGCGACAACGTCGTGGAGTTCCCGGGCGATTCTCGACCGTTCATCGGCTGCGGCTCTGCGCAGATCGGCCTCTCTCTCCTTCTCAACCCATTGCGCCCGTTCCTCGAGAACGCCAAGGTACTCACCGCGGATGCGCAGCCGCCTGCCGACGTACCAGGGAATGAACATCACCAGTAGTGCCACGCCGATAGTGGCCGCCACCTCACCATCGACGACCTCAACGATCGCCATGGCGAACATCGTCACGCCTGCGGCCGCGACACTCTGTCGAGAGTCGGCCAAGTAGCGCCCAGTCCCGTACAGCGCCACGAGGTTCGCCAGCAGCGGGCCGTCGCCAACAACGAGGAGACTCCAGAGAATCGACGTCCCGACCGTCGTGAGCAGCACCTGCAGCGGAAGCTTGCGCCGAAACACCAGGGCTCCCGAGCCAAGGACCAGGAGCACGACACCGAGCGGGCCCACGTCGGCAATGGCATTCCACTTGAACGCAACATCACTGTCTTCACCGCGCGTCGCTACCGCCCCAAGTTCGAGGATGAGGATCACCACAGCCAGACCCGCGTCGGCCACAGCGGGCCAGCGCGAGAACGGACCCCGCAGTGGACGAGGAGCAGGGCCGGAACGGTGCGCGTCGATTGCCATGGGGCAAATCTATTCCACTACCTCCTCCAGGTCGACCGCCGGGAGAGGGATTCTCACGTACTCCGGCTCCATCTTGCGGTGGAGTCGTGGATCATTCGGTAGCCGGGAGACGGCCGTTTGTGCTGCCCATACGTTGACGGCATACCTACCGAAGGAGAATTAGTCATGAGATCCCAACGCGTGGCGGCCGTCATCATCGCCATTGGACTGGCGGCGGCGGCCTGCTCTTCAGACACGAGCACGACCACAGATGCGCCCGCCACGACAACTCCGCCGCCGGCTACAACCACAATCGCGACTCCATCCACCGAGCTCGACGCCATCTTGAGCGCGGCGGTCGCGGAAGGCGTTCTTCCCTCCGTAGGGGTCACCGTTTTCACCAGCGAGGACATCATCGACCAAAGCGTCGCCGGGGTCCGTAGGCAAGGAGATCCCACCCCCGTCGAGATCGATGACAAATACCACATCGGCTCGAACGTCAAGGCCATGACTTCCACACTTGTCGGTACTTTCGTTGACGAGGGGGCCCTCGCCTGGGAAGCGACCCTGGATGAGCTGTTCTCAGCAAGCGTGGCCAACATCGATAAAGCCACGGGTGGCGTGACGCTTGCTCAACTACTCAACCACACCTCAGGGATTGACGACGAGATCCTTGCCGCGGCCCTGTCCGTCATTCCCGACGACATACCTCTACCGGAGCAGCGACTCATGGGAGTTGAGACCATCACTGCGGACGCTCCGACGCAGCCGCTGGGTCAGCACCTCTACTCCAACTTCGGCTACACCATGGTGGGTTCGGCGCTCGAGCAAATGACCGGTCAGTCGTGGGAAGACCTCATGACAGCTCGCGTCTTTGAGCCGCTCGGGATGGACAGCTGCGGCTTCTACGCTCCCGGCACGCCGGGCACGGTTGATCAACCGTGGGGACACAACACCGATCTCGGCGGCCAACCGATGGATCCCGGTGATCCGGACGCCGAGTACCCCCATGCGATCGCTCCAGCAGGGCTCGCTCACTGCAACATGGCCGACTGGGCGACGTTCCTGCAGACACAGTTGCGCGGTTTCCGGGGCAGCGAAGCCGAACTGGTCAGCGGATCGGTATTCGCCGCGCTGGGGACGCCCGCGGCCGGCACCAACTACGGCCTGGGTTGGCTCGTGGAAGAGACGCCGGGCGGGATAGTTCTCTCGCACAGCGGAAGCAACGACCGTTTTCTGGCGGTGGCGATTCTGCTCCCCGGAGCGGACTGGGGGATGCTCGCCGTAACCAATCTCGGCGAACGGATGGCCACCGAGGCTCTCGACGAGGTGATCGATCAGGTCATCATGCTCCACCTCGGCAACACACCGAGCCCCGAGGACATGGAGGCCAACGCACAACAGATTGTCGACGACCGACTCACAGCATGGGCTCAGGATGAGGTGGTCGTCGGGGGCGTTGCCGGCGTCGTTGTCCCCGGCCTCGGGTCGATCGTGTCAACAGCAGGTTGGTCGGACCGAGAGAGCGGAACGACCCTCACCCCGAACCAACCCCTGCGCATCGGCAGCCTCACCAAAATGTTCACCGCAGCAGTGGTTCTCGACCTCGTCAACAACGACGTGATCGGACTCGAGGAAGCTGTCACCGACCATGTCGCTGCACTCGATCCGGCGATAACGATCGGGCAACTGCTCGACCACACCAGCGGGCTCCGAGATAGCGGAAACGCAGACGACATAATGGCTGCCGTCATCGACCCATCGCTTGTGATCGGAGTCGACGAAGCCATCAACACGGCTATCGCCAATGGCCCGGCGACGGCACCGGGAACCACACAGGAGTACGCCAACGTCAACTACCTCCTGCTCGGCAAGATCGTCGAGAGCGCCACAGAGCAGCCCTTTGCTGATGTGCTGCGAGAGCGACTAGTGGACCCGATCGGCCTCACTGCCACCGGTTTCGACCAGACGGGAATCGCAACGGGGTATGAAGCTCCCGCTCCGGGTTCTCCGCCCACCTCTCTCGTAGAGTTTGACACGAACACCGTCGTTGCCTCGTCGTGGACCGCGGGTGGTCTCGTATCAAGCGCCGACGATCTGCTGACCTTCGTGACTGCCCTCGTCGAAGGCAGGCTGTTGTCTCCAGAACTGTTCTCGCAGATGCTCGACACCACGACAGCCCCGCGGGACGGCTACGGACTTGGCGTGGCATCGTACGAGTTCCAGGGACGCATCGTGTTCGGCCACAACGGCCGTACAGTCGGAGCGAGTGCCGCTATCCGCCACGACCCAGCAACCGGCGTAACCACAGTGGTCGCCAGCAATGACGGCACCGCCGACACGATCGGCCTAGCCGAGGAGCTCCTCGCCCCGGATGGCCCGGTCGAGTGACTTGACATGAGAAGACGCCGCCCCGTTTGATCGGGGCGGCGTCACGCGCTGGTCTGCAATAGCACGCCTCCAGACACCGGCCGATGGTTCCGCGCCTAGCGGTACGCTCTGTCGAGAACCAGGCAGAACGGGTGGCCGGCCGGGTCGAGGTAGATCCGGAATGTCTCTCCAGGCTGGAACTCCGCTTTACGGGCGCCCAGCGCCAGCACTTGCCCTTCGGCGACATCGAGATCGGGCACATCAAAGTCGAGGTGGGCCTGCTGCTGGTTGTCGTCGCTTGGCCAGACCGGAGCCACGTGATTGGGTGCAAGCTGGAACGCAATCGTTGCCCCGGTCTCGCTGCTGAGCTGCACCCAGTCGCTCTCCGCATCGTCCGGGTCGATCTCCCATCCGGTGACCCTGCTGTAGAACTCGGCCAGCCCTTTCGGATCGGCGCAGTCAAGCGCTACCAAACTGAAACGGGCGATACCTGCCATTCGAGACCCCTTTTGAGACGCGCCTCCACCCTACTGATCCCGGAACGGAATCGGACCTCAGCCCGGTAGGAAGACTCGAACTCGGGTCTCCACTCGATTGACCTGTCCCGTTTCGACATTGATGGCGACAAGAGCCTCCTGTTCCGGCATGCCCGACGCCAGGTCGCTGAGGTCACTGCGACCTTCGCAGGCGACCACCCAATCACCCGAGAACTCCAGGCAGAGCACGGGAGCGTCGAGCACCCACCGATCCAGCTCGGCGCCGGAAGCAACGTCCTTCACGACGACGATGGGGCTCCAGAAGTGTGAGTAGGCCGAGTCGTCGCGATGGTCGACATAGGCGACTCGAGATCCGTCGACGGACAGCGTCAGATATCCGATGTAGTCATCCCCGGCGAGATCGACACCGCGTTCGCTCTCGAGCGAGACAAGATTGCCCTCGGCATCGCCCTGCCCGGTGAGGATTACCCCGTTCCTCTCGGTGAACCATGACCACTGGCCGTCTGCGCCGGAGATCGGCGCAATCGGTGTCCCCGCGTCATCTCCCGATAGCAGGTAGGTATAGGCCCAATCGTCCGACGAACACGACTGGAGTAGCAGCACTTCGTCGGACCGGGTCATCAGCCTCCCGCACTCAGCCGCGTAGGCAACCGAAGGGTCGGTCAATCCGACCACTTCGGATTGCAGTAGTACAACGCCCCGCTCCGCTTGTTGTGCGTCTCTGGCCCACCAGTTGGTTACCCACTCCCCCGAACCGTCTTCCCAGATCTCAAAAGCATCAAACCGTTGCACGACCACGCGCGAAGGGAGGTCCTCGCCGAAAAGTTCGGCGACCAGGGTGGGTCCGTCGTTGGATGGAACCAGCGGAGGCAGGCCCATAACCATGCGTTGGCCCTCAAACGTTCCGACGGTCATTTCCCCCGTGGTGCCCGTCGGAGTATGGGTGACGGTCACTGTTGATGATGCCTGGCTGGAGACCGGATCAACAAGACCCGGGCCATTGGCAACCACTTCGTAGGGGCCAAGACAGGCTCCCCCGGCGCAAACTCGGGCCAGGAACTCAGAATTCGACTCGTTGCGCCCCTGATCGTCATATACGCCACCGTTGTTTTCCATCGGCCAGGCCGCCTGCTGATACGCACCGGCCGCAAGCGCTGCAAGCAGGTTCTCAACATCACGTTCTGCGTCCACCGCAGTCCATGCAACGAGTTCATCAACCACTTCCGGTGGATCGTCTGTCGTGGTGGTTACTGTCGTCGAGGGAGGCATGGAGGTAGTGGTGATGGCCGGTGCCTCCTCGTCCAGGGCTGGCTCGAGAACCACTTCACTCACGGTCAGCAATGCGCCGCCAACAAGATGTACCCGCAGCACCACGGGCTCATCAATACCTTCTGCCGCAAACGCCAGGCTCGTGATCTGGCCGGGGACACCACTATCGGCCACCCCGGCTGTCCCGTAGCGCACGTCACTGCCCGGGAACACACCGTCCGGATTGGGCGCTCCGTCGACCGGTGCCCCGGTCATGTCGAGCACATCCATCGCGATCCCCCCGCTGGCGGCCGTCGACTCAACGACAATAGAGACCCGACCGTTCAGGTGCTGCACATCCGAAACGTCCACGCCATCCGTTACCGCGGCGATCACGTAGAGGTTCCCGTCGGCGTCACCCCGCAATAGGACCCACCCGAGGTCGCCGTCATCTTGAGTTCTCGAAATGCCCGCGACCTGGCCCCAACCCCATCTCACCGCGTACTGATCGGGGGCTGTCACTTCGACAGAGAGGACGGCGGTCTCAACGCCGACTCGTTCGCCGAGATACGCCTGTGCGACGGCAGCAGGATCACCGAAACCCGGAAATAGTGAAGGGGCCGACACAGGATCGAAACCGTCCGGAAGGAGGTCGAGTACGGAGATGTCGAAAGCGCCCTCAGAGACCGGCGGAGGGATGATCAGATCATCGGAGTCCCCGGTCGTCAGTCCAACTGCCCCGACAACAGCGACAAGTACGGCGGCGGCGCCCAGCCCGAGCAACACACGAGTCTTTCGGACCCGACGAGTCATCTCGTGCAACGGCTTGGCATCGACTTGCACATCTTGTGCGGCTGCCTGGAAATGCTCTCTGAGCAAGGTCTCCGTACTCATCTTCGGACCTCCAAGCGTCGCTCAATTGCATCTAATCCGCGTCGCTGTCTGCTCTTCACAGTGCCTGTCGGTATTCGCAGTGCTTCGGCCACCCGGTCGATGTCCCAATCGAACAAGAAGCGAAGAACAAGCACCGCTCGCTGCTCAATTGGGATCTCAGCCAGGGCTTGCTCGATCTCGGGGATAAAGCCCAAATCCTCAATAGGCCTCTCCGGCAGGGGAACCGCGACCTCCCTGACGGCCTTGCGACGCTTGCTCAGCGCCCAGTTCAGCCCCACCCGGTAAGCCCATCCCGTTGGGTTGCCGTACTCGCGCACAGTCCGCCAGCGCTGGTAGCACCTTGTCATGGCTTCGTCCGCGGCCTCGTTGCCAAGCTCGTCGCTTCTGAGGGTGATGGCGAGCGATCGGGCCAGATGGTCGCGCTTGGCGCGATAGAAGTCCTCGAACTCCCGCGGCACTGCCTCAGCGTTAGCAAGCCGTCTACCCATGTTCACGCTGGTTGATTGAATGGACACAACCCATAGACTCGTAGAGGCGAAACCAGGTTCCGTCTTTCTGACCGCGGTCGCTCAATCCGCCTTCTCCTCGAGGTCCAGTCGGCAGTCAAGCACCTCAGTCGGCGTACATCGCTCGGGCCATATCCAACAGCCCGGCCTATTCGGGTTGGGTGTCACCGATCGATTAGTCGAAGGACTGCGCGCAGGTGTCTTCCCAGCCCTCTCCGTCCTGAGTGTCCAGGTGAACCGTTGGATCGTCCATCAGGGTGTGGGCATCGGTCCTTATCTGCTCCAGGTCGTAGATCTGGTACCCAGCGTGGCCGCTGGTCCCATACTTGTGACTCGTGATCCGCAGAGTCGCAAACCGGTCCATCTCGATTCGAGAGAGGAGTTCAACGAAATCTCCGATGCTGTCCAGCGGGATGTCGGTCTCGACGTGCCGACCGACTGCTTCGACGAAGGAAGCCGGGCTGGCCGCAAGACTGCTGGCGTCTGTGCTCTCCAGCAGAGCACCGAGCAAGCAGCGCTGCCGATGCATGCGGGCGAAGTCTCCCGAGTTGCGACGGATCCGGCCGTACGCGAGTGCCTGGTGCCCGTCCAACACCTGCTCCCCTGCCTCGATGAGCACGGATTCTCTGCCACCGTCCTCGTGGGGATAGGAGCTGTCGACGATCCGCTTGGGAATCTCCAAGGTGACGCCGCCGATCGCATCGAACAGATCTACAAAGCCGGCAAGATCAACCTTGGCGTAGTAGTGGATGTCGACACCGAAGACCCCTCCCAATGCCGCCTTGAGGGCGTTGATGGGCGGCTCCTGCGCACCCGGGAACGCATCGGGATACCACTCGGCGTTCGCCCACAAATGGGTGATGATGTCGGGGAAGCAGTTGCAGCTCCAGACGCCCATACCCTCGGGGAGCGGCGCTTCTGTCAGGTTGCGCGGCACCGAAAACATCGCGGCATCCCCCGACTCCGGAGCGATGCTCACCACGATGACCGTGTCGGTCCTGGTCCCGGTACGCCCAACCCCGGCATCACTGCCAAGAAGCATGATGTTGAGCCGCTCCAAGCCGTCCCAGATGCGGGGAGGTTCAGTTGTCGTGGTTGTGGTTGTTGTGGTTGGTGCAGCCGTTGTCGATACGGTCGTCGCCGGCGCCACATCGCTAGTCGTCGTGGATCCGGAATCGGTGGCACTGACGAACTCCGACCCTCGAGTCAAATCGACGGGACTGTCCCCGCTGTCTGCGCACGCACCCACAAGCAGAGCAACCATGGCGAGCAATCCGATCGCCGCCAGCTTGGGTGTCCTCACCGACTTGAACCGTTTCATGCTTAGAGCCTACGCCGGAGACGTCATTACACGACTACTAAGGATGTGGACCGCGCCCCAGGGTGGAATCCTGCAGCCCACAGCTGGCCTCCCGAGCGCCCCATCCGTCGCGAAAAACAAACTAGTCACTTAATCCCCGGCCCTCGTTAGCGTTGTTCCATCCGGGCAAAGGAAGGCGCTCTGCGACGCTTCACGATCGCACTAATCGCGGCAGTTCTTGTCGTCATAACCGCAGGTCCAGTGTGGGCCGGTGGGTCTTGGCTTGAACCATCATGGGAACGAGTCGAGGCCGGCGACCGCGTCGAACTGGCGGGCGATTTCTCCCGTGGAGCGTACGGCTGGCTTGTCGACGGCCCCTTCTTTGCCTACCTCCAGGGCGAAACCTACGGACGGGTTACCGCCTCCGGCAATGGCGGGGCAACCACCGACGTTCCTCTCGGCCCACTCCAGATCGAGGACGCGGGCGGCAACCTCACCGCATCCATCTCATTTAACCTCGCCCACGATGTTCCACCCGGCGA
>CBDUNF010000069.1:0-14893 GCA_965368515.1 uncultured bacterium
CGTGGCAGGTCCGGATCATCCAGCTGTTTGTTGTCGTGATGATTGTCATTCTGAGCTTCGTTGTGCTCACCTCTCTGGCGAAGCGGCTTGCCTCGGGCATCAGCAATGAGAGCACTGGGACGGTGGCTCTGGAGGAAGGCATCCCGATCGATGTCGAGATCACAGCGGGTTCCACGGCTGGCGGTATCGCCCAAGCTCTCTTCAACGCTGGCGTTATTCCTGATGCCGGCGACTTCGAGTCTGCCGTACGAGCCAGGGGCGTAGGTAACCAGCTCAAGGCCGGCGAGTACGTGATGACCAGTGGTGCCGACAACGATGACCTAATCGATATTCTCGTCCAGGGCCCGGAGCTTGCACCGGTGAGAAGGATCACGGTGATCGAGGGGCTAACGATCGACGAGATTCTTGCGTCGATTTCTGAGCAGACTGGCTACACGATCACACAGCTGACGGCGCCGCTGATCAATGGGACGATCGACTCGGAGTACTTGCCCGAAGAAGTGCCGGACGGTTCTCCGGAACTCGTCCGCTGGGAGGGTCTGTTGGCCCCGGACACGTACGAATTCCGGGAGGATGCCTCACCCGCTGACATCCTGGGTGCGATGGCAAGTCTGCTGGAGGACCGTGTCTCGGGGATGGATTGGAGCGCTTTGGAGGCGCTTGATCTCGACCCATACGACGGCCTGGTTATCGCATCGCTGATAGAGAAGGAAGCGAAGCTCGACAATGAGCGACCAATCATCGCCTCGGTAATCACCAACCGTCTCGAAACCGGTATAGCGCTGCAGATCGACGCCACGATCATCTATGCGCTGGGGGAGAATCGCGGAGAGGTCCTGAACGTGGATCTCCAGGTCGACAGTCCGTACAACACATATCTGTATCCGGGCCTGCCGCCGACGCCTATTGGTGGTGTGCGGCTTGCGTCCATCGAGGCGGCAGCGAACCCCGCTGATACCGCATTCTTCTACTACGTGCTAATCAACAGCGACGGAACTCACGGATTCAGTGAGACGCTCGAAGAGCACAACCAGAAGAAGCAAGAGGCGAAGGACGCCGGGGTCATCACGCCGTGAAGCTGGCCGTATTCGGGTCACCCGTTGCTCACTCGCTATCACCGGTGATGCACGAGGCGGCGCTCGCCCACGCCGGTATCAGCGGTGGGTACTTGGCTATCGAAGTCGACCATAAAGGTTTTATATCCGGCGTGGACTCGATCCGGCGTGGCGATTTGGACGGCGCAAACGTCACGATGCCTCACAAGAGCTTGGCGTATGCACTTTCTGACAACCGGACAGAGATGGCGGAGCGTGCCGGTGCCGTCAACACTCTGTCGCTTCGCCATGGTGGGCTCAGGGGTGACAACACCGATGTTGTCGGAATCCGAAACGCGTGGAGATGGGCAGGTTTGCCGAACGACGCCTCCGTGAACGTGCTCGGTGCCGGGGGTGCCGCCGCAGCGGCTCTGGTGGGCTTGGAGGGCCGCGAGATCTCTGTGGTCGCCCGGCACGCCGAGCGGGCAAAGACAATGATCCAACGGACCGGAGTTGCGGCACGCGTGGTGACATGGGGTGAAGCGGTCTCGCCGGGAGTTCTGGTGAATGCGACCTCGCTGGGGATGCGCGGTGAATCGCTGCCTGACGATCTGCTTGAGTCGGCTCTCGGGCTGCTCGATATGACTTATGGGGATGACATCACCCCCGCAGTCCGGTTGGCCAGGCAACGGGGAATTCCGGTCGCGGCAGGCCTGGACATGCTGATCGGGCAGGCCGTGGCGAGTTTCTTGATTTGGACGGGTATTGAGACTGATCCGTCGGTGATGCGCATGGCCGCGGAGAACGAGTTGGCGCGACGGGCGTCTTAGGAGGAAAGCGATGGCTCTGGCAGTGCAGGTGGCAACCACCCTGCGATTGGCCGCCGCGGTAATCGGAATCGGTGGCGGCCTGGTTGCGGTTGCGCTCGCCAGATTGATTCCGTTGCGGATGGGCGTGGACAATCGACCCCGCAGCAATCTGTGGTGGGCTGCCGCGGTCGTAGTTGGCGGTGGATTCGGCTGGCTCGTGGCGCCCACGGCCGAATTCTGGAGTCTCCTACCGGCCTTCTTGGTGTTCGGATCGGTAACGCTTGCTCTTGGGTTGATCGACCTCGATCATCAACTGATCCCGAATCGAGTGCTGTTTCCCGGGATGGGCATCGCCGCTGTGTTGCTCGCAATCGGTGCAATCAGCAGGGGGTTCGGTAACGATCTCCTCCGCGGAGGGCTCGGGGCGTTGTTCTACTTCCTGTTCTTGCTGGTTGTTGGTCTGCTGGCTCGAGGCGGCTTTGGAATGGGTGATGTGAAGCTGGCCCTTCTCCTCGGGCTGTTCCTTGGGTACGTGGGCTGGGATGCTCTTGCGGTCGGCTTTGTCACGGCGATCCTGCTGGGCGGAGTTGCCTCGATCCTCGTGTTGATCCTGACCCGGAAAGGAAGGGGCTCCAAGTTTGCCTACGGTCCCTACCTCGTCGTCGGCGCCTGGATCGGGTTGTTTTGGGGGCGTGAGATAGCCGACTGGTACCTGGGGTGAGTCTCGGGTTCTTTGGCGTGTAGTCACGCCCACCTATGATGACCGTATTCGCACCGTGTACACAGTGCGGGTGCACACGGGGTGTGACGGTCCAAGTGGGGGAATCGTCACCGGGAACAGGGCACTACGCGGCCACACCGACATGGCTTGGCCAAGGAGTATCGCTTCCAACCCCTTTTGAGTGAAGGGCCGCTTGCGGCCCTTCACTCGTTTCTGATGTCGATCTGGGTCTGACCTACATCGGATCTGCCTACTATCGGTCACCATGTTGAGATTTCTAACAGCCGGTGAGTCTCATGGCCCCGGCTTGGTAACGATTGTTGAAGGTCTTCCGGCCGGGTTGCCGGTCTCGAGCGATGGAATCGCCGCCGAGCTGGCCCGCCGCCGCTTGGGGTTTGGCCGGGGCCGCCGCATGGGTCTGGAGCAGGATGAGCTCGAGATTCTGGGAGGGGTCCGCTTCGGTACGACACTGGGCAGCCCGGTTGCCGTGGTCATCCGCAACACGGAATGGCCGAAATGGCGGGAGGAGATGTCGGCGGAGCCCGGTACGAGCAAGCGTCCTTTGCAGACTCCGCGGCCCGGCCACGCCGATCTGGCAGGGATGATCAAGTACGACACCCGGGACGCCCGGGACATTCTCGAACGCGCTTCTGCTCGGGAAACGGCGGCGCGGACGGTGGTGGGCTACCTCGCCAAGCAGTTGCTGGGGGCAATGGGTGTCTCCATCGTTAGCCATGTGGTTGCGATTGGAGATGCGGCGGTTCCTGCCGACGGTCCGCGGCCAACACCCGAAGATCAAGAACGGGTTGACGGTTCTCCCGTGCGTACCTTTGACAAAGGTGGAGAAGAAGCGATGATCGCGGCCATCGAGGCTGCCAAGAAGGACCGCAACACGCTCGGTGGTGTCTTTGAGGTTCTGGCTTACGGGATGCCAATCGGCATGGGCTCCCATGTCCACTGGGATCGGCGGCTCGATGCGGCCCTTGCCGAATCAATGATGTCGATTCAGGCCATAAAGGGAGTGGAAATTGGCGATGCCTATGAGATGGCCGCCACGCCGGGTTCTAGCGCTCACGACGAGATCTACCACGGCGATGCCGGATTCACTCGCCAAACCAACAGGGCAGGCGGGCTCGAAGGCGGTATGACTATCGGCGATGTCGTTCGGGTCCGTGCGGCAATGAAACCGATCTCAACCGTGATGCGCCCCCTCGATACTGTCAACGTCGTCACCAAGGCTCCGGAGAAGGCATTTCGAGAACGAAGCGACGTTTGCGCGGTGCCGGCGGCTGCCATTGTCGGAGAGCAGATGGTGGCTTACACGCTGGCGAACGAGGTCCAGCGGAAGTTCGGTGGAGACACGGTGGCCGAGATGCTCAGCGCAGTTGAGGCCTACCGCAAACACATCGCGGAGTTCTAGCCAGTGATCGCAACGCACGAGTTTTTGGGGTCCGATGGCCGGCTTTGCGAGGTCCGGGTCGGTCGCGGGATCGGTGCCGCGTCTTCCCTGTTGCTTCCGAACAGTGCTCGGGTTGGCGTGTTGACTCAGCCCTCGGTGGTGGCGACGGCAGATCGGCTGGTGGAGGAAGCGTTGCGCCTGGGTGTGGATGCCACCTCTCTTGTTCTCCCCGACAGGGAGGCCGCCAAGAATCTGACCACGGTCGGACAGGTCTACGAGTGGCTCAACTCTCTCGGCTTCACGAGAGGAGACCTTCTGGTTGGCGTCGGCGGCGGTGCGCTCACCGATCTAGCCGGCTTCGTCGCCGCAACCTACTTGCGTGGAATCGACGTCACGTATCTCCCGACAACCCTGCTGGGGGCGGTTGATGCTTCGATCGGAGGCAAGACCGGCGTGAACGTCGACGGCAAGAACCTCGCCGGCGTCTTTCGGCACCCGAATCGAGTGGTTGTCGACATTGATCTACTGCAGGATCTACCTGCCAAGTTGCTTCGGGAAGGGGCTTCCGAAACAGTGAAGGCCGGCTTCATCGCCGACACCGAGATTCTCGAGGAATACGAAACCAAAGGCATCGAGGCTTCGCTTGACGTGGTGGTACCGGCAGCGATCAAGGTGAAGGTCGATACGGTCCGCGCTGACTTCACCGAACAAGGTCTGCGGGCGATTCTCAACTATGGCCATACGATCGGCCACGCTATTGAGGTTGCCGCGCGCATCTCGCACGGAGAAGCGGTGGCCATCGGCATGGTGGCGGCAGGGAAGATATCCGAGATGGTGCTGGGCTTCTCAGAAGCGACGCGACAAAACGACATCATCGAAAGGATCGGCCTGCCCGTCCGGTCGCCTGTCGTTGCTGCTGACGAGGTCGCGATGTTGATGAACCGCGACAAGAAGCGCGATGCCGGCGGCATTCGGATGGTGCTGCTCGAGTCCTTCGGGGCCCCCGTGGTGCGTCACGTCGACGCCGAGACCATCCAAGCGGGTCTTGCCGCAGTTGGCGTGTCTTAGACCGCCGTCTTGTGTCGTGTATCGTCGCGGAATCGCAAAGTCGAGAGGACACACCGTGTACAACCAGCGCATCGCGCGGCTGCGTGAGAACGTCGAAGCGCCGCTACTGATCACTTTCCTCCCAAACATCCGGTACTTGACCGGGTTCACCGGAAGCAATGCGTTTGTGTTCGTTAGCGGAGACCGGTTCGTGTTCATCACCGACGGCCGATACGAGGAGCTGGGAGAGCGCCTGGTGGCAGAGATCGACGGGGGAGAGCTGGTGGCGTACCGCTCAGGGCTCGTCGATGTTCTGGTGGAACAGTTCGCCGGGCATGAAAGAGTCGGGCTCGAGGCGCAGGACGTGAACTGGGCGTTTGTTCACGGCCTCAAAGACAAGACCGAAGCTGATCTGTTTCCGACCCGAGGGGTGGTCGAACAACTGCGTGAGGTGAAGGACGCCACGGAGATCGCGGCGTTGTCCTCCGCTGCGGCAGCCGGGGACCGAGCATTCGATCAAGTGCGAGCGATTGCAGCAACTGCCGTTAGTGAAGCAGATCTGGGTTGGGCACTGGTCAACGCGATGCGTGATGCCGGAGCAAGGCAGGCCGGGTGGCCGCCTATTGCAGCCGCTGGTGCCAACGCCGCACTGCCGCATCATCTGTCAGAGGGCGACCCGGTAGGCGCCGGGCTGATGCTGCTCGATTACGGATGTACGGTTGACGGCTATCACAGCGACATGTCCCGAACGATCTGGCTCGATGGCGAGCCGGATGCCGAAACGCAGCGGATGCATCAGGCCGTGCTCGAATCGCAGGAAGCCGGCATCGCCGCGATTCGTCCGGGCGTCACCGGCCATGACGTTGACGAAGCCTGCCGCAAGGTCCTGCGCAAGTACGACTACGAGGCAGCCTTCGTCCACAGCACCGGTCACGGTGTCGGCCTCGAGATCCATGAAGGGCCCCGGTTGGCGGTGAATTCGGAAGACGTCCTGGTGCCCGGCAATGTTGTCACAGTCGAGCCGGGCGTGTACGTTCCTGGTTTCGGCGGCATCCGCATCGAAGACATGGTGGTGGTTACCGATGACGGCCACCGAGTACTGACTAAATCGCAAAAGGGCCTAGACGCATGATCTCAACAAATGACGTACGAGCCGGGATGGCTCTGAAACTGCCGGACGGCCTCTTCCAGGTGGTCGAGCATCAACACACCAAGCCGGGCAAGGGCAAAGCCTTCGTCAAGATGAAGCTGAAGAACCTGGACACCGGCAGCCTCGCCGAGCGGACGTTTCGTGCAGGCGAGAGCGTGCAGAACGCAACGATCGACCGGCGTGACTTCCAGTACCTCTATCGCGATGACATGGGCTTCAACTTCATGGACGGGGAGACCTTCGAGCAAATGGCGGTGCCCGAGGCATTGGTCGGCGAGGCAGCGAACTACCTCGCTGAGGGGATGACGATTCAGCTGTCGATGTTTGAAGGCAACCCGATCGGGATTGATCTCCAGGCGGCGGTCGAACTTCTCGTGACCTATGCCGAGCCGGGCGTGAAAGGTGATCGTGTGTCCGGTGCGACCAAACCGGTGACACTGGCGACCGGGCTGGTAGTGCAGGCTCCGCTCTTTGTCGAGCAGGGCGACACGATCAAGGTCGATACTCGCTCCGGTGACTACATCACAAGGGTTTCGTGAGCAAGACCTCGGCCCGAGATCAGGCTCTGGCAGCGCTCTACGCCGCCGACATGACCGGAGCGCCACCGCTGACCGATGGACTGTCCGGTCGTGCTCAGCGCTACGTCGACGGCACCTGGAAGGACCGTAAGGCCTTGGACGCCGCGATTGCCGCAGCAGCGACCGGCTGGCGTCTCGAGCGGATGCCGGTGGTTGATCGCAACATCATCAGGCTTGCTCTGTTTGAGCTGCGGAGCGGCCAGACCCCGGTCGGCGTTGTGGTCTCCGAAGCAGTAAACCTGGCGAAACGATTCTCAACTGAGCGCAGCGGAGCCTTCGTAAACGGTGTGCTCTCAAAGCTAATCAGCGAGTAGAGACGACTTCGTTTCCTGAATCCAGCGTCGCCGCGGGAGCGCTGCTATGGTCCCGTCTCGGAACCGCCCGCGCGGGGCGGTACCGGTAATGCCCAACCTTTAAGTCCGGTCCAGTGAGGCCGGGAAGGAAGGAGAACCGATGTATCAAACATCGTTCCTGGTCGCGCCTCGTACTGGCACGACCGTCGTTTCGCTCCCGTGGAAATCCCGATGCGTTCTGTGATGTCGGGAAGTGACATGAGCCGAGCCCTGCGACGAATGGCTCATGAGATCATCGAGAAGAACCGTGGCGTCGACGGTCTCATCTTGGTTGGGATTCGGACCCGGGGAGGACCGATCGCCGAGCGGCTCGCCGCCCTATTGACCGAGATTGAGGGCCACGCCACCCCCAGCGGAATCATCGACATCGGCATGTATCGCGACGACATCGACAGTCGCCCCCGGATCGAACTCGGCCCGACAGAGGTGCCGGTGCCGATCGACGGCGCCACAGTTGTCCTCGTCGACGACGTGCTCTACACCGGTCGTACGATCAGAGCTGCGCTCGATGCCCTGGCGGACATGGGGCGGGCTGCGGTCGTTCAGCTGGCGGTAGTGGTGGATCGTGGTCACCGCGAGTTGCCGATTCGTGCCGACTTCGTCGGCAAGAACCTCCCTACCTCGAGCAGCGAGCACGTCACAGTGCGTGTTGCGGAGATAGATGGAGAGGACGGCGTGTGGATCGAAGGTCCCACACCAACGCCGGAGGCGTCGGGGGAGGCGAAATGAAGAATCTACTCACAATGGAAGGCGTGGATCAGGCCACGCTCACGAGCTTGCTGGACGATGCCGACGAGTTCTTCGAAGTCATGCATCGCCCCATCCCCAAGGTCCCCGCGCTGCGCGGCAAGTCTGTGGCGATGATGTTCTTCGAGCCGTCAACGCGGACCAAGATGTCTTTCGATGCTGCAGCCAAGGCGCTATCGGCCGACGTCGTCTCTTTCTCGCCCGGAACCTCGTCGCTGAAAAAGGGCGAGAGCCTCAAGGACACAGTCCTAACGGTGAAGGCCATGGGTGTCGACCTGATGGTGGTCCGCCACAAGTCCACCGGTGCAGCATGGCGTGTCGCGGAATGGTCGGGCCTACCGGTGATCAACGGTGGCGACGGGGCACATCAACACCCCACGCAAGCACTGCTCGACTCGCTCACTTTGCGGCAACACTTCGGGACCCTGGAAGGGCTGCGGATCGCGATCGTTGGCGACATCCGTCACTCGCGAGTGGCACGGTCCGACGCATGGGCGTTCACCACGCTCGGGGCCGAAGTCACCATGGTTGCTCCACCAACGCTCTTGCCACCCGACCTCACCGGGTGGCCTGTGAAAGCAACATCGGACTTCGACGGGGTCCTTTCCGAAGTCGATGCGGTATACGTGCTTCGCGTCCAGGCAGAGCGCGGCGGGGCCTCCGTCTTTCCCTCGGTCGCCGAGTATCGCGACCGATTCGGGATGACCGATGCACGTATGGCGCGGCTCAAGCCGGAGGCGATCGTGCTTCATCCGGGTCCAATGATTCGGGGGATAGAGATTGACGCGGGTGTGGCCGATGACCCTCGATGCAAGGTGCTCGAACAGGTAACAAATGGGGTGGCGGTGCGGATGGCAGCACTGTTCCAGCTGTTGGGAGGTAGCAGAGATGAGTGATTTCACGCTGCAGAATGCAGTGGTTGTGGCCGATGGCGCGATCCTCCCGGGACTACAGGATGTTGCGGTGGTGGATGGCAAGGTTGCGGAAATCGGCACCAAGATCGAGGTGCGGGGCGAGGCAATTGATTGCGCCGGAGCCTGGGTCGGACCTGGATTTGTCGATATGCATACGCACCTTCGGGAGCCGGGTCAGGAGTGGAAGGAAGACATCACAACGGGGTCGCGTACTGCGGCCATGGGTGGATACACCGCGATCGTTGCAATGCCGAACACCGAACCCGCAATCGATTCCGGCCATCTGGCGAGGTATGTCGCCGACCGTGGTCGGCAGGTCGGTCTCGTCGAGGTGGTTCCCAGCGGGTGCATTACCGCGGGACGGGAAGGTACCAAACTGGCGCATCTTGATGAATTGTGCGCAGCCGGCGTGACGGTCTTCACCGACGACGGCGACACAGTCAGCAACGCCGGGCTTCTCCGCAGGGCAATGGACTACCTGGCGGAGCGCAACGGCCTCGTGGTCCAGCACTGCATCGACGCCGGGCTGGCTTCAGGCGGAGAAATGCATGAGGGTGAGGTCTCCTCCCGTCTCGGCATGCCCGGGGTTCCATCGGAGGCAGAAGAGATAGTGATTGCCAGGGATCTGGCGCTCGTCCGCCTGACCGGTGCTCGCTATCACGTGCAGCACATCAGTACTGCCGGCGCGGTGGCATTGATCGCGGCGGCGAAGGAAGAGGGCTTGCCGGTTACGGCCGAGGTGACACCACATCATCTCTACTTCGACCACAGTTACGTCGAAGGTGCCAACCCGCTCTACAAGATGATGCCGCCCTTGCGCTCTCGATCAGATGTCGATGCGGTGCGGGAAGGTCTGCGCTCCGGTGTAATCGACGTCGTCGCCACCGACCATGCACCGCATGCCGACCACGAGAAGGACCATCCGTGGGAGGACTCGCCCTTCGGAGTGATTGGTCTCGAATGGGCAGCTGGGGTCGTCAACACGATCTTGGGATTCACGGCGGACGAACTGTTCAAGGTGATGGCCACCGCGCCGGCTGAAATCGCCGGTCTGGATCGACAGGGAGCCCTCGGAGTCGGTCGTCCGGCGAATCTGGTGGTCTTTGACCCCGAGGCAAAGACGAATACCGAGACGACTGTCTCGCGGAGTTCGAACGCTCCCTATTTCGGCCTGGACCTAACGGGCGGCGTTGTTCACACCGTCTACGAGGGCCGATTCACCGTTAGGAACGGTGCGGTGGTGGAGCATGCAGGAGCCGTTGGGTGACTACTTCCGCGGTCGATCTGGGAACCCGACTGGGCAGCTACCGGCTTTCGTCGCCCTTGATCGCTTCCTGCGGAACGGTTGGATCGGTCGTCGACTTCGCAGGGGTCGGCGACCTTTCCCTGTATGGGGCAGCGGTCGCCAAGTCCGTTAGCGGGTCGCCGTGGCCGGGGCGGAAGCCTCCGAGGCTGGCTGCCACGGGAGCCGGCATGCTCAATGGCATCGGGATCCAGAACCCCGGTGTCGACAGATGGGTGGCAGATATCGGGTCGGAGCTCGGCACGATCCCAACCGATGTCTGGGGATCGGCAGTGGGGAAGGATGCCGCCGAGTTTGCGCGAGTGGCGGCAGGGCTGGCGGGTGCCGGAGTCAGGGCGATCGAAGTCAACCTGTCCTGCCCAAACCTCGAGAACGGAAAGATGTTCGCTCTCGATCTAGATGCGGCGGCTGAGGTAATCCAGGCGGTCCGCCACGTCACTGAGCTCCCGGTCGGCGCCAAGCTGAGCCCCAACGCGGAAGACATCGTCGCGATCGCCGCTGTGGTCGCAGATGCGGGAGCGGATTGGGTCATCCTTGGCAACACCGTCTGGGGCGCCGGCTTTGATGTCGTCACCCGGCGACCGCTGTTGTCCGGTGTGGTCGGCGGGTACTCGGGTACACCGATCAAACCGATTGCGCTTCGTTGCGTCTGGGAGGTGAGCCAGGCACTGCCCGATCTCCCAGTCATCGGCGGTGGCGGAATTGGCAGCGGCGACGACGTTGTTGAGTTTCTGCTTGCGGGGGCTTCCGCGGCTGGGGTCGGTACAGCGCATCTCGCCAACCCGAGGATCGCTGAGAAGATCACCAAGCAACTGAGGCGATATATGACAAAGAATCGGATCGGGAAGTTGCAGGAACTGATTGGAGCAGCCGAGCCATGGTGAATCCGATCATCGTTGCACTCGATGTCGGCTCAGCAGAGGAAGCCGTTCGCCTGGCCCGCAAGGTCGAACCGCACGTTGGTGCGTTCAAAGTGGGATTGGGTCTCCTCCACGGTGCCGGTCCCGGTGTCGCCGCCGCCTTGGTTGATCTCGGCAAACCGGTGTTTGCAGATGCCAAGCTGCACGACATCCCGAGCCAGGTGGAAGCCGCCGCGAGTCGGCTCGGTCGGCTGGGAGTTCGCTGGGTCACGGCCCATGCCTCCGGCGGTGCTGCGATGCTGCGCGCTGCTACCGAGGCATTGGGCGAATCCTCGGGTGGTTACGCGGGGATCCTCGGGGTAACGGTCCTCACCAGCCTCGACCAGAGCGATCTGGCATCGATTGGGGTCACAAGCACACCCGGCAAGCTCGTCTCTCGCATGTCCCGGCTAGCTGCCAGCACCGGCTGCGAAGGCGTCGTCTGCTCGCCGCAGGAACTCACCGTGGTGGCCTCCGTCGCCCCCGAGTTGACCAAGGTCACGCCCGGGGTGAGGCCGAAAGGGGCAGAGGCAAAGGATCAGCGACGCACAATGACTCCAACCGAGGCCATCGAACGCGGGGCCGACTGGTTGGTCATAGGGAGGCCGATCACAGCAGCCGCAGATCCCGTGGCCGCCGCGGCCGCAATTGCTGCTGAGCTCCAGATACAAGGATGAACGGCCTGTCGTTGATAGAGTTAGCCGACCACAGCTGAGGAGCATCGATGCCAGCACCAAAAATGACCGATGAGCAACGGGCGGCGGCGTTGGCGCGCGCCGGCGAAGCGCGGCGGGTGCGGGCAGAGGTCAAGCAATTGTTGAAGACCGGGTCGATGACCCTCAATGACTTGTTCGATCGCGCTGCGGAGGACGAGCTGATAGCCGGCATCAAGGTCGGCGCCGTGGTGGTGTCGATGCCACACATGGGCAAAGTCAAAGCAATGCGCCTGCTCGAAGATTTGGGGATCGACGGTGGCAAGCGGCTGCGGGCGCTGGGTCCTCGTCAGAAAGAAGCCCTGCTGGGGTCTTTTTGACTGAGCCCGTGACCGAAGCGGGCAAGTCGCCTCGGGGTACGCTGCTCGTCATCTCGGGACCTTCTGGCGTGGGCAAGTCCAGCGTCGTACAGGCCCTGACGGAACGCATGAAGTTCCACTTCTCGGTGTCGTGGACGACCCGGGAGCTCAGACAGGGCGAACGGGATGGCATCGACTACGTCTTTGTGAGTCGGAAGCGATTCGAAGAAGGCATCACCGCGGCCGGCTTCCTCGAGTGGGCTGAGTATTCCGGTCATCTCTACGGAACACCGCGAACTGCGGTACTGACCCATCTCGATGCGGGTGAGCACGTGCTTCTTGACATCGAGAACGATGGGGCAGGTCAGGTCAAGAAAAGCTACCCGGATGCGGTGCTGGTGTTCATACTTCCGCCTTCACTCGGGGAGCTGGAGAGACGACTCCGCGCCCGGGGGGATACGCCGGAAGCCGACATCCGTAAGAGATTGAGCGTCGCAGCATCGCAAATGGAAGAAGCTGAGTCGAAATTCGACTATCGGGTCGTGAATTCCGAAGTCGGCGCCGTTGCCGATGAGATCGTCTCTATACTGCATCAGGCAGACGGCCGACCTCTCTGAATGAGAGGCACCGTCTATTCGCACACGCAGGAGCACCCCTCACGATGATTCAACCACCAATCGGCCGCGTACTCTCAAAAACCAATTCCCGTTTTGCGTTGGTCGTCCTGTCTGCCCGACGGGCACGCCAGATCAACGCCTATTTCAACCAACTCGGTGAGGGCCTCGGTGGGTATGTTCCGCCGCAGGTGCACTCAATGTCACGTAAGCCTCTTTCTATTGCCTTTGAGGAAATCGACAACGACAAGGTTGTCATCGACACCGAGGAGTAGGACATGCTCAGCGGACGCCGGATAATCCTAGGGATCTCCGGTGGTGTGGCGGCCTACAAGGCCGCCTACCTGGCCCGCCGCCTTACGGAGGCAGGTGCCGAGGTCAGATGCGTCATGACTGAGTCGGCCACGGAGTTTCTGGGTGCTCAGACCCTGGCCGCAGTCACCGGCGAGTTCCCGGTGGTCGGGTTCTTTGACGAAGCCGAGGTAAGCCCGCACACTGCACTTGGGCAGTGGGGCGACGCGATGGTGGTAGCGCCTGCAACTGCGGCGACGATTGCCAAGCTCGCAACAGGTCTATCTGACAACGCATTGATCGCTACAGCACTCGTTTGTGAAGGCCCGGTCGTGGTGGCCCCGGCGATGCACACCGAGATGTGGCACAAGCCGTCAACGCAACGCAACGTTGCTGCCCTACTCGACGATGGAGTGACCGTTATCGGTCCGGCAGAAGGCGCTCTCGCCGGCGGCGATGTAGGGCCCGGTCGTATGGTCGAGCCAGAGGAAATCGTGGAGGCAGTTGCGGCCTCTTTGCGTCGTGACCTCGATGGCTGGGAGGTACTCGTGACCGCAGGGGGTACGCGAGAGCCGATTGATCCTGTTCGGTACATCGGAAACCGATCCTCCGGGAAGATGGGCAATGCGATAGCTGCTGCAGCCGCCCGGCGTGGAGCCCACGTGTATTTGGTGACCACAGCTGCGGCGCCTCAGCAGTCGGGGATCGAGGTCGTACCGGTTGAAACCGCCCAACAGATGGCCGATGCGGCCTGGAAGCATGCCGGGGACGTTGACGTCGCGGTGATGGCTGCCGCCGTAGCCGATTTCCGCCCCGCCACACCGCAGGACGGAAAGCTGCGGCGCAGTGATGGGCCACCGGCAATCGACCTGGAACCGACGCCCGACATCTTGGCCGGAATTGCGGCCATGGAAAATCGGCCGTACCTCGTCGGCTTCGCCGCCGAGACGGGATCGCTGGAAGGCGCAGTTCGGAAAGCGACGAGCAAAGGTGTGGATCTACTGGTCGGCAACGATGTCACGAAGGCCGGGTCGGGCTTTGCCACTGCCACCAACGAGGTAACCGTCTATACGCCGGACGGCGCCGCCGACGCCTGGCCGTTGCTCTCCAAGGCCGAAGTGGCCGAGCGCCTCTGGGATCGGATCCGTGTCTCACACGAGGGTGAGTGACCCGAAGGAACTCATCGCTCAGATCGTTCCTGATCTCCCAACGTTTGCGGTAGACGATGGCTTCTCATATCGCGTGCCTGCCGAACTTGACGAGCTGTGCGTTGGATCCGTTGTCCGAATTCCGCTCGGATCGCGACGCATTCGCGGTTACGTCGTATCGACGCGTGTCGGCGACACGGCCAAGCTGAAACCGATCATCTCAATATCGGGTGACTATCCGGTGTTCGACGAACGCCTGCTGCAGACGCTGCGGTGGGCGGCTCTTCATTATGTCGCTCCGCTTGCGGTGCTGCTAGGTCGAGCGGCACCTTCCAACCTGGCGCGAGGGAAAGGCAAGGCGCCAAAGGATGACATCCCTGCGTTGGTGTCGCCGCTGGATGAGATCAGCCGGGCCTCCGCGGCCGGGAAACACACCCGCCCCACATGCCTCGTCACCGCAGGTCCCTACGTAACCGATATAGCCGGCATCGTCAACGCTCCGCTGGCTGCCGGCAGGAATGTGGCGATCGTAGCTCCGACACTCGACGAGGCCGCTGAGCTGGCTACCCAGCTGGAAGCGGTGTACGGAGACCGGGTCCAGTTTGTGACCTCGAGCCTTCCGGCGAAGGACTCCACCAAGTTGTGGGTGCGGGCTCAGCGCCATCGTGGAGTTCTCACGGTGGGGACTCCCGAGATCGCCCTCTGGCCGATGGGCACCCCGGCCCTGTGGGTTGTGGTCGAGGAGGGACGCCGGGCGATGAAGTCAAAGCAGACGCCAACTCTCCAGGTACGCGATCTGATCAGGCGACGGGCGATGGTCGAAAGGACGGGTGCGGTGTTCATCGGACCCGTGCCGACGCTCGACACTCTGGCG
>CBDUNF010000070.1:0-14783 GCA_965368515.1 uncultured bacterium
GTGTACGTTCCACACGCCTGCCCCAGCGACCCTTTTCGGAGTCGTCCACCCAAGGCTCGACCGTTGTCGGCACCTGTACGTTACGCAGCGAAACGTGAACCGGCAAGAATCTGAATAGGCAACGACGTCTCGCTAGGGTGCGAGCAGCGAAGCGAAGAGCACCAGGAAGGCCACCAACAGTGTTCGACAACGAGGAATTCGAGGAAACGATTGCCCAACTCGAAGCCGTTGAAGCGGTTCGAGTAGTTCGCAAAGGCGGCAAGATCGTGGAGCTCCACGTGCTGGCAGCTCCCTCCAAATCGCCCAAGCAGGTTTCGCGCGATATTCAGTCGCTGGCGATGGCTCGCTACGGCATCAACATCGACCGCAGGGTCATCTCGGTCGTCCAACTCGCGGCAGACAGCATCAAGCAACGGACGCTGCAACGTCCGGCGCTCATGCGCATCCGCGAGAACACCGACAACACCCGAACCACCCTCACGGTGACATTGGCCTGGCAGAACGGTGAGCACATCGGCTCCGCAAGCGGGCCAGACGTCGCTTCCGCTCGGCTCCGTCTCGTTGGGGAGGCCACCCTCCAAGCGATGGAATCGATCTTCGCCGACACGCCCCCACTCGCCCTCGACGCAATAGGGACGGCCGGTGTCGGAATGAGGACTGCCCTCATTGCGGTGATTGTCTTCGCAGGCAAGCAAGGCGAGGAACTGGTCGTGGGCTCAGCACTTTCAGGCGGTGACCACGATGAAGCCGCAGTCAAAGCCGTTCTCGATGCCCTCAATCGACGCCTGCCAACGCTCGCATCGTGAGTCCACCTGAGCGGCTTGACGGGGCAACCCTGACGTCGCACGGGAGGGCGGGCGTGGTCACACCCCATATGCTGGCGTCCCAGGCCGCCGCCACCATCATGAAGCAAGGGGGCAACGCCGCCGATGCTGCGATCGCGGCCAACGCCACACTTGGCGTAGTTGCTCCCGAGACTTGTGGTGTTGGTGGTGACTTGTTCGCCCTGGTGCACGTGCCCGGCGGCGGCGCACCGGCCACGCTGAACTCGTCCGGGCGGGCGGGCCAGAACGCCACGCCCGACGCCGTGCGATCCCAAGGTCATGACCACATCCCGATCAACAGCCCCTTCGCCGTCACCGTTCCCGGCTGCGTCGATGGCTGGATCGCCCTCAGCGAGAGATTCGGATCCATGCCGCTGGCCGCGGTGCTCGGTCCAGCCGTCGGCCACGCCCGGTCGGGGTTTGCGGCCACACCCGAACTAGCCGGATCGCTCGGACGCTTCGCCGACTCCCTGCGAAGCCAGCCCGCCGCATCCGGGCTGTATCCCACCGAGACGCCACCCCAGGTTGGAGAGGAAGTCACCCGCCCTGCGCTGGCGGACACGCTCGCAGAAATCGGCCGCAGCGGGCGCGATGCGTTCTATGCGGGGCACGTAGCCGACGAGGTCGTGGCTGCCACCGGCGGCGTCATTACTCATGAAGACCTTGCCCAACGCCAGGACCGATGGATCGATCCGATCTCGCTGGAGGTCATGGGCTTGACCGGCTGGACTGTTCCCCCCAATTCTCAGGGCTATCTGACGCTCGCCGCCGCCTGGATCTTCGAGCAATTGAATCCCCCGCACGATCCCGATGACCCGCGGTTCACCCACGCGGCCATTGAGGCTTTTCGGTCCGTCGCCTGGGAACGCGACCTGTACGTCGCCGATTCGAGGTTTGCGCCGCTACCGCAAGAAGAACTACTTGCGATCCCGCGCCTCGAGGAACGGGTTGCCCGCATCTCGATGGCGGCGCGCACCGAGTGGCCCACCCCGCAACCGGCCCCCGGGGGGACCGCCTACCTCTGCGTCCGTGACTCCGCCGGTGTGGGAGTCTCGCTGATCCAATCGAATTATCACGGCATCGGGTCGCGAATCGGAGCCGGCGATGCCGGGTTCTTCCTCCACGATCGGGGCTCGGGATTCAACCTCGAACCGGGGCATCCGAACGAACTCGCTCCGGGCAAGCAGCCGCTACATACGCTGTCGCCTTCGCTGTGGACCAAGGACGGTGTACTGGCGATGCTGCTCGGCACAAGAGGGGGCGACTTCCAACCACAGACCCTCCTGCAGATGTTGACCTACATGCGATGGGCCGGAATGGACCCAGCCACCGCACAACGACACCCGCGTTGGACGACCGACGAGTGGCGCTCACCCGATTCGACTGTCGTTGTAGAGCCCGACCTCGGAGAGGACGCACTATCTGGCCTTCGCAAACGCGGGCACGAGACTCGAACCGCCACGAGCCCGATGTCCGGCTGGGGACCCGTATCGGTCATTGTCGGTAGCGGAGAAGATGTTGTCGGAGCCGCTGACCCAAGGGTGGCATCTACTGCGGCCGTCGGGCTCTGACTATTCACCTGTCTTGGTGGCGAACAGACTTTCATCGGCAGGAGGTGTTGGGCGCCGCCGTGCGGCTCTTCTCTTCTCGTAACGCTTGAGCAGGGCCAAAAGGATCGCAAGAGAGATGAAACTCACGACGATTCCAACGCCCCACCACACACCGAAGTCTCCCCTCGGGAACTCATCTCGAATCGAGACCCGCCATCGGTTCTCGAGTTCCGCCCATGTCTCCTGACGGGGATCACGCAGCACCGCAGCGCCCTCTTCGGCAACAGCAAAGTCAATAAACACACCCATCTGCGAACCGATGAACTGTGGATCGAAGTAGTAGGGGTCCAGCTTGGTCTCGCCCACCCACGGCAGAGCGTCGGCGGCAGTGCGCTCTTCGGGGTTCGGGTCATCGAGGAACAAGGTCACAACGAGTTCATTGCGGAATCGGTCGAGACGGTCGGTATCGCGGGCGAGGTACCAGTGGGCGATCGTTGACCCCAAAGGCTCGGGATAGCCTCCTTCAAGGCCCAGCTCGGTTCCTACCTGCCACAGAGCAACGTGCGGGATCCCAAAAGCGATGGCATCGTCGATCATTCGCGTTTCCACGGCCACGATGACCAGAAGCCTTTTCTCGCCAAATACACCGGCGTGCAGTCGCTGGCCCGGGGCCACAAAGCTACTGAACTCCTCAGCGAGCTCAGGAGTAGCCAGACAAACCACCGAGTCCGTCAAACCGCCGATATCGGCGTCGACCTTCTTGGACACGCGGGCTACGTCCGCGGCGAACCGTTCCGAGGTGGCCTCGTTCAGCCCTGCCGTCGCCATCGTCATCGGTGCGTCTGTCGCATACGCAGTCCACTCGAGCCCGGGAAACTCCTCGGAACAGCGTTCGGCGTCCGCAGATGCTCCTCCGGGCAGCATGAACAGAATCAGCGCAGCGAGCGCCATGACTAGTAAGTGCCTCACAAACCCAACTCTACCTACGACGAATGAGCCATATTATGGGAGAGGTGAGCTTGCCCGCAGCGACCCAGCACATCTAGCCTGACATCGGCGTGCGTTGCGCCCGGTCTCAGACCGACCCCAGGAGCGGATTCTTTTCGTGCGGCCCCGTTTTCAGATATCGGCAGCAGGATCATTGATAGTGATCCTTATTGCCGCGCTCGGATTCGCTGCGGTTTCCGCCACCGGCCCGGACGTTGAGCCGGTTGCCATCGAAGCCGCCCTCCCCGAGTCGTTGTCGTCCCGGGTAGCGGCCGCCGGATTCGCCGCAATGCTCAATCCGGAAATCGAGGTCGTCGTCCCCGACACTCAGGCGACGTTTGCGGTCGAAGCGTCCCCCGCACCGCGCAGCGAGCCAGCACCCACAACAACCACCACCACAACCACAACCACCTCAACCACCGCACCGCCGGCCACAACAACCACAACCACCGCAGCACCACCGCCAACAACGACCACAACCACCGCAGCACCACCGCCAACAACGACCACAACCACAACCACTCCACCGGCGGCAACGACCACAACCGCACCCACCACCACAACGACTGCACCGCCTGCGGACGGCGGACCGCGCGATGTCGAAGAATGGCGGTCGCTGGTAGCCGAACACTTCCCGGCGGAACTGGTCGACGAGGCGCTGTCTGTGATGAGGTGCGAAAGCCTCGGCGACCCATTGGCCTACAACTCGTCGTCGGGCGCCTCTGGCCTCTTTCAGTTCATCCCCGGAACCTGGAGTTGGGCATCTCCCAACGCCGGGTTCGGCGGAGCTTCACCGTTCGAGCCAGACGCAAATATCGGTACAGCCGCCTGGCTCGTGCAGACCTCGATCGACCAAGGGAAGGACGCCTGGGTGCACTGGAGCTGCAAGCCCTGATCTTGTGGCCCCGGCCGATCACGGGCCACCTAGAATCTGCGTGTGTTTAAGAAACTATTGCGCCTAACCGGTCTCGTCAGCTTGCTCGTCACCATCGTGTGGCTCACTCGAGAGCACCTACTCCCGACGCCACGAGTGTCAGACGATCCAAAGCCTCACTATCGGTCCACGCCGCCACCGCCCTCCGAGCCGGACGACCTCACGGCCATCAAGGGCATCGGCCCTGTGTTCGCCACGCGGCTTCACGATGCGGGAATCCAGACATTTCGCGCATTGGCGGAGATCGATGCGGGAACCATCGCCGAGGCCATCGGAACGACACCGGAAGCCGTGTCCGACTGGATCTCACAGGCCAAAGCCAAGCTGCATTGACCGACCTGGCCCCCAGTCCGAGCGCATACCAGGTTGATCCCGAGGAACTGGGTGGCCTGGTACCCGATCAACCCGCATATCGAGTTGGCCAATTGCGCGAATGGCTCTACAACCACCCGGTCCGCACCACCCAAGAGATGACCAATCTTCCTGCAAGCGTCCGCGACTCGCTCGCCGACAAGCTTTGGCCGTTCCGCGTCGAGATCGAACAGTCTGCAGACGACGGTCGCACCCGAAAGTGGCTATTCCGAACACCAGACGGAGCCTCTGTCGAAGCGGTCTTGATGGGCTATGCCCGCCGTACGACCTTGTGCATATCGTCGCAAGCAGGGTGTGCGATGGCATGCACGTTCTGTGCAACCGGCCAGTTTGGGTTCGAGCGACACCTCGATGCGGGAGAAATCGTCGCCCAAGTTGCGTACGCCAATGCCGTCCTGCAGGAGCAGCCGATCGCCGGGTCACCTGACCGCGTTACCAATGTGGTGTTCATGGGGATGGGTGAACCCCTGGCGAACTACGCACATCTGCGCGAGTCCCTGCACCGCATGATCGATGTAATCGACATGGCGGCGCGCTCGGTAACTGTGTCGACAGTCGGTGTGGTACCCGGCATCCGCAAGCTGGCCGATGAGCCCTGGCAGGTGGGGCTGGCCATCAGCCTCCATGCTGCGGACGATGAACTCCGCAGCAGCCTCATCCCCCTCAACAAGCGGTACCCGTTGGCGGACCTGATCGATGCCGGTCGCTACTTCTTCGATACCACCGGGCGGCGTGTCTCCATCGAGTGGACAATGATGGCCGGTGTCAACGACACGACGATCCAGGCCAAAAAGCTCGCCGCCATCGCCCATCAGCTGAATGCGCACATCAATGTGATTTCGCTCAATCCCACCCCGTTGACTTCCCATCGCCGTCCCGGCCAGCTGGCGATAGACGCCTTCATGGAGGAACTCGCCCGGCACGGCGCCAACGCAACATTCCGAAGGACGCGGGGCCAGGACATCGATGCGGCCTGCGGACAATTGCGGGTCCGCAGTGCCCGAGAAACGGAAGGCAACCCATGAAACTCGAACCAGGGATGAAGGCTCCCCAATTCAGCAGAATCGATCATGAAGGCGTGACAAGGACCAACAGCGACTTTGCGGGCAAGGGATTGGTCATCTACTTCTACCCGAAAGCGTTCACCCCCGGCTGCACGGGCGAGTCATGCGACTTCAGGGACAACCACGAGCGCTTCCTCGCCGCCGGCTACCAACTCATCGGCGCGAGCCCCGATGCGAGTTCTCGCTTGGCGGAGTTCCGGGATGAATACGAGCTGCCGTTCGCATTGCTGAGCGACGAAGACCATGCGATGGCTGAGTCGTACGGAGCGTGGGGTATCAAGAAGAACTATGGCAAGGAGTACCAGGGAATCATCAGATCCACCTTTGTCCTCGACGCCACGGGCACAGTCGAGCATGCCTGGTACAACGTACGCGCCAAAGCCCACGTAGATCGAGTGGGCCGATCCGTTCTCGGCTAGGCAACCGGTGAGCTCGCTCGATCCATGGCAAGATGCGGGTGGTGACCGCCACGTACGAGCGATTCGTCAGCAGAAGGGGACAACATCTTGAAACGGGTTCGCAAGGCAATATTTCCGGTCGGAGGACTCGGCACACGATTCCTCCCCGCCACCAAGGCACTCCCCAAGGAAATGCTTCCGATCGTCGACAAGCCTCTCATCGAGTATGCCCTCGAGGAGGCTCACGCCGCCGGAATCGAGGAGTTCATCTTCGTCACCGGTCGCGGAAAGAGCGCTATCGAGGATCATTTCGACAACCACTACGAGCTCCAGAGCACGCTCGCCGAGCGGGGCAAGGAGGCCGAGCTCAGTCTCCTCAACGGCCTGGATCTCGAGCCCGGCCAGATCGCGTACGTTCGCCAAATGTCACCGCAGGGTCTCGGGCATGCGGTGTGGTGTGCGCGAAACCTCATTGGCGACGACCCCTTCGCAGTCCTGCTGGCTGACGACCTGATCAAGGGCGACAAGCCGACATTGGGAGAGATGGTCGAGGTCTATGAGGAACACGGCGGGAGCGTCGTATCTCTCATGGAGGTACCGCCAGAGCAAACCTCACGCTATGGGGTTGTAACACCAGGCGAGATCACGGGCCCGCTGGTAGAGATCAAGGGTCTTGTCGAGAAGCCCGACCCTGCAGACGCCCCGTCCAATCTCGCCATCGTGGGCCGCTATATCCTGCAGCCCGAAGTCATGGATCATCTCGGCCGAGGCCAGTCCGGAGCGGGCAACGAAATCCAGCTCACAGACTCCATGCTCGAACTTGTCGGGCATAGCCCGTTCCACGGTCTGAAGCTGAGCGGGAGACGCTTCGACTGCGGTACAAAGCTCGGATTCCTCGAGGCGGGGATCGCCTATGGGCTCGACCGCGCCGATCTCGGGCACGATCTGCGCACCAGAATTGCTGCGCTACTGTCGGACTAACACAACACACCTCTGGTGAGTATCATCGATAATCGATCGTTGCTGGCGATACGACTCTGTAGACGAGAAGAGGACCCCGATGGGCAAACTGCATGATCTTCACGACCACGGCCAATCTGTATGGCTCGACTTCATCCGGCGCGACATGCTGGGCAACGGCGAACTCGAAACCATGGTCGCCGACGGCATCCGCGGACTGACCTCGAACCCGGCAATCTTCAAGAATGCCATCGGTGGGTCAGATCTGTACGACGGCGCGATCGCCGAAGCGGTCGCGGCCGATCCTGCCGCCACTCCCCTCTCCGTATACGAGGGTCTGGCTATCGCAGACATCCAGGACGCGGCCGATGCGCTCCGCGGTGTGTACGACGCTAGCGGCGGCGACGATGGCTACGTGAGCCTCGAGGTTTCCCCAAATCTGGCGGCGGACACTGCGGGAACGCTCGAGGAGGCTCATCGCCTGTGGGGTCTCGTCAACCGACCGAACCTCATGATCAAGGTTCCGGCGACGGATGAGGGCATTCCTGCCATCGAAGATCTCATTGCCGCCGGCATCAACGTCAACGCAACTCTGATGTTTTCGCTCCAGGACTACGAGAATGTCGCCCAGGCCTACGTCCGCGGCCTCCGCCGGGCGGTAGCTCCGGAAAAGGTCGCCTCGGTGGCGTCGTTCTTTGTCAGCAGAGTCGACAGCAATACCGATGCCGCCCTGGAGAAGAACGGTTCGGACGACGCTCTTGCGCAGAGGGGCAGAGCTGCGGTTGCCAATGCCAAGCTCGCATACGATCGCTATCGAGAGATCTTCGAAAGCTCCGATTTTGAGGACTTGACCGCGCGCGGAGCTCGGGCGCAGCGCGTGTTGTGGGCGAGCACCGGAGTCAAGAACCCGGCCTACTCGGATGTCCTCTACGTTGAGCCGTTGATAGGCCCCAACACTGTGAATACGATGCCACCGGCGACCATCGATGCGTTCGTTGATCATGGCGATGTTGCCAACGCCGATCTGGTCAACGGAGTGGATGTTGCTCGCAACGACATCGCAGTGCTCGCCGACTTCGGTGTTGACTTTGATGACATCACCACCGAACTCAAGACTGCCGGCGTCAAAGCGTTCCAGGATTCGTTTGAGGATCTGCTGGCGGCCGTCGCCGACAAGATCGACCAGGTGTAGCAACACCGCCGACCACAAGCAGCATTGGTTTGAACTGACCGGCACCTTCCGAGCGGTTGCTGATCGAACCGCCAAGGCGGCTTATCGGGTTGGGCGACTCGTCAGAAGGGCACCCCAACGGCTTCGCAGAGGAGCTTCATAAACGGTGCGGATCGCTTGCACGCATCAGTGAAGTCTTCCATGAAGTGGTCGGAAGTAACGGTCTTCTGGGTGACCCGCGATGACGCGACGAAGTCCTTGCGCTTCAGATCCTCAATAAGGGGATGATCCTCCTCGTACCCGCGCGGAGGGCGCTTCAGCGAATCTCCGCCTATCTCGAATACATCGGTGAACCGTTTCCCTCTCGTCACACGTTTCCATCGTGCCGGATCATCGGCTATCGACTCGCGAATCGCATACGCAACCTTGGTTTCGGGTCGCCACAACCCGACCCCGATGAAGCACTCGCCCGGCTGTAGGTGCATATAGAAACCCGGTGCGTGCGCATCCTTGCCGGCCCGGTGGCGGAACTGCATACCGGTATTCAGCTTGTAGGGCGTCTTGTCCTTGCTGAACCTGGTGTCACGCTGAATCCGGAACAGCGAACCACCCACCGTCCGCGAATCGACCACGAAGTGCTCGCTGATCTTGCGGAGCGGCACAGCAAAGTCGTTGATGAAGTCAAGAGCTGGGTCCCGGACATACTCGTCGTACGCACTCTGATGGGCTTTGAACCACTCTCGGTCGTTGTTCTCTGCTAGATCCTTGAGGAAGCCGAACAGCTTTGGGGTGAAGTATCTCTTGCTCATAGGGACAACCTACCCGGCAGCAACGGCCGATGGCAGACCCTTGCGTCTAAGCCGTATCCTTCGGGCATGTTCCGAAAGCGCGCAAGCCGGATCCGTGGCATCGCCGGATCTCTCGATGGTCGAAGAGTGCTGGTGGTCGGCGCCGCACATGACGCTGGCCCCGGCATCATGCGGGTAATCGCCGAAGCTGGCGCGGTGGTATACGCCACGGCAACTGATTCGCCGACACTCGATGTCGAACTAAGTCGTCTTGGCAACACCCCATCGAAAGTCCACCCTGTAGTAGCAGACCCGAGCACACCCCCGGGCCGTGACGAACTCCTCGCGCTGATTGCCGAACCCATCGATGCGATGGTGATCAACCCGGCGATGGCCCCCGGAACGCGATCGACTGAATGGGCGATGGCCTTGGTGAAGAGCGTCGCCACTTCGATGCAAGACCGCGGACACGCCGGCAGCATCGTTGTGGTCACTGGGATCCCCGGCCTCGGCCCATCAGGGTCGGAAGCGGCATTCCTACAGGTGGAAATCGAGACGCTGGCTGCCGAGTTCGCGCCCAATGCCATCCGCGTCAACGCCGTCGCCATGGGCCCGGTTGGTGCCACGCGCCGTGGCAATCCGCGCCCCAGCCGGGTCTCCCCGCTCGGTCACGTCTCGCTGCACCCGGTCGAGATCGGCAAGGCCGTATGGTTCCTCATCAACGACGACCTCAGCCTCGGTATCACCGGCACAACCCTCAAAATCGATAGGGGGGCATCGCTGCTACGCCCCCAATGGTGATACATTCGCGGGCGATGCACCGTAAAGGCGCCGTTGCGCCAGAGGGGCTGGGAACAGGTAGTGGCGACCACAGACGAGTGGCGGCAGTTGCGGTCGTATTTCCCGCGCCCGCGCCAAGTCCTCTTGTGGGGAACCGGTCTCTCCATCCTGACCGCGCTGCTGCTGATCCCCGTACCTCTCGTAGGGCAATACATACTCGATGACGCTATCGCCACAGAGAATTCGCGCCGGATCCTAGGTGCAGGCGCAGTTCTCATCTTGCTGCTGGCGTCCGGCGAGTTGATCGGTTTGCTCCGACGATTTGTCATGGCTCGCGCCGGCAAGACTGCTGTCGCAGAGCTGCGACGCGACCTCATCCGCAAACTTCACGACCTCCCGATCGCCTACCACCGCCAGAACGATGTTGGCCGCATTCATGATCGGATCATCACTGCGACCGGAGCGGTCGACGCGATGCTGCAAGCCTTGGTGACATCGGTCCTGCCCGCCATCGTGCTCAGCGCCGGGATGGCCGGAGTTCTGCTGTCTCTGCACTGGCTCGCATTCCTCGAGTCCTTGGCTCTGATGCCTGTGCTGTACGCAACCTATCGCTACTTCCACCCGCGGGTACAGCAAGCTGAAGACCTCCATGACGCCAGTTTCGAAGAGCTGAGCGACAGCGTCATCCTCTCACTGCAAGCGATGGAGCTGACCAGATCGCACGGAGCGGAGGAGATCGACCTGGCCCGCAACACCGAGCTCATCTCGCAAAACCGACAAGCCGACGAGCGAGTTCGACGTACCCGGGGCCAATATCGAACTGCCGAGCGAATCGTGCTCAGCGTGTTTGGCGTGCTGGTGTTTGTCACCCTCGGGATTGCCTCAGCCCGTGGCGACATCACCGTCGGTGAGATGGTTGGGTTCTTCGTCGGCCTGGGTCTCCTGGTCATCCCGGCCGCAATGACCCTCGCTGCTGTTCCGGTTGTTCGCGAGGGCAACATCGCCCTCGCGGAGATCATGGGCTTTCTGAACCTGCCCGCAACTCGACCGTACACAGGATCGGTGCTTCCCGATGAGATCGGCCGGATCTCGGTGCGAGGTGTTGAATTCGCATACGGAGACGAAGCACTCCTGACCGACGTCACGCTCGACATCTCCCCGGGGACTGTGACGATGATCTCCGGCCCAAACGGATCGGGAAAGACCTCGATAATCGGCCTTCTCATGGGTCTGTTCCGGCCTGTGTCCGGAACGATGACCATGGACGGGATTCCCTACGACGAAGTCGACATGAGGGCCGTCCGTCGCCGCATCGGCTTTGCGGCGCAACACCCGACGATCCTCACCGGATCGATCGCCGACAACATCAGGTTCGGGGCACCGGAGGCATCAGACGCTGATCTATGGCAGGCCGCTCACATCGGCACGGTCGATGACTTCATCGTCGACTTCCCACTCGGGTATGACCACATGCTCGGGGCCGAAGGGCGTACGCTGTCTGGAGGGCAACGACATCGGATCGCCATCGCCCGGGCTCTCATCCGCAACCCGCAATTAGTGATACTCGATGAGCCGACCAGCCACCTTGATGCGGGCACCCTTCACCGGATCATCACAAACCTTTCCCGACTTCCGTCCAACCCGGCGATTCTGATAACAACCCATCATCCCCGGGTCATCGACAGCGTTGATCATCTCTATCACATCGAAGGGCGACGGCTGATCCGAGACACCGCCGACACCCAGGACGATCCCTGAACGATGTCTATGAGGCGGCTTTGACCTTGCGACCATCGACCCACACCGAGGAGACCTCGCGTCGGCCCGCGTTGTGGATGATCTTCTGCAGAATATCGAGGTCGGAATCCAAACCGGGCCACACTTCCAGATCGGAATCGTCTATGCCTGTGTCGACTGCGATCGCATCAAACCGATAGCCCGGCTCTATGAGTCCGATCGGAAGGTCGAGGGCCAATCCGCCGCCGGTGGTAGCCATCCAAAACGCCTCAGCGAACGTAACCCTGCTGTCGGCTACACCCCGCGAGGAGCGCTCGAGTCTGGCGTTGACGCCGTCCTCCAGAACCCGAGATGCTGCGACTGCTTCGGCGGCGGCACTGAACATCGAGGGATTGGGACCGCCTGAGATATCGGTCCCCAGACCGACGGTCACTCCGTTCTCGATCGAACGGCGGGCGGGAAACACGGCGTTGGCAAAGTACACATTCGACAGCGGGCAATGAGCGACGGCCGAACCGGCTGCGGCAATAGCAGCCATATCGGCATCGTCGATGAAGTTGGAGTGAGCCAGCACAGTCCCACGATTGAGAAGTCCGAACTCTTGGTAGGTGGCGGTGTCGCTTCGCCCGTAGCGAGCGATACCGTACTGGTGTGCCCAATCCGACTCGGAGCAATGGGTCTGGACATGACAGGCAGTGGCAGCGACAAGCTCCCCAAGCCCCGTGAGCAACTCATCGGTACAGCTGGGAACAAACCGCGGGGTCGCCGCCGGCAGGACCAGCGCTGCTCGGTTGGCGGTGTGGCCTTCGACATACTCGACGAAGCGCACTGTGTCGGCGATGGCTGCATTTGCCGACCTATCGCGATAGAAATCGGGACATCCCTCGGGATGGTCCATCGCGACTTTGCCGATGACCGCTCGCTGCCCGGCGAGCAGGCAGAGGTCAGCCAGCCGTTGCGTCGCCGCGAGATGCACGGTGCCAAAGTAGACAGCAGTGGTAGTGCCGTTGGCGAGCATCGCATCTACGAGGCTCCGGTACACGCCTGCGGCGAACTCAGTATCGGCATAACGAGCTTCAAGCGGAAACGTGTACTCGTTGAGCCACACTTCGAGCGGAACGTCAAGCGCCTTGCCCAGTTGCGGCCACTGTGGTGCGTGATTGTGCAGATCGATCAGGCCCGGCATTAGATAGACGTCGGCGCCCAGTTCGTCCAGCTGGTCCGAACGGGCCAGCTGGGCGCGCATTGACGTGTAGTCGGCCGATTCCGGTAGGTGCACAGAATCGATGGCTCCGTTTGGTCCGTAGACGACAAGAGCGTTGTGGCGAACCCGGAGGTTGCCACGTTCCGGCGCATCGATGATCGTTCCTTCGACACCCGACGAGCCGTCACCAGGCATCACGACACCGGAGGAACAATCGTTGGCACTGGATCGGTTTCCCAGGTTCCGTACTCCTCAGCCACCAACACCTCAGCGCCCACAACGGCACCGAAGTACCAATCCTCGAGGATCTCGGAGAGCCGAAGATCGGCCAGCGCCTCCTGCAGTTCTTCAGTGGTCGCCTCGGTCTTGCTATCCACCCGAATCAGATGAAAGCCGAATTGGGATTGCACCGGACCTACAACTTCACCAACGGTGGCCGCCAGCGCGGCATCGCCAAAAGCAGGGTCCCATTGCGAGGGCGGCGTGCAATTGAGCACCCCGCCATTGGCACCACTCCCGGGATCCAAAGACAGCTCGGTGGCAACGGCACCAAAGTCTTCATCGCTATCAAGCCGTTCCTGGACTGCGGTCGCCTCCTCCTCGGTGGCGACCAGGATGTGTGCAGCACACACCAGTGTGAATGACTTCGGGTTCTCAGCAAGCAGGTCTTGTGCCTCTTCCTCTGTGGGCGGCTCAACGCGTGCCTCTAGCTCGCCGACGATCCTCTCCCCGATCAACAACTGAGCCGCGTACAGCGCAAAGCCCTCTTCGGACACCTGCTGGGTCTCGAGGTATTGCTCCCTGGTCATCCCAGCCCCCTGTGCGAGGAAGATCTGGTCGGCGTGGTCGGCGATCTCCTCGTCAGTTGGCTCAATCTGAAAGTCGTCTCTGGCGGCATCGGTGATCGCATTCCACTGGACAACAGCGATGAGGGCGTCCAGAAACTGATCATCCGGAATATCCTCTTGTGTCGATACGATCAACCCTTCGATGGTTTTCACCTCGATGTCGACGCCGTTCACAGTGGCTGCAACATTGCCACCACTCGAGCATGCGGTTGCGATCAAGGCCACGACAATCGCGGCGAATAGGTAGCGTTTCACGGGGACACCTCAGGAAGGGAACAATTCGAGCCGCCACGATACTCGCTTACCGGATGAAGGAACCCTAAGAGTTCGCCTCGCCGGTCGTGGCCTGATCTCGAGGAACCTCAAAGTTGCTGGGACGTTCTGGCCGACCGGTGACAGTCTCTTCACCGACCTGATCCCAAACTCCAGAGGTCGCCGTTTCGTTGTCGAGCCCCGCTTCATCCTCTTCGGCCTCTGCCCGCTTGGCGACGACGTCACGGGCTTGGTTCAAGACAGAGTCAAGTCGCGCCAACGCTTCCTGGGCTGTGCTCCCGGGAGCATCGGTGTCGGTCGGTACCGGTGACGCGATCGCGCTGGCCTGCTCACGAGCCTTGCGCAGAATCGTCTCCGCTTCCTCGTGTGCCTTCTCCATTGCGGCGACACCTTGCTGCTCCACCTCGGCCCACCGCCTCTGCAGCAGCGTTCGCTCGGTCACGAACGCCTCCTGCGCTTCGGCGAGAATGCCCTGCTTCTTCCGAAGAAGCGTCGTATCCGCCTCGATCTTCTCTCGTTTGGCGGCCAGCTCTTGTCGTTGCGGCTCCCACGACGCTAGTTCAGCGGCGAAGGCTTCCCGCTCCATGGCGAGTGCATCCTGTTCAGCGGCGAGTTCGGCCCTGGCATCGAGAACGGAGGTGCGGTCAGTGGTGGCGTCGGATGCTGCTTGCCGTACAACGTCTTCGGCCTCGTTCTCCGCTTTCGCGATAAGCTCGACGGCCCTAGCCGCCGCATCTTCACGCTGGGAGCGTGCATCTGCCAGCACTTCCTCGGCTTCGGCTTCCGCCTTCGCCAATAGCTCGACGGCCTGGGTAGCGGCATCTTCACCGAGCGAAGCCAACCGCGCCTGCTCCGCAGCAGCCACCTCACGAGCCTCATCCTCCGCCCGGGTA
>CBDUNF010000071.1:0-14673 GCA_965368515.1 uncultured bacterium
GGGTGGTCCGTGGCGCGGCCTACCGGGTGGTCTCGGCCCCGCTTCCTGCGTTGTGGGAAGTCTCGCTGCCCGATGCGGAGGCCAGCGATGTGGCTCTAGAGTCACTCCTTACCGACTTGATTGAGGGCTCGGAGTCTCGAGCCGGTGCGGCGCTCGCCGAGTTCGGCATCAGGTGGGTGGTGGTCACCGGAAACACCCCCCTCGAGCCGGTCTTTGACGGTCAGCTGGATCTGATCTCCCTCGGCGGAGCAAAGCGCCCAACCTTCCTTGTGGACAGCGAGGCGCCGGTTCGAGCCGTCACCCTCAACGGCGCCGCGTGGAGTCGAGATGGAACTGGATACGCGGGGGACCCGGCGAGCGGGGAGCGGGTTGTGATCACAGAGACGGCCAATTCGCGCTGGGGGCCTGGGCCCTGGGCGCAGGTCGGGTGGGGTAGCGAGGTCTCGGCGGCGACGGGAACCGCTAGCTTCGATCCCATCGAGTCGCGCCGGTCTCAGCTCTTTCTTGCGGCCGGCCTGTTTGTCTTCTATGTCCTGCTGTCTGCGTTTGCGAGGAGGCGGCGATGAAGAGGATCTTCGCTCTTGTCCTGGTTGCCGCCGCTGTATTTGCGGCGAGCGTGCTCCCTGAGCCCGATGGTCCGAGCGGGCCTGAATTTCAGGGCCCCGAAGAGCGTGAGTCGGTCGCCGCTCCTACGGCAAGCGTTTGGTATTGCACCTGGGCTGCCAGCGGAGCGCTGCGCGACTCGACCGTGATGGTTGCTGCCAGTGTCCCCGTTCATGCCTCGTTGACCCTGCCTCAGCAAATCGTCGGTGATGCACCCGATACCTACGAGGATGAGCTGCAAGCCGCAGGAGCGACGGCGATTGACGTCGGGGAGATCGTTCGGCGCGGCGACACACCGTTGTTTGCCGAATTTGACGACGGGCCAGCGGCGGTGGCTGTGATTGTCGAGAGCAACGAACTCCTGACTGGTGACGCTTGTGTCGCCCGAATCCCCAAGGTCTGGGAGCTGCCCGGCGGAACCACACGTGAAGGTCGCACACTCACGTTGCGTCTCTTCAATCCCTTCCCCGAACTGGCCAAGGTCACCGTGGGCGGCTCGAGTGAATCCGGGGAGACTGGTCTTGTCGACCTGCAGAATATTGATGTCAACGGACGGACCTGGCAGGACATCCGGCTCAAGGAGATCGTCCCGCTGCTCGATGATGTCTCGCTCACGGTGACGACAAGCGAAGGATTCGTGATCCCGTCGCTGGTGGTCGCCGGTACAACTGATGAGGCGAGTTGGCCGGGCGTAGCACCGACAACGTACTGGGAGTTCCCAGTGGCCACTACCTCCAACGAGTTTGCTCCGTCTCTCATGCTCTCGAACACCGGGGCGGTGTCGGTGCCGGCTTCAATCGATGTGTACACCGCCGAGGGCGTCACAGTGGATGCTCGCGAGGTCGTGGTGGACCCCTCTATCCCGCGCCGTGTCGATCTCGGTGACCTGGCGGACGGTGCAATGGGTATCCGGGTCCGCTCTGCCGCCCCATTGTCGGCCGTGGTGATTGCCGAGGAATCTCAGGTGGTCCTCGAGGCAACGGACGAAGAGGGGCAGACTGACATTGAAAACCCCGGTGGCGGCGATCGGATTGCGGGAACGATCGGCTCTTCAGCCCCGGCGACGAAGTGGTTGCTGCCCGGGCTCCAAGCAGTTGACGGTGCGGAGTCGACTGTCTGGCTGCTCAACACGGGCACGGAGGCGGCCACCGTCGTTCTGCAACCGCTCGGCTCACAGACCCTCCAGACGGCGAAGCAATCGGTGCCACCCGGAACCGTGCTGGGCGTTCCACTCGGGTACGACGCCGCGGTAGGCGGCTACTTCGTCGAGTCGTCAGTTCCTATTTCGGTCGCATGGAGTGCTCAGGCTCCGAACGGAATCGTGTTCGTTTCCGGGACTGTTGTCGGTGGCTGACGCAGGGCTGCGTTTGGCGCTGGTCGTGGCGGTCATCGTCATCGCCGCGGTGGTGGCGATCGTGGCTCGACGCCGAGGGTCATATCACCATGCTCTCGACATCGAAGGAGCAGGTTTTGACCCCGGCCTGGTGATATTCACATCGACCGACTGTCGGCGTTGCAAAGAGGTACTCGAGGTGGCAAAGGCTACCGGCGCACCGTTGCGCGAGGTGACCTACGAACTCGAAGCCGGGCTCCAAGAGAGGCTCGGCGTCACCGGAGTGCCACTCACTCTGGTCGTTGATTCAACAGGCAAAGCCGCCGCCCAGTTCGCCGGATCGGTCCATCCGCGTCGGCTCGGTCGGGCGTTGGCACGCTCCGGGATCTGAAGATCCACCACGGATCGAGGTTCCGGCACTAGCGTCACGTTCCTGATGAGATGTACACGATGTAATTCCCCGGCAGACTCGGTCATGACGTTCGACTATCCAGAGCGCGCCATGTGGATCTCCGATTTCGAGGCTGCTCTAGACCCCGGTCGCGGTTATCCGCTGTGTGCCCGTCACGCCGCCCGACTCGGCGCTCCTGTCGGCTGGACACTCACCGATAGACGCTCGCCCATGGCGCGCTTGTTCTCGGTTCCGGCTTAGGGGTTTCCGATGCCGATCGACCGCGACGTTCTCGAGGCAATCAGAGAGATGGAAGAGCCCGAACTGCGTCGCCTTCTGATCTTGGCGAGGGCGCGTCTCGAGAATCGTGGCGTGTTCGATTCAGCCAACGAGCCCGACGTCAAGCTGCGCAGACAGATGGTGAAATGCGGCAAGGACTCCTGCACACAATGTCCTCACGGCCCCTACTGGTATGCCTATTGGTCGGAAAAAGGAAAGCGCCGCTCCCGGTACGTGGGCAAGCTCGATGAAATCCCGGAGATGGCCTGAATCGATTTCGGCTATCCGCTGGCCCGCCCAGGGCCGGGTCGGTTCCAAGTTCGCGAAATCCGCATCGGACGTCAGATAGGGCTACTACTCTTGTAGCTATGAGTAGGAGAAGAGGAACCCCGGTTGCGCCGCTGCAGTGTGCCACCTGCGGCGCCAACAACGTGATTCAGATCGAGCTGACCCTCCCTGACGGGACCGAAGTCAATTTCTGCTCGTGCCATCAATGCGAGGAACGATGGTGGGACCGCGACGGTGAGCCGCTTGAACTCGACGTCGTGCTCGAGCTGGCCCGGAATACCGAGTCCTAACGCCGCAGTCGGATTGTGAGGCATTGCCCTGTAGCCGACTAGCCTCACGCCCGTGAGCACCACCTCCACCGTTCGCGCCAAGTCATCCAACGGCCGGCTTCTCGCCATCCTGGCGGTCCTGCTGCCCACCGGTCTGATCCTTTTGATCATGATGGGTCTGGTGGCACGGGTCAGCCCCCAGGACGCTTTTCCCTTCTTCAACGTCGACTTTCATTGGCCGTCGATTCTGCTCGCCAATACCCCTACCGGCGGCGACATGGGTGCACATGTCGTGCTACCCCAGGTCCTGCGCGACGATTTGCTGCCGTCGGGGCGGATCTTGGGATGGAGCAACCAATGGTACGCGGGCTACCCGGTTTTCTACTTCTACTTCCCGCTGCCGGCCCTCTTTACCGTGTTCCTCGACGTCTTCCTGCCGTATGGCGTCGCCTTCAAGCTGACGACGATCGTCGGGCTGGTGGGCATGCCGGCGGCTGCCTACTACCTGGTCCGTTCTATTGGCCTGGCCAGACCGGTCGCCGCGATCGCTGCTGCGTTCGGTTCGATGTTCGTATTCATGGAGAGCTTTGCGATCTTCGGGGCCAACATTAAGTCGACTCTCGCCGGTGAGTTCTCGTTCTCGTGGTCGTTTGCTTTGTCCCTGGTGTACCTCGGGATGGTCATCCGCAACTCGCGGGAGGGACGAGGGTTTACGCCCGCCGCAGCTGCTGTCCTTGCGCTGACCGCGTTGAGCCATATTGTCACGACAATCGTCGTCGTGATCGTGTCGTTGCCGGTGTTCTTAGGTCGCAACGGTCGCGCCAAGATTGTCTTGTCGTGGGTGCTCGGGTTTGCGCTGACCGCGTTCTGGGCTTTGCCTGTCTTCATCCGCATCACCGGGGGGCTCTCGACCGATATGGGTTGGACGCCGCTGACTGGCATCCGCGGTGCGGGCATCTCGAACGTCGGCACGCCGTTCACAAACGAGTTCATCCCGATCGTCGCTCTCGGCGCTATCGGGATCGTATGGACGTTGCTGCGGCGCGAGGACGTCCGTGTCTTGCTGACGATGACAATTCTTCCATTCCTCGCCTACCTGCTGATTGCCGAGCAAGGCTGGACCATTCTCTACAACGCCAGGTTGTTGCCCTATTGGTTCATGGGCATGTTCCTGTTCGCCGGCATCGGTGTCGGCCTGGCAGTGATGCGGCTAGCTCGTTGGCTTCCGAACCGCGAGGAGAACACGGTTGCTGTTGGACTGCTCACCATTGCGTTGACACTTGCCGTGACCATCATCGGAGTTCATGACATACCTGGATGGGTCAATTGGAACTTCCAAGGCTACGAGGGCAAAGCCTCCTATGGCGACCTCGAAGCAATCATGACCGACGTCGAACAAGTCCCGGATGGTCGGGTCATGTGGGAGTACAACAAAGAGATCCAGGAGAAGTACGGCACTCCCATGGCCTTGATGCTGATCCCGTACTGGAGTGAGGGCCACACAACTATGGAGGGGGTGTTCTTCGAGTCGTCGTTGACCACTCCGTTCCACTTCCTCAACCAGGCGGAGATGAGTCGTTCCCCATCCCGACCCATACCGCACCTCACATACCGGCCGTTCGATCTCGACCGTGGGATCCAGCATTCCGCACTATTCAACATTGACTACTACATCACCCAGACGGAAGAAATGACCGGCGAGGCGAAACGCCTGGGGCTCGAACCCTTGGTCGAGGAGGAGGCATACTCGCTGTTCCGGCTCCCCGCTTCGCAAGCAGTCGACGTGGCTCGATTCGTGCCGACGGTCTACGAGGGCGAGGAGAGCTTCGTGGATGTCGCCCTCGACTGGTACGACGACCTAGACGTCCTCGACCACTGGATCGTCGCCGAAGGGCCCGACGACTGGGAGCGGTTTGACGAGATCGGTGGCCCGTACGACCTTGGCCGACCGCTCGACACAGAAGATGCCGTGGTATCGAACATCGTCATCGAGGACCACAGCATCTCGTTCCGCACCAGTGCTGTGGGGGTTCCTCACCTCGTCAAGACCTCGTACTTTCCGAACTGGCAGGCCACAGGTGCCGACGGGCCGTACCGCGCTGCACCGTCGCTGATGGTGGTCATCCCAACGCAAGAAGAGGTTTCGCTGGAGTTCGCCCGCACTTGGACCGAGAATCTCGGAATGGTGCTCACCTTCCTGAGCCTGATCTTCGTAGGCTGGTGGATGTACCAAACCCGGGCGAAACGCCGCGGGTTGGCGCGACCGGCGAGGTCTGATTGAGCAACTACATCCGATCCCTATTCACCCCCGCTGCCATCAATCAGCTGGTCAAGGTGAGCATCGTCGGTGTCGCCAACACGATTGTCTCGTTCAGCCTGTTCAACGTGTTTCTTGGTGTGTTCGGTGGAACCAAGACGGTCGATGAAGGCTTCAACTGGGAGCAGTTCTGGGCGATCGCCTTGTCGTTCCTGATCGCTACGTTCGTGTCGTACCTGCTCAATCGGAAGTGGGCTTTCCAACTGAGCGGCTCGGGGAACATGCGGCGCGAGACGATGCACTTCGTCGGCATCAACATCGCAGCGTGGGCTGTTACGCAAGGCATTGTGGGTGGTGCCGACTGGCTATGGGGCCCACTGACACGGATGGAGCAGAACCTCTATTACATGTTTGCCTCGGGACTGATCATTCTTCCGAAGTTCGCCGGCTATCGCGACATCGTGTTCCGCAGATCCATCGATGACCAGGAGACCGTCACTACCAGCTGAAGCTGCGGAACCAGATCTTCAACGTGTCACGACCCATCTCCCACAGCGTCGCCATCGAGAGCCCGCTCGACGAGCCCTTGGAGAGGGCGACCGGAGCTTCCGCCAATGAGCCACCCGCCTTGCGGATGCGCACGAGCAGCTCCAGGTCGAATGTGTAGCCGGCCGTCTCCAGATGGGGGAGAGTGTTCTCGAGCGCATCCCTTCGGAATGCCTTCAAACCTGTCTGAGTCTCTCTGATCGGGAGGCGAAACAGCAGACGGTTGACTGCGGCGAATGTGAGACTCAGAATTCGCCGCACCACCGGGTACCTGCCCGGCGCCATTGCCGATCGCTTGGCGCCAACCAGCGCAGCCACACCAAGTTGCTCGAACTCGTTGACGAAACCGGGGAGCTGTTCCGGTGGGAGGTCGAGATCGGAGTCCAAGAAGACAACGGTCTGCTCGGTCGAATGGGCGAACCCTTCCTTGAGCGCACCTCCCTTGCCGCGGTTGACCGGATAGCTGACAACGGACACGAAGTCATGGTCGGCGGCCGCCTTCTCTGCGAATCCCTTCGTGTCGTCGGTGCTGCCATCGTCGATGACGATGACCTCCACCACAGGCCAATCAGCCACAACGGAAGCGACACGGTCGATGTTGTCACCGATCGTGGACTCGAGTTGATACGCCGGCATCAGAACACTGACGCCGTTGGTGGGTGAGTGCGACATTGGGGATCAATTGTAGGTGGTGTCGGAATCAAGCCAGGCCCTGCGGTCGCGGGCGTCGTACAATCAGCGCCATGAGATTTGATGAGATTTTCAAGGCCTATGACATTCGGGGGACGGTTCCCGACCAACTTGATGCGGAGGCAGCCCGCCGCATCGGAAGTGCGTTCGCTCGATTTGCTCGAACTGATCGGATCGCCGTCGGGAGGGACTGCCGCGATTCCTCACCCGAACTGGCGACGGCGCTGATCGACGGGATAACCTCCCAAGGAGTCCACGTCGACGATCTAGGGATGATCACAACCGACATGGTCTACTACGCCTCCGGTTCAATGGATCAGCCTGGAGCCATGATTACCGCCAGCCACAACCCGAAGGGCTACAACGGGATCAAGTTGTCGCTTGCGGGGGCGGCACCCGTCGGCGTCGACAGCGGTCTCAGGGAGATCAAGGTGTGGGCCGAAGAGGGCTTGCAGCCCGCCGCAACAACCGGTGAGGTCACGTCGGTGGATGTGTTGAGTGGCTACGTGGAGCACCTGATGTCGATCATCGACACCAGCAAGATGAGTGAACTTCGCGTGATCGCTGATGGCGGTAACGGCGTTGCCGGGGTTGCGGTGCCGAAGGTGTTTGAGCGCATTCCGGCTCAGCTCACAGGCTTGTACCTAGAACCAGACGGCGAGTTCCCCAACCATCATCCGGACCCGCTCCGGCCCGAGAATCTTGTCGATCTGGAAGCAAAAATGCGTGCCGAGGGCCAAGACCTTGGGGTTGCGTTCGATGGCGACGCAGATCGAGCGTTCTTCATCGACGACCAGTTGCGGCCACTACCCGGCAGCACCGTGACCGCAATAATTGCGGCGTGGTTTCTGCGGAATCACCCGGGCGAGAAGATCGTGCATAACCTGATTTGCTCGAAGGCAGTACCTGAGTCGGTACGCGCAGCTGGGGGAGAGCCGGTGCGGACCAGGGTCGGCCACTCGTATATCAAGCAGGTCATGAAGGAGACCGGCGCCATTTTCGGCGGCGAGCATTCCGGCCACTATTACTTCCGAGACAACTACCGCGCTGACTCGGGAATCCTGGCGATGTTGGTTTTACTCCAGGTACTGGCCGAGGACGGCCGGCCTCTTTCCGTGTTGCGCACCGAGTACGAGCCCTATGAGCAATCGGGCGAGATCAACTTCGATGTGGTTGACAAGGATGCCGCGATCCAGAAGATCTCCACAGCCTTCTCCGGCGATACCGACCGGTTGGATGGACTAACCATCGACCTCGGCGATCGCTGGCTCAATGTGCGCCCGTCGAACACCGAGCCGGTGCTCCGGCTGAATGTTGAAGCCCCGTCGACCGACGATGTCGCAGCTGTGGTCGATCGGGTACGCTCGATTCTCATGGAGTCAGAAGAAACCGGTCTGTTGCCTGCAGGCCTGCTCGAGATCATGCAATGCCCATCATGCACCGGGACCTTGTCTGAGGTATCCGAGCCACCCTCCCTGCTCTGTGCGGGTTGTGGCTTGCGCTACCCAGTCGAAGATGGCATCCCGATCATGCTGATTGAAGAGGCGGAGCCGACGACGTAATCGTCGGCTGCCCTGCGGGCAGCTTGGAGTTCGATGAGATCGAACTCTCTTCCATGCTCGTCTTACGGTGCGGAGGTGCCTTCGCGGCCGTAATCGTCGGCTGCCCTGCGGGCAGCTTGGAGTTCGATGAGATCGAACTCTCTTCCATGCTCGTCTTACGGTGCGGAGGTGCCTTCGCGGCCGTAATCGTCTTCTAGGCGGACTACGTCGTCTAGCTCGGGGGTGGAAACCTCGATCAGTCTGACGTCGGTGATTGCCTCGAAGCGGTGAATTCTGCCGGTGTGGACGCGCTGGAACTCGCCGGGACCCATTTTGATCTGTTGGACTTCGCCCTCATCGTTTTCGAGGTGGAGGTTGAGCGTCCCGTCGACGATGAAGATCGACTCATCCTTCTTGTTATGGAACTGAAGCGAAAGGCGCGCCCCGGCGTTCACCGAAATCAGTTTTCCGACGTATCTGTCGGTGTGGGTCCAGATCAGTTCGCTGCCCCACGGCTTTTCGACGAACGTGCTCATCGTTCCTCCTGGCCAGGATCGTGTTAAAACAGGTTAGCGTTAAGACTGAATTCTGATTTCTCGAGAGGATCCAAAGTGGACTATGACATCGCAGATGCCGGACTCGCCGAGCTCGGTGGGCGTCGTATCGAATGGGCCAATCGGCGCATGCCGGTTCTGGGCGTCATTCGCGAGCGCTTTGAACGGGAACAGCCTCTTGCCGGAGTGACCATCGGCGCCTGCATGCATGTGACGACTGAGACGGCCAATCTGATGATGGTGCTTCGAGCTGGTGGGGCGAAGGTCACATTGTGTGCTTCGAATCCGCTGTCGACTCAGGACGACGTTGCCGCTTCGCTGGTCGAGTCGGGAATTCCCGTTTATGCGCTTCGGGGTGAGGATTCCGACACGTTCTACAGACATATCAATGCGGTCCTCGACACCAACCCGGACCTCGTGTTCGACGACGGATGTGACATGACCACGGTGCTTCACGAGCAGCGGTCCGATCAGCCGATCCTGGGGGGAATGGAAGAGACGACGACCGGTGTCATCCGGCTGCGCGCAATGGAGAACGATGGTGTTCTCCGCTTTCCCGTGGTGGCCGTCAATGACTCCGATACCAAGCACCTCTTCGACAATCGGCATGGCACCGGTCAGTCATCGCTTGATGGCATCTTGCGATCGGCCAACATCCTCTTTGCAGGCCGCACCGTCGTAGTGGCTGGCTACGGAGACTGCGGGCTCGGTATCGCCAATCGAGCCGATGGCCTCGGCGCCAAGGTGATCGTCGTCGAGCCGAACCCGGTACGGGCGCTATCAGCGGCGATGGACGGGCACCGGGTCATGACGAGTCACGATGCCGCTCCGCTCGGCGACGTGTTCATAACGGCGACCGGCGATATCCATGTGTTCCGTGGTGAGCACTTCGAGGTGATGAAAGACGGGGCGATTCTTGCCAACGCCGGTCACTTCGATGTCGAGCTCGATCTGAAGCGGCTGGGCGAGATGGCGGTCAGCTACCGCGAGCTGCGTGACAATCTTGGCGAGTACACCCTTCCCGACGGGCGTCGTTTGATGGTCGTCGCCGAGGGGCGCCTGGTGAACCTGGGAGCTGCCGAGGGCCACCCTGCCGATGTGATGGACATGTCGTTTGCTGACCAGGCCTTGGCCGCCGAGTGGCTCAAAGTGAACGGGGCTTCACTCGAACCAAAGGTCTATGTGTTGCCGCAGGACCTCGACCACGAAGTCGCCCGGCTCAAGCTGGAGACGATGGGCTGTGGTTTGGAGATCCTCACCGATGAGCAGGTGGAGTACCTCTCGTCATGGCAGCACGGCACCTGAGGCTGAGCGCTACATCTCGGTAGCGCGGGCCATCGGTCGGCTGCCGACAACATGGAGATCGACGAGGACCCTGTCGTCGGTGTGTCGTTCGCGCTCGGCGGTGTCGATGATGGCACGGACGTCAGCGCCCCCAAGACGTGGGTTGCGCATCAGGGCGTCTCGGATCGCGATCACAATGTGCCGGTTCTCCAGCACGGAACGCACGGTGTCACGCTTGATCTCCCTGAGAAGAGCCTCGAGCTCCTTGCGGGTGCGTGCATCGTCAAGAACCCGGTGGACAAACTTGCCCCGACGCTGTCGGAAGCCTCCAAGGGAAACCAGCGAGCCAGCCATTCCGTACCGACCAACCATGTCTACGCCGATGTCGGTGGCGTGTGCAAGGTCGGTTGCGGTGTGGGATCCGCTCTCGCCGGCAAAGATCTCCTCGGCGGTCATCCCGGCGAGGGCGACTCCCATCTGGGTGCGCAGCGCGGTTTGTGTGATAACTGGTACCTCGGGCCGGTGCAGATTGCACGGTTCGGATAGGTCGATGCGATGGATCCGGTTCGGGTCATCGAGGTAGGCGGCGACGGCGTGGCCCGCATGGTGGGTGGCAAGCGCCTGACGCAGGGCCGGGGTAGTCATCGTGTGCACGTTGCTGCTGATCGGGCTACGCCACAAGGCAACGACAACGATGAGACCGACAAAAGAAGCAAGCGTGACCAGGGCGATTTCTACATCGGTCGGCTTGTTGCCCGTCGCGATGACGCGAGCCCAAAGCGTTGCGGCTACACCCACGATCGCCACGATGATCGAGACAACGCGAAGGTGCCTTCCGCCCCGACCACGAGCGGCGGCGATGAATCCCGCCTGCATATTCTGCCCCCAGAGACTGTCTGCCATTCCTACCTACACTCTAGGTAACGTACGGTGGCATTCCAGCTACATTTGGTGGTCGCACCCGGAAACTAGTCACCGGCTCTTTGATCGCCGGGGGGCGATCAAAGAGCTTTGAGTTCAGCTCCGCTGAACTCCCGCTGGAGGACGCTGGCGGTTGCGGCCCGTTGAATTCCGTTCTTGCGGATCTCAGGTCCATATATGGACACCAGCTACGCCGGAACGAAGAGGCCCCCGTTGATCCCCGTTCTTGCGTCGCTCGGGTCCATATATGGACACCAGTTACGCAAGAAGCGGAGGGGGTGGGCTTGTCCGTGGGGGGTGATACGTTCCCAGTTATGTCAATTTGTGTGGCCTGCTCGAGCTGGGGGGATTCTGGACTGTGTTTATCGTGCCGGTCCCAACTGAGGGCGTCATCGCCGGTACGGGAGGCTGGGATCGAGGTAGTTAGTGGGTTCGTTCACGAGAAGACGGCGCGTCGTTTGGTGCACCTCTTGAAGTATCAAGGCATCACCGCAGCCGGTGTCATCTTGGCAACCGTCATGGCTGCTCGCCTACCGCCCGGGACCACTGCGTTGGTGCCGGTTCCCCGTGCCACATTGCGCAGGATTCGCTACGGGATCGATCCAGCGCTGGAACTCGCTCACCGCATCGGGACCACAACCGGCGTCGACGTCGTGAGCGCCCTAGCCGCACCGATGTGGTGGCCGTCGCACGCCGGCGGCAACAGAGACGCCCGTCGCCATCCACGGTTCCGTCGTATCCGCAACGTCCCCGACGGGGGGGTGATGGTCGATGACGTCTTGACGACCGGGGCAACACTGGCTGCAGCCGGCGCCGTTCTCGGCGTCAGGACGGCTCTTACAGCAACGCAGGCGGATAGCCGATGGTTTGAGTAGGATTGCGAAAAGGGCTCGCGACTACCGCGGAGACAGTGTGCCAAGAGCACTCAGCAGAAATCCCTATCGACCCGGTGGTGCCGAGGGTCGGGGGATGGCCCTGATTTCTTCGATTGTTTTGTCTGTTCGCCCTCTCGAAAGGAGCCAAGGTGGACGTACGCGTACACGGTAAGAACATGCGGGTCGCCGAGGACGTAGCCAGCGTCGCCGTCGACAAAATCGAGCACGCCGGCCGCATCTTTGATGACGGTTCGGCGGCCGATGTGGAGATCTCGGAGAATCGAAACCCGAGGTCGGCCGGAGAGCGGTACTAAGTTGAGATCACGTCGCACACCGCCGGCCACACCGTGCGCGTCGAGTCGCTCGCGCCTGACGCTATGTCTGCAGTCGATCTTGCCAGCGGCAAATTCGAACGTCAGCTGCGGCGGCTCAAGGAACGGTTGATTCAGCGCTCTCGCAAGCGCGAGAACAAAGTCCTCAATGAGGCCCCGTTGGAGTCCGATGAAGACGAACAAGACGGGCCGCTATCAATCGTAAGGACAAAACGCTTTGCGATGCGGCCCATGACACCGGAGGAAGCTGGATTGCAGATGGAGATGCTCGGACACGACTTCTTCTTCTTTCTTGACGCTGAGAGCGGCAAGTACTGCGTCCTCTACCACCGTGACGATGGCAACCTAGGACTGATCGAGCCCGAATGACACGATTGCTTGTTGTTGATGATGTTCCCCTGTTTAGGGCCGGGATTACTTCGGCCCTAAACGAGGCTGGCTTTGAGGTCGTCGGCGAGGCGGGCAACGCCGAAGACGCCGTTACTCAGGCCGAGAGCCTCCAACCGGACCTGGTCCTGCTCGACGTACTGATGCCGGGGCTCTCCGGCCTAGACGTCGTTGGCAAGATCGTTGCCGTTTCGGAGAACTCGCAGGTCATCCTGCTCACCGGAAGCGAATCCGAAGAGGACATGATCTCTGCGATCAAGTCCGGTGCTCGTGGCTACATCGTCAAGGACATGCCGTTCGCCCATCTGGTCGACCTGATCAGAGCTGTCGCTGAGGGCGGCGGTGCCTTCTCGCCAAAGATGGCTGGGAAGATGGTTGATGTGCTCCGACAGCTGTTGCGGCATCAAGAGCTGTTCAAGTCACGCAAGCCGACCCTCACAGGTCGTGAGATCGAAGTGCTGCAGCTCGTCGCTCGTGGACTGACAAGCCGAGAAATCGGGGAGCGGCTCTACATTTCAGAGAACACCGTCAAGAACCACATCCGGAATATTCTCGACAAACTGGGCCTTCACTCTCGCAACGAGGCCGTTCTGTACGCCCTGCGCGAAGAGTTCATCACCCTTGACTGAGCCTGTCTCTTCGAGACAGGGTCGAGTTTGGCTTCGCCACACGTCGGCCTTCGTTGAACGCCGGCATCTGGCTGGCCGTGGTGGAGTTCGATAGCATCGAACCCCAGGGCGATTGTATCGCCCGCTACCTATACCTATTCCTCCTCCTAGAATGTTTTTCTCATGGCAATCTTCAGCAAAATCCTTCGCGCCGGTGAAGGCAAGCGTCTGAAGGAACTCGAGAAGCTGGCCGAGCTGGTCAATTCGCTAGAGCCCGACTTTGAAGGACTCACCGACGATCAGCTTCGTGCCAAGACCGATGAGTTCCGGCAGCGAGTTATCGACGGCGAAACACTTGACGACATCGAAGCCGAGGCCTTCGCAACAGTGCGCGAGGCTGCCAAACGTGTACTGGGTCAGCGGCCCTACGACGTCCAGATCGTCGGCGCCGGGGCGCTCGCCCGCGGCATGATCGCTGAGATGCGGACTGGTGAGGGAAAGACACTCGTGTCCGCGATGCCGGCCTATCTCAATGCCCTTGGCGGTGGCGGCGTCCACATGGTCACGGTAAATGACTACCTGGCGAGTCGTGACTCGCAATGGATGGGTGCCATCCACCGCTTCCTCGGGCTCGAGGTAGGCCTGATCCAGTCCGACATGACTCCCGCGGAGCGACGACCCGCTTATGCGGCGGACATCACCTACGGCACGAACAACGAGTTCGGTTTCGACTACCTCCGCGACAACATGACGATGAACCCCCAGGACATGGTTCAACGCGGACACGCCTACGCAATAGTTGATGAGGTCGACTCGATCCTGATCGATGAGGCGCGGACCCCGCTGATCATCTCGGGCCGTGTTGGCGAAACCGGTAAGTGGTATCGCGACTTCGCTCGGATTGCCAACTCATTGCATCGCGACATCCACTACGAGGTCGATGAGAAGAAGCGTCAGGTGATCACCACCGAAGAAGGCGTCCAAAAGGTCGAGCAGATCCTCGGCGTCGAGAACATGTACGACTTCGCAAACGTTGACATGATCCATCACCTGGATGTAGCTCTGAAGTCGAAAGAGCTCTACGAGCGAGATGTTGACTACATGGTCAGGGGCGGCGAGATCAAGATCGTCGATGAGTTCACCGGGCGCGTCCTCGACGGGCGTCGCTATTCCGAGGGTCTCCATCAAGGCATCGAAGCCAAAGAGGGTGTGAAGATCAAAGAGGAGAATCAGACCCTCGCCACGATCACCCTTCAGAACTTCTTCCGCCTGTATGACAAGCTTGCCGGCATGACCGGTACCGCCATCACCGAGGCCGGCGAGTTCTTCGAGATTTACAAACTCGAGGTTGTAGAAGTCCCCACCAACCGTCCCATTGCGCGCCTCGATCAGGGCGACGTCGTATACGTCGACGAGGATGCCAAGTTCGATGCGCTGGTGGAGGACATCATCGAACGAAACCAGGCCGGTCAGCCGATTCTCGTCGGCACAGTCTCCATCGAGAAGTCGGAGAGG
>CBDUNF010000072.1:0-14455 GCA_965368515.1 uncultured bacterium
TGCGTGGTTTCGCCTGGTCCTATTGGGAGTTCGGAGCCGGGTTCGGGCTTTATGACCGCGACGCAGACGCATGGCGCACCGGTCTGCTGAATGCTCTGATTCCCGGCGGCGCAGTTGGATTCGTCGACGATGATGGCAGTCCATTTGAGTCGGATATCGAATGGCTGGCTGCGACCGGCGTGACCAGGGGGTGCAACCCACCGGTCAATGATCGCTTCTGTCCAAACGATTCCATAACACGAGCCGAGATGGCGGCGTTCCTCAACCGCTACCTAGACCTGCCGCCGGGCGTTGCCGGCCGATTCGTCGACACTTCCGGGTCTGTCTTCGTCGACGACATCGACCGCCTCGCAGCAGCCGGCATCACCAAGGGCTGCAACCCGCCCGACAACAACCGATTCTGTCCCGATCAACACGTGACAAGACAGCAAATGGCAGCTTTTCTGGTGCGTGCGTTTGATCTTCCGCCGGCGGGCGGGGATCCGTTTATCGATGACGATGGGTCGCAGTTCGAAGATGCAATCGGTCGGCTCGCGGCGGTCGATGTGACTCGGGGATGCAATCCGCCGGTCAACGACCGGTACTGCCCCTTCGCGGTCGTGACCAGGGGCCAGATGGCCGCTTTCATCCACCGCGCTGATTCGTTGCCGTGATGTCTGCGGGAACCAACGGTCGCAGTTGTGCGACCATGTAGTCGTGAAACGGATGAGAAGGACTACCTGCGCTGTGATCGTCGCCGCCTTTGTTGTGGGCGCCTGCGGCGGGTCGGAGCCCGAATTGGAGCTCTCCGAGCTAGCTGCGAGTGGTCGTGAGGTTGTGTTGACCCGCGGCTGCGCTGCCTGTCACGGGGAAGACGGTGCCGGCGATGTCGGCCCGTCTTGGCAAGGGCTACTCGGATCGGTCGTAGAGCTCGAAGGTGGGGGGTCCGTTATTGCGGACATCGATTATCTTCGTCGTTCAATCGTCGATCCGGATGCTGAAGTTGTGGCCGGAAGTACCATCAGTATGCCGGTGACTGGTCTCACCGAGGTCGAGGTCGACGCGGTCATCGCATACATCGAGGAGCTGCAATGAGAAAGATGGCCATAGCGATAGCGCTATTCAGCCTGGTGGCAACCTCCTGTTCATCCGAGCCGGAGGAGTTGTCAGGGTTTGTGCGCGATCCGCTGCCATCTGTCGCCGCAGTCTCGCTACCGGATGCCAGTGCCGGCGGTGTCCCATTTGTAATGAAGGCCCCGGCCGACGAGCTGCTTCTTGTCTACTTCGGCTACACCGCCTGCCCAGACGTCTGCCCGACCACCCTGGCCGATGTCAAGAAAGCACTAGCCGAGATGGGCGACGATGCCGCCAAGGTGACGGTGGCCATGGAGACCATCGATATCGAGCGGGACACCGATGACATCGTTACCGGGTACGTGCAGTCGTTTGTCCCGGATGCGCATGCGCTCCGGGCGACTGACGATGCGACGCTGCGGGACGCCGCCGACGCGTTTGGTGCTGACTACGGGGTGACCGTAACTGAGGAGGGCGAGTACGAGGTACTGCACACGGCGCACCTGTACGCCGTCGATGATGCCGGCCTAATCCAGGTGACGTGGGCGTTCGGCACCGACTGGGAGATCATTGCCAAGGACATCAAGCTACTGCTGAGCCAGCAATGAAGCGCTTTCTTACCAGCGTCGTGGCGCTTGCTCTCCTAGCAACGGCCTGCGGATCAGACGACGCAGGTCCGCTTCTCGCGGATGACGACTCCGTCGCGAGCGCCGACTATTCGTATACGATCCCCGCCGGATCGGGTGAAGCGATCGACCGAGGCGAGGTGCTCGACATCCTGCCGGGTGAGCTGAACGCCGAGGTCGGTGAGTTGTTCGAGCTCATCAATCTGGACGACCGTGGCCATCTTGTGGGGCCGTTCTATGTCGGCAAGGGTGAGACGCTGCGTCAGCGCTTCAACGCCCCGGGCACGTTCATCGGGGCCTGCTCCGTTCATCCGTCGGGAGAGATCGTTCTGACTGTGACCGAGTGACGATGCGCCGATTCGCCGCTCTCGTCGTGTTCGGGTTGTTGTGGCTGACTTTCGGTGTTGCGGCTGCACTTGCCGATCCCCCCGGCCCGACGGACTACCTCAGCGAGGTGACGGAAATGGAGCCGGTTGTCCCCGGGATCACCCTGGAAATCATCGGCGGTGACTCGTTCGTTCTTCTGACCGTCGACCCAGGGACTGCGGTCGATGTTGTCGGTTATGCGGGAGAGCCGTACCTGCGTTTTGCTCCTGACGGCACAGTCGAAGAGAACCGGCTCTCTCCATCCAAGTACCAGAACGAGGATCGATTCGCCATAACGGACATGCCGGCCGACGCCGATGCTGCGGCGGCGCCGGAGTGGGTTGTTGTTGCCGGTGATGGTTCGTTTGCGTGGCACGACCATCGAACCCATTGGATGAACGAGGTCCCGCCCCCTGGGAAGGCGCCCGGAGACACGGTGGTCGAGGGTGTCGTGCCGTTGCTGGTCGACGGTGCTGAGGTCGACGTCACCGTCATGTCCGTTTGGCAGCGGCCTCCCTCGTCGCTGCCGGTGGCTCTCGGGTTCACCGTCGGGCTACTGATCGCCTACGGCGCGTTGCGGCGCCGCGACAACCTCGTGGGGTTAGTGACGACCTTGGCCCTCGCCGCCACCATGACCGGGGGCATCGCATACCTATCTGTTCCTGCCGAGACCGTTCCCCCATGGAGCCTGTGGGTGCTACCCGCTACTGCTGCGGTCCTTTCTGCGTCGGTATTGGTAGGCCGGAGTAGGTCGGGCTTTGTGGCACGCCAGCAGGGGACGCTGCTCTTGATCGCCACCCTCGAACTGGCCGGCTGGGGAGTCGCCCACTGGGGCTGGCTGTGGCCGGCAGTACTGCCGACATCGTTGCCGTTCTGGCTAGATCGGTTTGTCGCCAGTACCGTTTTGCTGAGCGCGCTTGGGGCCGCAGCGGCCGTTGTGGGAGCGGCTGCGGCCCCGACACGCATGGGTAGGGAACGGGTCTGAACTTCTAGGAGCCGGGAGCTTCTTCGCGAACCTCAACTTCGACCACTGTCGGGCCGGCGTTCTCGAAGTCGAGCGTCACGTCGAACTTCTGCCCGATCTCGAGTGGTGCGGCGATGTCGATCAGCATGATGTGGAGACCACCTGGCTTCAGGCTCACCGTCTGCCCGGCAGGGAGTTCGATAGCTTCGACCTCCTGCATCATCATCATGGCCATGCCCTCCTCGGTCTCCTCGCCCTCGACCGGGACGGTTTCGTGGACCTCGACACTGGCAGAGATTCTGCTGTCAACAGACGCGGACAGGAGTCGGTCGCCATCGGTGCTCTCGATGTTCATATAGACAGCACCACGGTCGGCACGCATCGGGCTGTTGCGAGCCCACTGCCCATCGATCGACATGTCATCGCCGCCACCACAGCCGGCAACGATAAGGCCTAGGGCAGTAAGCCAAAGTATCAGCCTTCTCACGGATCCTCCACATATGCAGATTTATGCGTATCACGAGAGTTGTCGGACAAAGCACCCGTTTGGTTCCCGAGAAATCGGGAAATGTGGATCTAGGCTTCGACAGCCAGGCCGAGGCTGGTGTCTGCGAGCAGCTGCTGGCGGGCGCGAGCGACACGGGAGCGAATGGTCCCGATCGGGCAACCCACCGTCGCCGCCGCTTCTTCGTAGGAAAGCCCGACCATCTGAGTGAGAACGAAGGCGGTGCGCCGCTCATCGTCGAGGACCGAGAGCAATTCGTCGACCTCGAACCAGGTCTCATCGTGATGGTTGGCGTGAACCAGATCGGCGACCAACCGCCGATCTAGGTTTCGGCTGCGGATCGCGTATCGGGTCGCGTCTGCACACACGCGTCGTGCGATCGAGAGCAACCAGGCACGAGCCGAGCCGTCACCGCGGAAGCGGTGGATGGATCCCAGCGCCCGGGTATAGGTGTCTTGCGCCAAGTCCTCAGGATCGGATGGCTGCCCCAGATAGCGGCAGACGCCGAGCACGTCCGGCAGAGTCGCGGCGACGAACTCGTCGAGTGCTTTCCGATCCCCGGTCTTGGCGCGCATCGCCAACACGGTCACATGATCCATGGGTACAGTCTTCCACCTCGGGAACCAGGATGCCAAGTACTGCGACAATACTGACATGGAGTGTGAAGTCGCGCGTCTCGCCATCTCAGCTGCGATCGACGGGAATCGTCCCGTCGCACCGGATGTTGAGTTGCATGTCGAAGAGTGCGCCGCGTGTCGTCGTTGGCAGGATGCAGCGCATCGTCTTCGCCGGGCGACGCTCCGACCTGTCGCAGAAGACGAGGTCGTTTCGGTCGACGTGTCTCGTCTCCCGGAACGGTTTGCCGCTCATCGCTGGGTTCGGTTTGCCCTGGCGTGGGCAGCGGTTCTGCTGATCGTCTGGAATATCGTCGACATGTTCGCCACCGGATCCGGTTCTGCGATTCATCTGGAACGGCACCAGGCCGCATTCGATGTCGCACTCGGCCTTGCATTTCTGTTTGTCGTTTGGCGCCCGGATCGGGCATACGGCATGGTTCCGTTTGCGGCGACCTTCACCCTTGCTCTGACCGCAGCGGCGGTTATCGACTTGAGCAACGGTGCCAGCACGCCCTTGCGGGAGTCTGCTCATCTCTTGGAACTAGCCGGGTTGGGGTTGCTGTTGGTGCTGGGGATGGCGACCGGGCCGGGCCGCCGACGGCAGCGCGAATCCGGTTAGCGATTCTCGACGACGGTGGTGATCTGAATCTCGCCCGCGTTCTCGAGACTGACCGTCAGATCCACGGCCTCGCCAGCTTTGAACGGTGTCGGCAGGTCGATGCACATGACGTGAAGGCCGCCGGGGACCATCTCCAAGGTCTCTCCCGAGGGGATCTCCAGCAGCTCTGGCTCTGCAAGGCGCATCCGCATGATGCGATTCTCGTCGAACTGGGTGGCGTGAAGCTCGATGGTTCCGCACCTGGAGCTGGTCACGTCGAGGAGTCGATCATCTGCGCCGCTGTCGTTCTCGATCGTCAGGTAGACGACGGCCGCCTGTGCATTTGGCGGACTCGTCGGAGCCCAGGAGTCGGTGATCTCGAGCAGGCCCGAACCGCCGGAGCAGGATGTCGTGAGGATCGTCATGGCGATCAGGGCGAGTCGGAACCGCATTTGGAGCACGCTACCCGATCAGACGAGGTGCCTCGCCGGGTTCAGGATCGACGCCAATCCCGATATCGTTGCTGACTTCCGCCGGACCGACAGGTCCGGAGGTCAGTCGAATGGGAGGACCAGCTAAATGAGATTCGTCTGTGGCGGGCTGACGACATACGACCTTGCATACTTCGTCGACGAGATACCGATGCGGGGGCGGAAGGGTACTGCCAGCAGTTCGTACGTCGACGTCGGTGGCCCCGTGGCCAACGCCGCGGTGACGGCGGCGATCCTGGGGAGTTCGGCTGAGGTTCACTCGGTGTTTGGCACAGGTCCGTTTGCAGATCAGGTGCGTGACATCCTGGCTGCCTATTCGGTTGGGGTGGTTGACCACGACCCGAGCGTTGACCTCCCGGTGGCGAGTGTTTGGGTGGACGGGACGGGGGAACGGACGATTCTGTCCACCGACAACAAACGGTCCGAGGTTCGGGCGGCCCCGGACCTGATTGACCTCGATGGGGTCGATGCGGTCTTGCTGGATGGGCACTACGCGGATCTACAGGTCTCCCTGGCTGAGGCTGCGGTGGCGGCGGCGGTCCCGATCGTGCTCGATTGCGGTCGGTGGCGTCCGGTGTTTGCCGAGCTGCTGCCGGTGGCTACCGACGTGATCATGACTGCAACGTTCCGCCCTCCAGGTATGGAGACGCTGTCGGATGAGGATGCCGTGCAATTGATGCAGCGCGAGTATCGAACCGACCTGTGCGCCGCCAGTCGTGGCCCCGATCCAATCCTTGTCGCCGATGGCACAGACTTGGTGTCGATCGACGTCCCGGAAGTCGAGGTTGTCGACACGACCGGGGCGGGCGATGTGCTCCACGGTGCCTATTTGCACTATCGATACGGTGTCGGTTGGCCCGGCAGACAAGCCCTCTCCCGGGCCGCTGAGGTCGCGGCGACGTCGTGTCGTAGCGCGGGAGCACGACATCTGACTAATACTGGGTAGCCACGGTCGCTGGGTGTCACCGACTCGAATACTCTCCGTAGCAGAACTAACGGAGAGTGGTGGTTCTGTTCTCTCGTGCGGTCGATGTCCTTGCCACGGATCTGCGTGGTTTGGAGGTCGATAGGGGATTATTATCGGTGTCCGAGCTGTGGCCAGGCCTCGGTCGTGTATCTGCTGCAACTGCGGCACAAAGCATGGCCGGGTATTACTGGCTTCGCCTCCGACTTGCCGAGTATTTGAGTTGTCATCCACAAGAACTGCGGCTGGTTGGGCGAGACCGCAGCGATTCCGCGGTGTTGTGGCCCATGACTGATTTGCGCTTCAGTTTCGCCCGCACCGGGTGGACAGCGGTACTGGCCGTGGGGTTCCGCAGCCAGTTGGGTGTCAGCGTGGCGACGGTTGTCGACGAGATCCCCGATGCTGAATCTGTCGCCCGAACCATGGCACCAGCCGAGCAGCTACTCGTAGGCCGGTCCCATGACCCGATGCGTGCCTTCCGCAAGCTCGGAACTCGCAAGGAAGCGCTGGCGAAGGGGCTCGTTGCCGGTGAAGACTTCGCGATGTCTGAATACGATGTCAGCGGTGTAGCGCCGGTGACAGTTGCCGGGCTCGAGATCACAGACCTCCACCTCGGCAATGACCTGGTTGCGGCAGTCGCAGCGCCGGTGGGCAAGATCATCAACCTGATTGTCGACCATTCGGGCCGCGTGCCTCACCTCAATCCAGTTGCGGCTGCCCGCTAGCGGGTAGCCACGGAAGAGGTCAACGTCGCCACAGATTCGGGACGATCTCGGTGGCAGCCAACTGCAACTGTTGGGTGACATCCTGGCCAAACGGCACCAGCACAACCGAGTCGGCCCCCGCCTCGATCAGCGTCTGCAACTTGGCTGTCACCTCGTCCCCGGTTGCGCCAACCGCATCCCATCCCGGGGGCGCATCAGGGTTCGGTTCATCAAGGCCAGCGACTTCGCCGACGTAGAAGCCGGCGAACACCGTGAGGTGGTGGTGCTCGGTGCGGCCTGCTTCCTCGCGGCCGAGGTCCGTCAGCTGACGGGCCCTGGTGATCTCGGCAGGACCGTGGCCCTCCGGCAGCACTGTGCCGTCCGCTACCGCGCCAGCGAGAAGCAGCGACTTGGGGCCGGTCACGCCGGCAAGCACCATTGGTACCTGGGTGGGCGGGTACTTGAGCTGCACACCGTCGAGCTGCACGTAGCGGCCATGGACGGTGATCGGGTCACCGGCAAGTAGACGACGGACTGCCAACGTTGTTTCCTTGAGGAGGGTCAGCGGCGAGGCGACCCGGTCGCCGACCTGCTCCATCCAGCGCTGAACACCGTGGCCGATCCCGGCGATGAACCGGCCGGGGAACAGCTCCGCCAATGTTGCCCACTCCATCGCCAGCGCCGCCGCGTTTCGGAACGGAGCCGGTGCAATGCCGTGGCCGACCGCCACGCCCTCGGTTGCAGCGAGTACAGCGGCTGCCTGGCTGACCCCGCCCGCAAACGGCAGATCTTCTACAACCCACAGCTCGTCGAATCCATCGCAGACGGCCAGGGCATGCTCAACAACAATGCCGGGAGGGACGTCTCTGCGGATCATCGCACCGATGCTTGTAGTCACTCATTTTCCTTTCACGCTCCATGCATTGTCGCACCGACTGGCGATTCTTCGGCGAAGCGGAGGCGAGTTGTGCGGTCGCGAGCCAGTGACCCGTCGATCCTCTCCTGGCAGTGCCCTTAGGATCGGAAATCGCGAATTCGCATACTCGCATGCGTCGCCTCCCACCTTCGGATTCCGTCCGCTAAGTTTGGAAGTCTGCCGGGTTGAAGGGACAACCGGCATGAATAAAGACCGGAGGCAAACGGTATGTACACACTCCCTAGACGAACGCGCCCATTTTTGGTTGCGTTGGTCGTTTTTGCTCTCTTCGCAGCCGCATGCGGAGACAGTTCGGACGATCCGACCACAACCGAGGGTGCCGACACAACAACCACAGCCGCCGCGGGGGCAACAACCACCACGGCAGGCGCGACCGACACGACGGCTGGAGCCGAGCCAGTCGCCGGAGGGATGCCGGGACTCAATGTCGTCGACGATCTCACTTTCACAGTTGAGTTCGAAGCGGCGGACCCCGAATTCCCGCTGAAACTGGCCTACGCGGCCTTCTATCCGCTGCCATCAGTCGCCTACGACGACCCGGTGGCATTTGAGGAGATGCCAATAGGCAACGGGCCTTTCCGTATGGAAGGGCCGTGGGAACATGATGTAGTGGTCCCGCTGATCAGATACGAGGACTACGCAGGGCCCGATGCGGCCGCTGTGGAGCGTCTCGAATGGACGATCATCGACGACCTGAACACTGCGTACAACGAGGTGCTGGCAGGCAACCTGGACATCCTTGGTCCGGCGCTGCCTACCGACCAGATCGCAACGGCCGAAGCCCAGTTCGGTGACCGCTACGGTCTTTCGTCGTCTACGTCGTTCACCTACATGGGTTTCCCGTCCTACTTGGACGAATACACCCAAGACATCCGTCGTGCGCTGTCGATGGCGATCGATCGTGACTTGATTGTCGAGCAGATCTACAACAACACTCGTGTTGCAGCGAACTCGACCATCCCGCCGATCTTCGCAGGAGCTCGCACCGATGTGTGTGAGAACTGGAATCACAACCCTGATCTCGCCAAGCAGATCTGGGACGAGACCGGTGGCCTCGACGAAATCACTGTTTGGTTCAACACCGGCGGTGGCCACGAAGAGTGGGTCGAGGCAGTAACCAACATGTGGCGTAACACCCTTGGCGTCGAGAGCATCAAGTTCGAATCGATGGAATTCTCCGAGTACCTGCCGCTTCTTGATGATTCGCAGGCGACCGGTCCATTCCGTCTCGGTTGGGGTCAGGACTACCCGTCCCCGCTGAACTTCCTCGAGCCGTTGTACGCCTCGTACAACGTGCCCCCGGTGGGTTCGAACACGACGTTCTGGATCAGCCCGGAGTTTGACGACCTCGTTGCTCAGGGCAAGGCGGCAGTTGCAGCAAGTGGTCTGCTCGAAGACGGGATTCCGTTCTATCAGCAGGCCGAGGATGTCCTTTGTGACTCGGCGCAGATCGCACCGGTTTGGTATCGCACCAACCAGTTCGTCTACACCGAGGGCACGGACAATGTGTTCTACGACTCGTATAGCGATCTCGGTGTGACCAAGGTCACCGCCGACGATGGTCTGGTCTCGGTTCAGGTTTCTGAGCCCGAGCATCTGTTCCCGACCACAACGAACGAATCCAACGGCATTCAGGTGCTGCGGGCTCTGTTCACCGGTTTGGTGCAGTACGACGCGGAGACCAACGAGCCGTTCAACGCCAACGCCGAGTCCATCGTCTCGGACGACGGTGGTCTGACGTGGACCGTCACGCTGAATCCGGGGTGGACATTCCACAATGGTGAGCCGGTGACGGCCGCATCGTATGTGAATGCCTGGAACTTCGGCGCCGATCCAGCGAACGCACAGCAGAACAGCTCCCACTATGCGGGAATTGTCGGCTATGCCGAGCTGAATCCACCAACCGAATAGCGACCTGGGAGACGTCCCGTTCCCTTACGGGATGACCTCTCGTGCAAAGGCCTCGATGAGTTGGGGGTGCCCTGTCACCCCCAACTCCCGGGGCATTCCGCTCCACCGATGAGCCACATCGTCGGTGAATGGAAGGAGGACTCTTGGGCCGCTACTTGGCACGACGTGTGCTGCAATTCATACCGGTGTTCTTCGGGGCCACCCTGCTCATCTTTGTGATGGTGTGGGCGATCCCGGGCGACCCGATACGGGCGCTCGCCGGTGATCGGGTGATGCCCGAGTCAGTACGCGCCGAATTGGCAGACCGCTACAACCTGGACGAACCGCTGATGGTCCAATACGCGACCTACATCGGGAACGTCTTCCAAGGAGACTTCGGTGCGGACTTCCGCGGCCGACCTGTCTCCGACCTCATGAAACAACGTCTTCCGATCACCATTCGGCTGGCGCTCATTGCGTTCGCCTTTGAGGTGGTGATCGGCATTGCAGCCGGGATCATGGCCGGGGTCCGCAAAGGCGGATTCGTCGACAACCTGGTTCTGTTGTCCACCCTGGTGGTGATCGCGATACCCATCTTCGTACTGGGCTTCATCGCCCAGTTACTAGTCGGGGTAAAACTCGGCTGGCTGCCGGTGTCGGGAGTCCAGCAGGGGTGGACGAGCTACATCCTCCCCGGCATGGTCCTCGGTTCGGTATCGCTGGCCTATATCGCTCGACTAACCAGAACCAGCCTCGTGGAGAACCTGCGCGCAGACTATGTCCGCACCGCTATCGCCAAGGGCTTGTCCCGACGTCGTGTGGTCGGCCTGCACACTCTCCGCAACTCGATGATCCCGGTTGTCACCTTTCTTGCCATCGACCTGGGCGGCCTGATGGGTGGGGCGATCATCACAGAGACCATCTTCAACATCCCCGGTATCGGCCGGGCCGTCTTCGAGGGCGTCCAACGTCAGGAAGGCACGGTGGTCGTAGGGATTGTCACGTTCCTGGTTGTCGTATACCTGGTGGCGAACCTGCTGGTCGACGTCCTCTACGCCGTTCTCGACCCGAGGATTCGTTATGAGTGACGACACACGCTTTGAAGGCGGGACCGCGCCACTCGAGCACGACGTGCTCGCCGAAGAGCCGGTCACCGGCGCCGAAGGCGGCCTGTACAGCGACGCCTGGCGCCTGCTGCGGAAGCGACCGATGTTCGTGATATCTGGATTGTTGATCCTCTTGCTGATCACGATGGCCGCCTTTCCGGGTCTGTTCACCAGTACAGATCCGCAGAAGTGCGATCTGGTGGATTCGCTGCTCCGGCCCAGCCGGGAGCATTGGTTCGGCACGGATGTCCAAGGATGCGACTACTACGCCAGAACGATCCACGGAGCGCGGGTCTCGATCAGCATTGGAATCATCGTGACGGTGTCGGCGACTGCGATCGCCATTATCGGGGGCTCCATCGCCGGCTACTACGGCGGGATTACCGACAGCATCATCGCCCGGATCACCGATATCTGGTTTGCGATCCCGACGATTCTCGGCGGCATCGTGATCCTGCGGTCGATCTTCAGCGAGCGGGGTCTGCTCCAGGTGAGCTTCGTGCTCATCGTCCTGGGATGGCCCACAATGCTGCGCCTGGTTAGATCGGCGGTGCTGTCGGTTCGCGAGATGGATTACGTCGACTCGGCGCGTGCGCTTGGTGTCGGCGACTTTCGCATCATCAGCAGACACATTCTGCCGAACTCGATGGCGCCCGTGATCGTCTACGCCACGATCACGGTTGGCGTGATCATCTCAGCCGAGGCTGCTCTCTCCTTCCTAGGTGTTGGGTTGCAGTTGCCGTCGATCTCGTGGGGTCTGATGATCAGCGTGGCGCAGAACCGAATCCTGACCGCCCCGCATCTCCTGCTGTTCCCCGGCATCTTCTTGTCGGTGACGGTGTTCAGCTTCATCCTCATGGGTGACGCGCTACGAGATGCCCTAGACCCGAGGTTGCGCTGATGGATACCTATTCGATTGACGACCTCGAGTTCGTCGGCAGATACCCGGCGGTCCCGAACGCCAAGCTGCTGGAGGTCAACGACCTCCAGGTGGAATTCCGGATGGACTCCGGCGTAGTCAACGCGGTCAATGGTCTCAGCTACACGCTGGATCGCGGCGAATCGGTGGCCATCGTCGGCGAGTCCGGGAGCGGTAAGAGCGTGAGCGCCCAGGCCATCATGGGCATCATCGACAGCCCACCCGGGTTCATCACCGGCGGCAGCGCCAAGTTCCGCGGCATCGAGCTGTTTGAGCTGCCCGATGCGGAGCGGCGGGCCGTCCGCGGCGACCGAATCGCCATGGTGTTCCAAGACGCTTTGACGGCGCTCAACCCTGTCTTCCCCGTTGGTTGGCAGATCGCCGAGATGTTCCGCGTCCACCGCGGCTCCAGTCGCAAAGAAGCGAGGGAGAAAGCGGTGGAGCTGATGGACCGGGTGCAGATCCCGTCGGCCCGTGACCGGGTGAACTCGTATCCACACGAGTTCTCCGGTGGGATGAGGCAGCGGGTGATGATCGCCATGTCATTGGCGCTCGACCCCGAGATCCTCATCGCCGATGAGCCGACTACGGCGCTCGATGTGACGGTGCAGGCCCAGATCATGCAGTTGCTCAGCGATCTGCAGGAAGAGACCGGGATGGGCCTGGTCCTCATCACGCACGACCTCGGTGTTGTCGCCGAGGTGGCCGACGAGGTAGTGGTGATGTACGCCGGGCGCGAGGTGGAGCGGGGGCCCAGCCTGCCGGTCTATCACGAGCCTGCGCACCCGTACACCATCGGCTTGATGAACTCGTTGCCTCGCAGCGATGTCCACACCGAGCGGTTGCTGCCGATCAAGGGCTCACCACCCGACCTGATGCACATTCCGACGGGTTGCGCTTTCAACCCACGATGCCCCTATGCGCAAGACATCTGTCGTCGCGAGGTGCCCGAGTTGGACAGTGTCGCCGAGGGACGCATTGCAGCCTGTCACTTCTGGAAGGAGGTGCAAAATGGCAGCTCTTGATAGCCGCGAAGCTGTGCTGTCGGTTCGCAACCTGGTCAAGTACTTCCCGATCACACGCGGGATCATTCTGCGAAAGCAGGTCGGGACCGTTAAGGCCGTCGACGATGTCAGCTTCGACCTGTACAAGGGGGAGACCCTTGGTCTGGTCGGTGAGTCTGGCTGTGGCAAGACCACCACGGCACGCACCATTCTGCGGCTCGAGAAGCCGACGAGCGGCGAAGCGTTCTACCGGGGGAGAGACATCTTCGAGCTGTCGCGTTCGGAAATGCGTGAGCTGCGGCGCGACATCCAGGTGATCTTCCAGGATCCCTATGCGTCGCTGAACCCACGGATGACGGTGGGTGACATCATCGGCGAGGGTTGGAAGGTCCACGACGGCGTTGTCCCGAAGGCGCAGCGTCGCAACCGGGTGCATGAGTTGCTGGAACTCGTTGGGTTGAACCCCGACCACATCAACCGCTATCCGCATCAGTTCTCTGGTGGGCAACGGCAGCGGGTTGGGGTGGCGCGAGCGTTGGCGCTCAATCCGAGCATCATCATCTGCGATGAGCCGGTTTCGGCGCTTGATGTTTCGGTGCAGGCTCAGGTGGTGAACCTGTTGGAGGACATCCAGGACGAGTTTGGTCTCTCGTATCTGTTTATCGCACACGACTTGTCTGTGGTCCGTCACATCTGTGATCGGATTGCAGTCATGTATCTCGGCAAGATCGTCGAGACAGGGAATGAGTATGACGTCTATGACGACACTGCTCACCCGTACACGGAGGCTCTGTTGTCGGCCGTGCCAATTCCCGATCCCGCCCTACGCGGGCGCGGGCAACGCATTCTGTTAGAGGGAGACGTTCCGAGCCCTGCCAACCCGCCATCAGGTTGTCGGTTCCGGACACGTTGTTGGAAGGCACAGGAGATCTGCACGGTCGAGCCTCCGGAGCTGGTTGATCGTGATGTAGGCCATCCGGTGGCATGCCACTTCGCAAAGGTTGACTTTGCGGAGACGTAGCGGTCGGTCCCGGATGCACGATTAGCCGATACAGAATGGGGAGGAGGCAGCTGCCTCCTCCCCATCTCTGCTTGCTGCCGTCACGCCTCGCAGTGGTCGGTGTAGCCGTGTAGCGGGTCACTCCCGGTGAGCGTCCGATAGGCCGTCAATAACTCGTCACAGCTGTTATCGGGGATGCGTCCCGGGACGACGGGTCGGTCGATCAGGCCCCACACCAGAATCTCGGCGGCATGTTCGGCGCCGCGATCGTGCCAGTTGCCCTCTCGCCATGCCGTCAACCCTCGGAGTTCGAGGAACTCCTGTTGCGTTGCCTCATCGAGCGTCCCGTGATCCCAGGCGTGCCCAATCTCATGCAACGCCACCCAGTCATCTACTGGCCCGCCGCCGGTCAGGCAGAGCCTGACCTCGGTCCGAAGGCCATCGCTGACCGCGGCTCCGTCCCGACCGAAACAATCGTCGCGGCTACTGAACCCGACAAAGTCGATACCAGGTAGCTCCAGACCGGCGGCGTCGAACAGATTCACAGCGTGGTTGACGAGATCCTCCTGCTCGGCTGTGAGATTCGACCTGGTGCTCACGGGACCGCCCCCCAGTGTGGGTGCCAGATGACCGGTCGCCAGCTGATACGCCTCGCCGAGGTGGTTACGGTCGTAGTGGCCGATCCGCGTCGGGTGAGTTCCGTCGAGACCC
>CBDUNF010000073.1:0-14444 GCA_965368515.1 uncultured bacterium
AGGGCCACCAGGGCAACGGTCAATAGCCCGGCGCCAACCCAGTCGATTCGTGCCTTGCGATCTTGCTCCGACGCATCGCTGAGGAACATCCACGCGGCCACGATGCCCAGGATCGCCAATGGGATATTGAGGTAGAACTGCCAGCGCCACGCAAGGAAGCGGATGATCATCGCCCCGTACAGCGGTCCCCACACCCAGCCCAGCGTGTCGATCGCGGCCAACACGCCCAGTGCTCGCGCCCGCTTGCGTGCGGAATAGGCGTCACTGACGGCGGCCATTCCGATCGGAACCAATGCACCACCACCCATGGCGGTGAGCACTCGTCCGAACAGGAATGGCCCCAGAGTGTCGGTCATGGGAATGATGATCGAACCGGCAAGGAACATGGTGAGCGCCCCGATGTAGACCCGGCGTCTCCCGAACACGTCGCTGAGCCGTCCCATGAACGGCATGACGGCGACGTAGGCAATGAGGTAGGCATTGACGATCCACGCCGCGTCGTCGATGCCGTCGGGGAGGATGATCCCGAGATCGTTGATGATCGGGCGCAACATGGTGGTGACCACCGTCAGGTCATCGGCCGCGATGAAGATCCCGAACGCAACGACGATCAGAACAGTGCGAGGAGACTGGCGGGCAGTCGCAGAGGAAGCTCGACCCGGTGTCGTCACTTGCTATGTCCGGAATCGGACGAGCAGCAGCTGGCGTTGCTCAGCACACTCCGCGGTGATGCCTCTCGCCGGGTCATGGTGTCAACTCTCGGTGTCGGGTGGTGTTATGTCGACGGGTTCTTCGAATTCGGAGAACTCGATGAACCAGTCGCTAGTTTGACCCTCGTAGACCGTTGAGAGTTCCGCCTCGCGCACGTATCCGCTTACCGGGTCGATCCACATGTCGAGGGCGACCGCTTGTTTGCGAATCAGCCCGGCAAGGATGACGGCGACACGATCCTCGTCGGCGGCGGCACGAATGTGATATCTGGATTCAGAGTTTCGCTCTTCCTCACCGATCCACTCCACGTCGCTCAGCCCCTCGGCCAGCAGCGGTCGCCAACCCAACTGTGGGTCGAACAAGGTGGCCGGATCGAAATCGTAGCCGGCCGGCGCCGCCTCCCACTCACCGGTTATCGGGTTGGTGAGCCATGTTTCGCCATCGATCGCTATTGCCCCGATCTGTGCATTGATGTTGCCGACGGCGAGCGTGACGACGGCGTTTGCTGAGCTCGGGGCGGCAAACTGTCCTTCTGCGATGGAGAAGTTGAGGGTGTCCAGAGGGTCGATATAGATCGGGGCACCGCCGCGCTCGATTCGAAAACGCACGTACTCGACTTCACCCATGGCGGTGGCGGATGCGGCGAGAACTGCATCCGGTTCAGGGGGGAGCGTTGGGGCGGGTTCTTCGCTGCTGCAGGCCGTGGCAACCACCGTGAGGACTACTGCGATCTGGAGCAATCGATTCATGCCGTCACCATAACTGACGCTCGATTTGAGCCGCTACGATCCGGCCTTAGCTCACCGAAGGAACTGACATGTTGAAGACCGGATCGTCGGGTGACGAGGTAGCCAAGCTGCAGAAGCGTTTGGCAGCCGCTGGGTTCAGCCCGGGCAGCGCCGATGGCGTCTTTGGTGCCAAAACTGAGGCTGCTCTCAAGGCATTCCAAGAGAAGGTCGGCATTGCCGCGGATGGGATCGCCGGACCGCAGACCAATGCCAAGCTGGCTGAAGCGCAGGCTGCCGCGTTGGAGAAACTGTCCAGTTTTGGCAAGGCGAATGAGGGCGATGGACCTGCTCCTCTGTAGGCACTGATATGACTGCGGGCGAGGTCACAGTTCAGGTTCGGACTGTGACCGGCGCTGACATCCCGGACCTGGCCGGTGTGCAGCTCGAGAGCGCACTGGCCGGGTTTGCGCATATCTTCCCTGACTCCATTCCAAAGCCCACCCGAGGTGAGCTCGAGACCGAATGGCGCGCTCTGGTCGAGCACCCAGATCGAACGATTCTGCTGGCCACCGTCGGAGGCGATCCGGTCGGCGCTGTGGTTTTTGGCGCTGATTCGTCCGAACCGACCCGTGCCGACTGTGCTCTTTTCAAGCTCTACGTGGTGCCCGACCACGGCGGATTGGGTATCGGGAGCAAGCTACACGACCGGGCGATATCGGAGCTGACCGCCGCCGGGCACTGCCGGGCACGGCTCTGGGTGCTGGAACGGAACCTGATCGCACGACGTATGTATGAGAGACGCGGTTGGGTACTCCAGGCCTGGTCGCGTTCCGACTTCCCGGGGAGCGGGATTCTCGAGATTGGGTATTCGCTCGAGCTACCTATTCGTCTTTGATGTAGCGGTCGATGTGCTCGTGGATCCATTCCATGAGCTCGAGTTCGAGTCCTCGCATCACCCTGGCCACGGCCAGGTCGTGAGCGACGCGGTGATCCCGATGGTTCTCTGGGGCGTGAGCACTGGCTCGGTACGTTTTCCCCGAGAGCTGGAAATTCCCTGTCGCATCAACGCCGGTCGGGGATTCCTCCAGTTCGATCGCAATCGAGACGACCTCGCGCATACCGGTTCTCCTGTCTAGCGAGCTACACCGGTCATGATCCCGCTGTCGGCGTGAGCGGCTCTAGTGCCGAAGGTCACGACGAAACCGCAGACCGGCGACCTAACATCGCTCCAGCGACATCAGGAGCATGCATGAATCGGTCGTTCACTATTGGCTCTGCCCGGCTTCGGCACCGTCCGGACCTCGTCGACATCGTTATTGGCGATGGGATCATTGCCTCGATCGAGCCATCCGGGGCGGCCCTTGGGGCCGATGATGTCGATGCCGGTGGCAACCTGGTTACCGAGTCCTTCGTCAACACTCACCTTCACCTCGACAAAGTGTTCACGCTTGCGGGACTCGGCGATGCCGCGCTGGCCGACTACCACGGCAGTGGGATGGGCAAGGCCATGTCTGCGATCGAAACTGCCGCGGCGGTCAAGGAATCCCAGGATCGAGACGCGATGCTGCGGGGCGGGCGTCGTGCGTTGGCGATGGCCGCCTACTACGGCAACACCCATATCCGCGCCCTCGCCGATGTTGATTCGAAGGCCGGGACCCGCGGGGTCGAGGTGCTGCTCGCCCTTCGCGATGAGTTTGCGGGCCTTGTCGACGTTCAGGTGGTTGCGTTTGCCCAAGACGGAATCGTCCGCGAACCCGGCACTGACGAGCTGTTGCGGCGGTCGATGGAACTCGGGGCCGATGTCGTCGGCGGCATCCCCTGGATCGAGTTCACGGAATCCGACATGGAGCAACACGTCCGGACCGTGTTCGACATCGCGGTTGCCAACGATGCGCCCGTTTCGATGCTGCTCGATGACGCCGGCGATCCCGGCCTACGCACGCTGGAGATGATGGCAACTGAGGCCCTCCGTCGCGGCTGGGAAGGTCGGGCGCTCGCTCACCATGCGCGAGCGATGGCGCTGTACCCGGATCCGTACTTCGAGCGGCTCGTCAGCCTGCTGGCCGCGGCGGATGTAGCTGTGGTTTCCGACCCACACACCGGGCCCTTGCACGCCCGAGTCCGCGAACTTGCTGCTGCCGGCATCAACGTCAGCCTCGGCCAGGACGACATCTCCGATGCTTATTACGCGTTTGGTCGCAATAACATGCTCGAGGTGGCGTTCCTCGGCGCGCACCTGTTGTGGATGATGTCTACAGACGAGCTAGATCTCATCTACGACGCCGTGACCATTAACCCGGCCAGGGCGATCGGCCTGCGAGAACATTCGATAGCGGTTGGCAATGTTGCGAATCTCGTTGTGCTTGAAGGTGCAACGGTCGCTGAGGCGTTGCGATTTCATGCAGCCCCCCAGGCGGTGTGCAGCCATGGCACTCTTGTTGATCGCAGAGCCGTCAAAGCAGCGGCTGACGTCCCCTAGGGCCTTTACTCTTCGGCTGGGTCGTCGTCGGATTCGCCGACGCCGGCAAGAACGCCGATGCCGAGAGAGATCAACAGAACGGGCCACAGCGTCGCCGGCGCCAGCGTGTAGACCTCGAAAGCTTCGAGCATGAATATCACTCCGAGCGCAGTGAAGATCAGCCCAGAGACGAGACCGCGTCGCTGTGCAGCATTCATCGGCTCACCTCGATCTGCCCAAACCCAACTCGGACTTCGATTACCAGCCGTCGGGTCGCATCATCGAACCCGGGATCGGACAGTTTCTCGTCGATGCCGACACCGTCCCAACGCGACCCCAGTAGGAGCAACTCGCCTGCAGTGACGGCGGCGTCGACGGAGACGGCCACGTCTGCGGGGATGTCCCGGATGTTTGCGACACCGAAGGTGACTCCTACTTCGATCCGCGTTTCTCCCTCAGGGAACGTCACATCCCGCAGGCTCAGGTCGAGTTCACCCCCAACCATCCGATACTCGCCCTCCAAAGTGGCGATGGTTGGGCTGATCGACCGATCACCGAAACCGCCCGAGAGGGGAAGTGAGAACGCTGCGCCCGCAGTGCTCAGCAACGCAAGGACGATCGCAAGAACCGTCCCCGCTGCGAAAAGGCCTTCCGGTGCCTGGCCCTGTGATGCTGTGGCAGTTAGAGCGATACCCACCAGGATCAGGACCGCAGCCAGAGCGGCCCGCCAGGGGATCGTGGCGATGTCGAGAGCAGCCAGCAGCCAGCCGGCTCCAACCAGGATCAGGATCGACCCCCAGACCACTGGTCCGATGGCGATCGATCTCTTGGACTCGACCGGCGAGAAGAGGTCGTTGTTCATTTCTTTATCGAGTAGATGATGACACCGGTGCCCACGGCGATCAGCACGGCGGGCAGAATCAGGTCCTTCATCCACGGTAGGTAGCGGTTCGCCAGAATAGAGACACCGATTAGGACCAGGAGGCCCCCGACAATCAGTCTGCCGTTGTCGCCTGCCTTGGCGGCTCGCACTGGGAGGGGCGCGGCATCATCAGATTCCGGGATCGCTATCCAGGCGACGATGTAGATGATGAGCCCGGGCCCTAAGAAGAGCAGGGCGAGCCACGCGATTCGCAACCACGCAGTGTCGATGTTCGTGTAGGCGGCCATGCCCCCGGCGACTCCGCCGACCATACGGTCGCTGCGGCTGCGGGTGAGGCGTGCTTGCCGCGTTGGTCTCTGTGTCAGTTTCCGACCTCTTTCTGGCTACCGAACCGCAAAGGCGAGCTTAACGTTGGCTCGGTACTGGACGACCTTGCCCTCGTTGACACGGGCGCTCAGATTCTGGACCTCGACTCCGGTTATGCCTGCGATGCTCTCGGAAGCCTTCGCCACAGCATTGTCAACCGCAGCCTCGAATCCGTCAGCGGAGATCCCAATGACCTCGATGACCTTTACTGCCCCCGACTCGATGAAGTCGCCCATGATGTGTCCCTTCTTAGCTCCCGTTGATGGTACCCGGTTGCGCTGGATCAGCCTCGCCGAAATCGGACAGCCGGTTAGCCTGTCAACTGTGGCGACAGGCATCGATTTTGCGGCTCGCCGAGGGAGTCTCCCTCGGTCTATCGGGGGATTAGTCGCGCTCGCCTATCCGTTGCTGTTGGCTGTTGGGGCCCTGAGCGTCGGGTTCGACCGAGTCGGTGACATGGCCGACCTCGCGGCGTCTGTTCTGGCAGTTGGCCTGTTCCTGATCGCGGCACCCACCGCCTGGGTGTTCACCGTCGACTTCATCGAGGCCGGGCGCCTCCTGATTGTGACGTCGGCTCTAGCCACGTCCCTGCCCCTCTGGTACATCGTTGGATCTCGACTCGCTTACTTCGCAACGAGTTGGGCAGTCTGGCTTCGTCGTTACGTCGTGATGTGTGTCGTGTGGAGCATCTTCAACGTGCTCCTCTTCATACTGCTGGGCAGTATCTCCGGCTAGATCCCGAGTCGCTTCACCATTGCGTAGATCGTAAAGAGGAGGGCGGCCGTGTCGATCATGACCCACATGGAAAGGCGGCTGTTCACCTTGGTGGCGGCGGACTCGTCACCGCTTGCGTGCAAGCCGGCTGCTTGCTTGCCTCCGGGGCCATACACACGCATTCCGAGGACGGCGCCGACGATGACCATCAGAACGCCAACCGCTACAAAGAACTGCTCGAAGTCGTAGACGCTCTCTCGAACGACCATCCAGATACCGGTGAGGAGAAGGACGATGGCTGCGGGTGTGTAGAGAAGCCTTCCCATGCGGACGGTCTGGCGCATCCATGCGGCTGCTGATTCCCCTCCCGTTCTCTGCATGTTTGCGTTGACGAGCAACTGCGTGACGTTGCCGCCAAGCCAGGTTCCGGCTGCAACGATGTGGATGAATAGAAGTGCGGCTCCCACGAATGTCTCCTCTTTGATTTCGGTCAGAATACGACACGTATGCCTCAGTTGCGGCGGAATCCGGAGAAGAACTCCCAGATCAGCGCGGAGTCCCAGTCCGAGGTCGCCCGACCAACGATGTTCTCGGTCAGGTAGGCGTCCCCGCCGGGCCAGGTGTGGCCGCCCCCTTCCACTGCCATCAGATGCACCTCAGTCGTGTTGTCGGCACATCCCGCCCAAACGGTCCGTGTTGTTGTTGTGTCGTCGTCGATGACGTCGGGCAGGTCTACCACCGTCGGTTCCGGGTCGCAGCTGAGCCGTTGTACCCAACCAGCGGTGCTTTCGTCGACACCCAGCTTGACGCCGCCGCTACGGTCGGCGCATGCGGCGTCCGACGTTGAATACGTCCAGCAGGGGTCTTCGGTGCCGTGGATCTGCATGATGGCCACAGGGAATATCAGATCGCATGGTTCTACGGCGGCGAACTGATTCGTCCCGCCAACCGCGGCGATCGCCGTGATTCGATCTGAGATCTCGCAGGCAAGTCGATGTGCCATGGCGGCGCCATTGGAGAGACCGGTGGCGTACACCATTCCGGTATCGACATGCAGCCACGACTCGAGGTGGTCAAGAACGGCGGTGAAGTAGGCGATGTCGTCGACATCGCGCTCGCATGCCTGACCCGACACACAGTTGTACCCGTCGGTGCCGCCGCCGGCATTCCACGTCTTCAGGTTTGGCAGCAGCCCGAAACCCGACCCGTTCGGATAGGCGACGACGAATCCCTCTCGTTCTGCGATGTTGTGGAGGCATGAGGGCGAGGAGCGGTCGGCGTCGACGCACGTGGTCGTAATCGCGGACTCCGCTTTCCCCCCTCCGCCGTGTATCGCAATGACGACAGGGATGGCTGCGGCGGAGTCGTAGGACGACGGGACGTATACGTCGTAGGGCCGACCCTCGTACCCCTCGGGCTCACACACCGACCACGTTCCCGGATCCGCACAGGGGTCGGCGCTGGGTGCCCAGGTTGTCGTTGTCGTGGTTGGTGCCGGGGCCAGGAGAACCTCGCCCAGCGTCGTTGTCGAGGCCGTCGTCTCGGACGCCTGCGGGGTTCGTTTGGTGGAGCAGCTTGTAAGCAAAGCCAGGACGATGACAGTCAGCACAACGGTAGTTCGGCGCATCGCTGGGTGATACTAGATGGCGCGGTCGAATGGGTGCCGCACCACTGACACTTGCGTTGGTAGCCTTTCCCGATGGTCATCTTCTGGGGGTTTGTCGTGCGCTTTGCCCGCTCGGTCGCTGCGGCTTTTCGTGATCCGCAGACCCGCGCCCTGGTCACGGGGGCGGCAGTCGTGATCTGCACTGGCACCGTCTTCTATTCGAGGATCGAAGGTTGGTCGCTTGTTGACTCGCTCTATTTCACTGTGATGACCCTCACCACCGTGGGATATGGCGACCTGAGCCCGACTACGACGGGTAGCCGGCTCTTCACGGTGATATTTGTCCTCATCGGGATTGGGATTCTGCTTGGCTTTATCGATGTCGTGGCCAAACATGCGCGAGCCCCTCGTCGCGGGCATGGTGGTGAGGACGTCGGCTAGCCGCCGAAGAACATCCTTGACTCTCAAGCTGGTCGAGACTCCATACTGGCTGAGAAGGCCTTCACAACACGTACAACAGCGGAGGTGGTTGTGTACCGGATAGGTGAGTTCTCCAAGATTTGTCGTGTGCCGGTTTCGGCACTGCGCTACTACAGCGATCTCGGCTTGCTCCCCCCGGTGCAGATCGATCCCGGAAGCGGCTATCGATATTACGAAGCGACGCAGCTGCCCAGACTCAATCGCATCTTGGCGCTGAAGGATCTCGGTCTGTCCCTCGACGAGATCGGCTCGATCCTCAACGACGAGTTGTCGGCTGTGGAGCTACGCGGAATGCTGCGACTCAAGCGAGCCGAGATGAGTCAGGCAGTTGCAGAGCAGCAGGCGCGGCTGGCCAGAGTCGAGAACCGTCTCCGCCTAATCGAAGGAGAAGGAAACATGCCAGATTATGAAATCGTCCTCAAGGAACTCGAGCCGCTCCATGTGGTGTCGTTGCGCGAGATTGCACCGCAGCCAAAGCATGTCGGCACCATGATCGCTGACGGGTTCGCCGCCATCATGCCCGCCGGCATCATGCCGGCCGCACCGTGTTTTACGCTCTTTCACGATCCGGAGTTCAAGCCCGAGAACCTCGATGTCGAGGTCGCCTACCCGGTATCACCGGAGGTCACTTCGGCACCGCAGACTCCAGGCGGGCGCAGTTTCGGCCATCGAGTTGTCCCCGGGGGTCAGATGGCCGTGACAGTCCACCAAGGCTCATACGAGATCATCGGCCAGGCCTACGGTGCGTTGGGGAACTGGATCGACGCACACGATCTGAAGATGTCGGGGCCACCCCAGGAGGCCTACCTCACCGCTCCCGACGATCCGGCAGGACCGATCACCGAGATCCGCATTCCGGTGGCATGACGATGGCATCGATCGATCTCAAGAAGGTATACAAGGATCAGTACACAGCCAGGGCCGGAAAGCCGGCCCTGGTCACGGTGCCGGCGCGCCCGTTTCTGATGATTGATGGGCGAGGCAACCCGGGGACGTCTGCCGAGTACATGGACGCGGTGGAGGCCCTCTACCCGTTGGCCTACGGGATCCGAGCGGTCATCAAGAAGGCTACCGGTGATGGCTACACCGTTTTGCCTCTGGAGGGACTGTGGTGGGCCGACGACATGGAGGCGTTTCGCGGTGATCGCAAAGACGAATGGCTGTGGACCATGATGATCGGCCTCCCTGACCTCGCCGACAGCGAAATGGCAGCGGAGGTGCTGCCCGCGGTCACCGCCAAGAAGGGCCTGGTGGCCGGTGACCGGGTTCGCTTCGAGATCTTTGAAGAGGGAAGGGCGGCTCAGGTGATGCACATCGGTCCGTATTCGGCTGAGGCGCCGACCATTGAGCTGTTGCACGACTTCATCGCCGGCGAGGGATTGTCGCTGCGTGGTCTGCATCACGAGATCTACTTGGGCGATCCCCGCAAAGCCGACCCGGCGAAACTGAAGACGATCATCCGCCAGCCGGTAGGTTGAGCTAGCGCCTCTCGTTGCCACGCTTGTAGTTGCCGGTTGCCCGGGCCATCAGTTCCTGACCGTTGCCATCGGCCACCTTGGCCAGGAACGCTTCGGCCTTCCGCCCGCGGAGTACGGTTGCGTTTCGGCCGTGATGCGTGATCACAATCTCGCCGTTCTTGCGCTGCGTATAGCTGAACCCAGTTGGCTTACCCATTGCCACAGTATCGCATGACCCGGTTTGCTTGAGGGCGGGGAGCGTGCGCTGTTCTAGAAGAGGCGCGGGCGGTACAGCTCGTCGTGGACGCTGATGGCGTATCGGTCGGTCATGCCGGCCACGTAGTCGATCACCTGAGTCAGGGTGTCGGCTTCGGTGTGGCGATAGGAGTCCGGGATCTCGCCGGAATGGTCGACGAAGTAGTTCACCAAGTCACGCACGATTCCCATTACGGTCCGGCGCTGCCCTTCTGTGCCGGCCCGGAGGTAGACGTTCCGGAACATGAAATCGCGCAGTTCGTTCATGACCTCGAGCGATTCGTCGTCCATCACCAATGCATCGCGGACTAGCGACTCATCGGTGACCGCCCTGATCATGGATGCGACCCACTCGCCGCCGGGCTCTCCGAACCTGGCCAGGGCTGCGGAGGGTAGGTCGCTTCGCTTGATGACCCCGGCCCGCATCGCATCATCTACATCGTGGGTGAGATAGGCAATGCGGTCGGCGAACCGGCAAACGAAGCCCTCGGGCGTTGCCGGCGCCTGCCTTATCTTCCATGAATGGGCACGTACGCCATCGAGGACTTCCCAGCTGAGGTTGGCCGGTTCGAGAACCTCGAAGATTCGCACGCCTTGGGCCGAGTGCAGCCATTCATCCGCAACGAACTCGCTGAGGGCATCCTCTCCGGTGTGTCCGAAGGGGGAGTGGCCGACGTCGTGCGCCAAGCAGATCGCCTCTGCCAGGTCTTCATTCAGCGATAGATTGCGAGCGATGGACCGCCCGATCTGCGTTACTTGGAGAGTGTGGGTGAGACGAGTGACGTAGTGGTCACCCTCCGGGTTGATGAACACCTGGGTCTTGTGCTTCAACCTGCGGAAGGCCTTGGAGTGAACGATGCGATCGCGGTCGCGCTGGAACACCGTGCGGTAGGCGTCGTCCAACTCGGGCAATCGCCGGCCACGTGAGTCGGCGGACCGAGTAGCCGCAGGGGCGAGCGTCTCAGCTTCGAGACGCTCGCTGTCCTCGCGCGTTCTACGAACGAACTTGCTCATTCAGCCCCTTAGACGAGGCGCTCGCGCAGTCGGGCGCTGATCCAGTCCATTGTGGCGACCACGATGGCGATGGCGAGCATCTGCGCCGCTGCGTCCTTGTACTGAAGCAGGTTGATGTTCTGCTGGAGTAGGAAGCCGATACCGCCACCACCGGCGAAACCGATGATGGTCGACATGCGCACGTTGATGTCCCAGCGATACATCGTGAACGACAGATACGGCGGAACGATCTGCGGCACGACGCCGTAGATGATCGTCTGCATCCTCGTGGCACCGGTCGCTCGAACCGCCTCGATCGGGCCCTGCATCACGCTCTCCACCTGCTCCGAGTAGAGCTTGGACAGCGCAGCCGCGGTGTGTAGCGACAAAGCCAGCGAACCTGCAAATGGTCCAAAGCCGACCCAAACGACGAAGACGATGACCATGACGAGAGGCTCGATCGAACGCAGCGTATTGAACAGCGTTCTCGACATGTAGTAGATGATCATGCCGACACCGACACCTTCGGACTTCTTGACCCTTGCAGCTAGGTAGATGCCGATCAACGCACCGATGATGGCGGGGATCCATCTGCTGGTCCACAGATTCTCGAACTGATAGAACCAGTCGATGATCGCGCCAAGCATCATGGCGATGATGGCTCCGGCAACTGCGGCCAACGGCAGATTGACTATCCGCAGAGCTGCCCCGTCCAGGCGGTCGTTGAGGGCGAAGCCCAGCTTGGAGCCGAAGTTCATCATCATCCCGATTGCACCCATGATCGCAAAGACCGGCAGGAGGAGGCGGATGACCTCGCCGATGATGGCGATGAAGTTGCCAATGAAGCCCCAACCCATCGACGTGCCGACGTTCTCGAGCAGCGCGGCGAGGATGAATCCCCAGATTGCCACCACAAACCCGGCGGCAATGAATACCGCGGTCTGCAGTGTTCTCTCGCGACTCGTGGGCGCTTCTGCGTCCTCCTCCTTGAGGATCGCCCGAAGCGCGTACAGCAAACCTATCGGTATCAACATCACCAGCACAAACCTGAGCCAGTCGTTGTCCAGGTTGCTGGTCCAGGTTCTGGCCCAGCGTGTCAGATAGAGGCCGATCAGTCCGCCGATTGGTATGGCCAGCAGATTGAGAGACAGGTTCGTGACGGTGGTCCGAATGTCTTTCATCAGGTTGCGGGCCGCCAGGAAGGACATCGGGAGTGCGATCAGGAGACCAAGAGTCGTGGCCAAGAACGCCATGAAAACGGTCTCGAGGATCTTGTCCCAGGTGTCCTTGGCGTTGTCCGAGATTCGGGGCGAGTGGGCGAACTCATCGGCGGCCGAGTGGGTGGCGACGCGCTGGCCGTTGTCCGGGTCGAAGAACAGCACTTCATACCCGTACAGGCTGTCGCCGCCAGGTCCGGTGAGCGTGATCGTGCCTTCTGGATCGACGCTTTCAATGACGAACTTCGACTCTTCGAGAATGCCCGCCGACATGCTGATGCCTTCGGCGGGCGTGCTGTTCGCTACAAAGTCTTCACCAAGCGCCAATGTCTGAACAGGTTCGTTGTTGCGAACGAGGACAAGGCCAGCCCCGGGGTTCTGCAGCAGCGCCGGGACTTCCATCACCAGCGTGCCGCTCTCCGGCATGTGTTGGTCGTCCCGAATCCCGTTGGTGTTGAGGTCTGTCCAGACCACCTCGCGGTTTAGCCACGAGCCGACCTGGACCCGGGTGGTAGCTTCGATCTGCTGCGGCTTCTCGGATGTTCGGTCGGGGATTGTTGCTGTGATCGTGAAGTTGCCGTCACTGTCGGGAGTGAACGCCTCCAACTGTCTCGTTACGTTGAATTCCGAATCCGGCCGGAACGTCGTGTTGCCTCGTGACTCAGCTTCAAAACCAACTCCGGTGATGGTCACGGTGTCGCCAGGGTCAGCACACGATGGCTCGACCACGATATAGGCGGGACCAGACGTGTCCGCTTCAGGGCCAACACCGCTGGGAGGACACGGAATCAGGACGTCGGCTGAAATGACGACCTCTGCGTCGTCGAAGGTGATCAGGTTTGGCTGAGCCAGGTTGCGCATGATGCGTACCAGGCTGGCCCGCCGAGTTTCGCTCTGGACTTCGGCAAGATCGACATCGGTCTCCTGTACTGCATATCCGTAGAGGAGGAAGGACCCGATCAATGCGAGAATGATCCACAGGCGGCGCCGGGGATTGCGTTTCTTGTCAGCCAATGCGCTCGGCCTCCCGTCCGTAGATGTCCTTGAAGCGTTCGTCGTCGAGCTCCTTGGCCGTCCCCTCAAAAACAAGGCGGCCATCGTTCAGCGCAATGACGCGCTGCGAGTACTTTTCGACCAGGTCAAGGAAGTGCAGGCTGCACAACACCGTGACGCCGTCCTCCTGGTTGATCTGTTCGAGGTACTGCATGATGGAGTGGGCCAACACCGGGTCGAGGCTGGCGACCGGTTCGTCGGCGAGGATCATTTCGGGCTCTTGAATCATCGCTCGAGCGATGCCAACCCGCTGCTGCTGGCCGCCGCTCAAGGCATCGGCACGGTGCTCGTCACGATCGGTCAGTCCTACTCGCTCCAATTGCGCCTGGGCTCGGGCATGGTCGTCCTTGGCGAAGCGGTTGATCAGCGAATACGCGGGATTGGTGTAGCCAAGCCTGCCAGAAAGGACGTTGGTCGTGACCTTGGAGCGGTTGACCAGATTGAAATGCTGGAACACCATCCCGATCCGGCGCCGAATACGGCGCAGGTCTTCCTGCGATGCCCCGGTGATGTCCACCCCGTTCCAGGTGATGCGACCTTCGGTTGGCTCGATGAGCCTATTGATACACCGCAATAGAGTTGATTTCCCGGAGCCGCTCAGACCGATGACAGCCAGGAACTCCCCTTCCTTCACTTCGAAGGACACATCTTCGAGGGCGAGGGTGCCCCCTTCATAGACCTTGGTCAGGTGTTCAACCTTGAGCACAAACGACCTTCCTCACGCGTTCGGTCTATTCAAGCTATTGCAGCCCAAAAAAGCGATACGGGCGGGGCATTCGCCCCGCCCGTATCAGCGGTTCTGACATGCCCGGCTAATGCCGAGCTGTGGATTGGCTAGAAGTCTGCGAGTGAGAACCCGAGAGCCTGCAGCAATGCACGGATCGAATCGAACTCAGAGTCGTTCGTCGGGGCAACACCGCTCCAGCTGTATGCGTCGAACGCAGTCGCAAAAGTGTCAGGATCGCTGTCGGCGAATGCAATCATTGCATCGACGATCTGCGTCTTGAGGTCTTCGGGGAACTCGGGGCCAAAGGCCATGCCATCGTTCGGGATCGGGTCGGACAGAGTCACGATCTTCACCTTCTGGATGACGTCCGGGTTCTCTTCCCTGATGTTGCGTCGGGCATCACGGGGATACTCACCGGAGCATTCGATCTCACCGTCGGCGTCGAGAGCGCACGTTTCGACAGCTTCTTCGGAGACGTCGGCGCCTTCCGGCGTGCCGTCCCAGATTACGTTGCGATCGGCATCGATCTGCGGGCTGTAGAACACAGTTCCGAAATCGGCTTCACCGTTGTAGACCGCCCGGACGACGGCCGAGTGACCGCCAGCCTCAAAGGACTCGCCGACCTTGATTCCAGCCTTCTGGAAGATGCCGGATGGCACCAAGAAGCCCGAAGTCGAGGTTGCGTCCGGATATGCCCACGTTGCGCCGGCGAAGTCGAAGATGTCATTGGCATCGCTGTCACGAGGCACGATGAACTCTGTCCAGTACTCGGTGAAACCGAACCGGAGCGACTTCA
>CBDUNF010000074.1:0-14423 GCA_965368515.1 uncultured bacterium
CTTCTTGGCTGCGGGCTTCTTGGCTGCGGGCTTCTTGGCTGCGGGCTTCTTGGCTGCCGTCTTCCCGAGCGGAGGACGCTTCTTGGGTCGCGGCGCTTCGATTGGCGCTGCGGTCAGAGCGGCTCCGTGTAGCTCGGCAAACGCCTCGCTCATCCTCGCCGCAAAGGCATCGACATCCGGCACGATGTCGTAATCGGCGTTGAATCCCCAATGCACTGCCCCGTTGTACGAGAACAGGGCGACCCCAACACCGTGGGATTGCCACAGCGGAACGAGGGCGTACGAGGCAACCATCGGCGATTCGAGGAGATAGAGGGGAAATTGTGGCCCGGGCACATTGGTCACCGTCATGTTGAAGGGACGCACCCCTGCGGCCAGACGGCTGGCCATCGAGACCAGCGTCGCCGGGGCTCCTGCAGAAAGACGCACCAGCGTTGCAGCTCCGAGCGCCTGATTCGTCTCCTTGAGATGGGCCGTCGCCTTCTTGACTTTTTCGAGACGCTGCACTGGATCGGGCTCCGTGATCGGAAGCGAGACCAGCCACATCGCTACCTGGTTGCCGAGGGTTCCCCTCTGGTCGTGGCTCCGCACCGAGACAGGGGCCATTGCCCGGAAGTCGAGACCATCAACGTCATACTCCCGCTCTTCGATGAGGAACCGGCGCACCCCTCCGGCGACGGTTGCCAACACCACATCGTTGACGCTTCCACCAAGCGCGTTCTTGATGTCTTTGACCTCAGAGAGCGGTGTCACCAGCGTGCCAAACAACCGGTTGGGACCGACGACGCCGTTGATCGGTGTGTCCGACGCCGTTGTCAACCATCCCGAAGCAAGCGAGTACCCGGCGGCCCGCGTGCGATGGAGACCATCGCGCACGATCTCGCTGGCATCATCCGTGAGTTGCCGGACCGAACTCATCGCACGGAGGGCGCGCCCGGTGCGTCGGGCAGTCTCTCGCACGAGAAGTTCGCTTCCTGACGGTTCGGGACGGGCCACATACGGGACCGGTTCGGAAATCTCATTGGAGGGAGCGAGGTTGAGCAGCACAGCCATCAAATCGACGCCCGAGATACCATCGATCATGCAGTGGTGCATCTTCGACATGATCGCAAACTTGTCATCTTCGAGACCTTCAACGACGTTCAGCTCCCACAACGGTTTAGACCGATCCAGTTGCTGCGACATGATGAGGCCCACCAGCGAACGAAGCTGGTCGAATGTGCCCGGGCGGGGCAAGCTGTAGTGGCGGACGTGATATTCGATGCTGAAGTGCTCGTCGTCGACCCATACGGGGTGTTTCTCGATGGGCACCCTGGCCAACCGTTGTCGATACCGGGGAATCATCTGGAGCTTGGACTCGACCAGTCGTCGAATCCGATCGGTGTCGATGCCCCCGCTCTCACCACGCAGCGGCCCGGCTGCGAACAGCGTGATTCCGGCCACGTGCATATGAGTTGACCGCGACTCGAGTGCCAGGAATGAGTTGTCGAGGTACGACAACCGTTCGTAGTGACCAGGCATTAACCACCCTCCGCTTTCGACTCCAACAATACCCGGACCGTCGTGCCCGCTGCCTGGGGTTTAGGACGGATCGGCTGTCGATTCACCGAGTTCATTGAGTGAAGCGATCAGATCGGAAGGGAGGTCGGCGGCCACGTCATGGGCGCCGCCGTCCGGCAGCGAAAACCGCAGCCTCTTGGCGTGAAGCCATACCCGGCCCGGATTGCCGATCGTGATCGTGGTATCACCGTACATCGCGTCTCCAACCAACCCATGGCCGATCGAAGCGAAGTGGACGCGTATCTGGTGGGTGCGACCGGTCTCCAGATCCACCTCGACCCGGCTGCACTCCTCCCACTCCGCCAGCCGCCGGTAGTGAGTCCGCGCCGGTCGGCCGTCCTGCACGACAGCCATGCGAGTAGCTCGAATCGGATCGCGCCCGACCGGTGCATCGATTGTGCCGGTGGCCGCGGCCAAGTGGCCGGACACGAGGGCCTCATACGTGCGGCCGATCGCTCGTACCTTCAACTGCGCTTGAAGGTACGCGTGCATTGCGGCGGAGCGAGCCACCAGCAGCAGCCCAGAAGTGTCACGATCCAGCCGATGGACAAGGCCCCAGCGGTACTCTTCGCCGAGCGCGTTCAGCTCGGGATACCGGTAGGCAAGTCCGTGCGCCAGAGTTCCTGTGGTATTGCCTGAACCGGGGTGCACGACCAAACCCGCCGGCTTGTTGACGACGATGACTTCATCGAGCTTGAGCGCCTCTACAAAGTCGACATCCTCTGGGACGAACACAGCTGCGGGCTCGGGCAGTGGGTACTTGATGAGCGCTCCCTCTGCCGCCACCGTCGACTTCGTCGCAACCGAGCCGGCAACAATCACCTCGCCGCTGTCGATCATTTGCCGCGACTGGGCCCGGCTCAATCCGGCGAGCACTGCGAGGGCTCGGTCGAGACGCACACCCGCAAGTTCTTCGCTGACTGTCACAGTTGCGCGCTCACTCATCTGACGAGCCTCCGAACAAGGTAGCGAGCAGGAGAATCGCAACGCCGACGTTCAGCGAGGCGTCTGCGATGTTGAAGGTCGGGATGAACCACCAATCGATCCAATCGACTACTGCGCCATCGAGGACTCCTTCACCGCGAAAGACGCGATCGGTCAGGTTTCCCAGCGCTCCCCCGAGGATCAGTCCCAGCGAGAACAACTCCACCCGCCGGCTCGAACGGGCAATCAGGTAGAGGAGGAAGAGGGTCACGCCAATGGCGATGACGCCGATTAGTTGCCCTGAATCCGTGAAGCTCGAGAACGCTGCACCTGGGTTCTTGGTATAGGTAAACCTCAGCCACGAACCGATGATCTCGGTTCGGCCGTCGGCGACGGAATCTCGTGCCCAGTTCTTCGACAGCTGATCGACAGCAAGCACAAGCAACCCGGTGGCGAGTGCAAACCGATAGGCAGCGGATCGCTCTAGGCGCTTGATAAGGGGGGGCATGAGCCGACCGGCAGGCATCTATGCCTGGTCGGCGTACTCCACCAGCGTCGTCGCGTAGGGAAGGGCATCCAGCCGTTCCAGCGGAATCGATTTCCCACTGACGGTACAGACTCCGTAGCTCCCCTTTTCCATACGCTTCTGTGCCGCTCGTACCTTGGCGAGGAGCTCACGTGCGTTCTCCAGAACAGAGAGATCCATCTCCAACTCCAGGGCGAGTGAGCCGCCATCGGCGCTGTTCGGATCGGCACTATGTTCGGCGCTGGTCGAGCCCATGCTGATCTCGGTGAAGACCTTGTCGTACTCCTCGACAATGTCGACCAGGCGTTCCTCCTCGTCGTCAAGCTTACGGCGAAGCCGCTCCAAGGTGGACTTGGCTAGATCTCGCGTCACCCGAACCTCCTTTGCGATCCGGGACACTACCAGGAAGCGGGCGATGTTGGTCAATTAGCGATTTCTGCGAGCCGGGCCGACACCTCGGATGGGGCGACACCAACGACTACGAACCGCTTACGGCGTGAGCCCGCTCCGCTCATCAGTCGTAGTCGAAACCCCAATAGGTCTTCGAGAAGGTCGATGACCGCTCGGTTGGCTCGACCTTTCTCAGGGGGAGCTGCGACACGAACTCGCAGCGCATCACCGTGGTAACCAACGACCTGAGACCTCTTGGCACCTGGGACGACCCATACGGTCAATGCGGCTCCATCAGGATGCGGCTGCACACAATGAGAATGATTCACGCCGCAACAGTAGACCGGAAAGGAAGGGTCAGATCGGGACCCGGACCCGGATCGGCTCGCGGATGCCGACGTGATCGGCGTACTGCATGATTCGAGTCTTGGCCGCATGGCTCAACTCTGTACCCTCGGTCAGGAGGAGCCGTCCGTCCGTTGCGTAGAGATCCGCCGCCAGCAACAGGCCCGAGACAAGATCGGCGACACCGAGAGCCTTCTCGACATAGCCTCCCGAAGCAACCGCCATCCGGTCTAGCGCCCTCAGGATCGACTCATCCGATACCGATCCATGCTTCTTCATGGCTGCGACGGCAGCACCCTCGGCAAGACCCGACTGTACATAGCGGTCGTACTCACCAACCGCTTGGATCAGGGAAACGCCAAGATCAACACGCTCGTCGGTACCGTCGGTCGCGCCGGTGCCAAGCGCCCCGACCATGGCGGCCACGCCATCGAGACGAGGAATATTGACCAGCAACTCCTTGGCGACGTGGAACTGTGACACCAATAGCCCTTCTTCGGCCTCGGTGAGATGGTCACCGCGACGCCAGCGGTCGACGATGTCGCTGGGAATGACCGCGTAACCGATCTCAGACAGCGCAGCTGCAACCTCGAAATCCCACGTACCGGTGACTTCGAGTTCGGCCGCAAGATCGCGCACGTAGTTCTTCAGTCTGACACCGCGGCTTGCGGCCACTGGATCCTTGATCTCGAGAATCTCGGTTAGCAATGTGATGCTGCCCCGCAGTGTTCCCTCGAGAAGCTCTCGCTCCGCTTGGACGAGTCGATACTGCTCCACAGCCGCACCTAGAGCAGGAAGCAACACCTCGGGCGGACACGGTTTCGTCAAGAACCTGAATATGTTGCCCTCGTTGATGGCGGCAATGGCATCATCGAGGTCGGATTGGCCGGTCAGGAGTATCCGAACGGTATCGGGGAACTCGCGCCGTGCATTGGCAAGGAGTTGCGCTCCGTTCATGCCTGGCATTCTCATGTCAGAGACGATTACATGGAACGGGTCCTGAGCTCGGAGGAGCTCCAGAGCCTCAGCCCCGCTTTCAGCGATCTCCACGTGGTAGTCACGACCGAGACGCCGGCGGAGACCTTTCAGTACCCTCGGCTCATCATCTACACAGATGATGCGGGCGGACATCTAGCCGTCTCCCTCCATGACCTGCTCAGCGAGGTAGCGCCAATCATCAAGCGAGTCGGCGGTTCCATCAGCGGCCAAGTAGTCGGTGTCAATGGGTGTCGGTGGGACGCCGCCCATGAGCGGGGTGCTGAGCTCTTCGGCAAACCGTGAGGCAACGTGCGTAACGGCGACCAGTCTTCCTCCGAAGCCCGCAACCGGCGATGGGTGTAGATGTTGGGCAACGGCTTCAATGACATCGTGAGGGAGTCCCCACAGACTCAGCAGCGCCGCGGCAACCTGGCCGTGGTCGACCCCAAGCACCAGTTGCTCAACCTCGAGCAGGCTGCGGTTCTGAGCATGGGCCTCCTCGACGATTCGGTTCCATTCGTCGGGCAGCTGCGAGGCCAACACGAGGACGCCGATGCTGTGCAGAAGGCCTGCCGAGTAGGCGGCCTCGCGGTCGGCCGCAGGCACCATTTCGGCAGCGATCCGCGCCGTGGTTACCGCATGCTCCTGAAGGGCCTCAGGGCTCAACCCGTGATCGGTAGCGCTCAGCTCCAGATCGCGGAAGGCTTCCACGCTGAGTACCAGCGTGCGTAGCGTCTTGGTTCCGATGAAGACGACCGCCTCTTTGATGCTGGCCGTTGGGCGGGGCAATCCGAAAAAGGCTGAGTTGACCAACTGCAGCACGCGGGCGGCGACACTCGGGTTCTCCTCGACGATTGCTGCGATGTCTTCCATGCCAACGTCCTCGGAGCGCACCGCACGCATCAGTCGCGTGTAGACGTCCGGCTGGCTCGGGAGGGCGCGCATGCGGGCGACTACGCCACGCAAGGTGGCATCATCGAGCAGCGCACGAAGGTGCAGGGCGCGATCGATGGCCGACTGCAGTTCTTCCGGGGGGCATGGCTTTGCCAGGAACTGATGAACGAGACCGACCGCCTCGTATGTCTGGTCTCGCTTGACCTGACCGGTCAGCATGATCCGGGCAGTCTCGGGATGGCGCATTCGCACCAGTTGGAGTAGCGCCAGGCCGTCTACACCGGGCATCTGGGCGTCGCTGACTATTACGTCGGCGCCCGTTTCCTCCAGATGTGCAAGGGCGGCCTCGCTGTCCTCGGCGAAGGACATCTCCCAATCGGGGTGTGTCGATCGCATCGTGCGGCGGATTCCGCGCAGAACCCGCTCGTCATCATCAACAAAAAGAACGTGAGTCATTGCACACCTGTCCACCGTTGGCAGTTACCTGTTTGTTGTCGGCGCCGATTGGCCGGACTTAAGACGGACCTCCGAAGCGCGATATCGATGGTTGTTCCACCGTATCGTCCGATGTCGCTTCTCACCGGCGCAGGAGCCGTGTACTATCCCTCGCCACAGCAGAGACGAGGAAGCCCGGACAGGAATCCGGTGGGTCAAGCGAGCCGGGGACCGTGCAAGCCCGGCACCCACCCCTCCGTGCCATCACCTCCGAGCTGCGAGAAGAGCCTGGGGCTTTCCCCAGGGGTAGAACTCGCCGGATCTCCCTCCGATATGGGACTAATGAGCGGCCGGGGATTCCCGGCAAACCGGGTGGTACCGCGGTGAACCCGTCCCGGTGAAGGACATATCGATCTTCACCAAGGACCGGAAGTGAACGCAACACCAGACAGAAGCCAAGCCGGCGACTTTGTTCGCGCCGAACCGCAGCTCGACCTACCAGGCCTCGACGCCGGCATCCTCGACTATTGGGACGAGACCGATGCATTCAAACAATCGGTCGAACTTCGTCCAGCCGACGCTGAATACACCTTCTACGACGGTCCCCCGTTTGCAACCGGGAGCCCGCACTACGGTCACATACTCCAGGGCGTTGTCAAGGACATCGTGCCTCGGTATTGGACGATGCGAGGTCATCGTGTCGAGCGGCAGTTCGGTTGGGATGTTCACGGCCTCCCGGTCGAGATGGAGGTCGAGAAGCAACTCGGCGTATCCGGACCACGACAGATCCTCGAGTACGGAGTTGGTGCATTCAACGAGGCCTGCCGCGCCATGGTTCAGGCCACCACCGACGAGTGGGAAGTCATCACCAAGCGTATGGGGCGCTGGATCGACTTCGAGAACGACTACAAGACCATGGATGTCGAGTTCATGGAAAGCGTTTGGTGGGTGTTCAAGGCCCTCTGGGACAAAGGACTGATCTATCAGGACTTCAAGGTCCTCCCGTATTCGTTTGGTGCCACAACTCCGCTCTCGAACTTCGAGGCGAACCTCGACTACCGGGATGTTGATGACCCAGCCATCACCCTTCGTCTACAGGCACTCGAATCCAAGGGCGCCGTCGCGGCCGACGATTACCTGCTGATCTGGACTACGACCCCGTGGACCCTGCCCGGCAACCTCGCCATCGCGGTCGGCGCCGAAATCGAATACGCTCGCGTCTCTGGAACGATCGGCAATCTCGAAGGAACGTATTGGCTTGCAGCGGATCTCGTTCCCAAGTACTTCGACGAGCCCCAGATCCTCGATCGCGCTGTTGGCCAAGATCTCGTGGGTCTTAGCTACATGCCACCGTTCGACTACTTCGGGGAAGAACGAGACCGTGGGGCGTTCCGTGTTATCGAGAGTGACGACGTCACCGTCGACGAGGGAACCGGCCTCGTCCATATGGCACCTGCGTACGGCGAAGCAGACTTCTTCGCCTTGAACGCGGCGGGTCTCGATGTGCTTGTCGACCCGGTTGATGCTGAAGCGCGGTTCACCGACCAGGTACCCGACGTCGCCGGCAAGAACGTCAAGGAAGCCGACGGGACCCTCATCCGCATGCTCAAGGATCGTCAACTGATCGTCAGGCATGACCAGATCCGACACTCCTATCCGTTCTGCTGGCGCACCGGGACACCGCTGATCTACAAGGCGATTCCAACCTGGTTCGTCAACGTCGAATCATTCCGCGACCGTATGGTCGAAATCAACAAGGACATCCACTGGGTTCCTGAGGCAGTAGGCGACAAGCGTTTTGGCAACTGGTTGGAGGGTGCCAGGGACTGGGCCATCAGCCGCAACCGCTACTGGGGCAGCTGTATCCCGGTCTGGGAGTGCGACGGCTGTGACGAACAGGTATGTGTCGGTTCTCGCGAGGAGTTGCAGACGCTGTCGGGCGTGTGGGTCGACGATCTCCATAAGCACTTTGTAGACGACGTGACATTTCCCTGTAGCTCATGCGCGGGAACCATGAGAAGGGTTCCGGAGGTGCTCGACTGCTGGTTCGAGTCAGGATCGATGCCATACGCCCAGATCCACTACCCGTTTGAGAACACCGAGCGGTTTGCGCGCCGGTACCCGGCCAACTTCATCGCCGAGGGACTCGACCAGACTCGGGGCTGGTTCTACACGCTCGTCGTGCTCGGCTCCGCCCTATTCGACGAAGCCCCCTTCCAGAACTGCATCGTCACGGGGATGATCCTCGCCGAGGATGGACGCAAGATGTCGAAGAGCCTCAAGAACTACCCCGATCCAAGCCACGTGCTCGACGAATTCGGTGCCGATGCCCTCAGGGCCTATCTGATCAACTCCCCTGTTGTGCGCGCCGATCCGCTCCGCTTTTCGGAGGCCGGTGTCCGCGAGGTGGTTCGGACTGTGTTACTCCCCTTCTGGAATGCGTATTCGTTCTTCACAACCTATGCGGAGGCAGATGGAATCACGCTCGCCGACCTCAACGCCGCCGCTCCGCCTGCGGAGCGAGCCGAGATCGATCGTTGGATCCTCTCTGTACTGCAGAGCCTGATCCGCCGGGTCAATGCCGAGATGGAGGACTACCGCCTCTACAACGTGATCCCACCGATACTGGGGTTTATCGACGACCTGACCAACTGGTACATCCGCAGGTCCAGGCGGCGCTTCTGGTCGCAACGGGGAACCGGAGACGACCGTGACAAGCTCGGTGCATTCGCCACCTTGTACGAAGTTATGGTCACATTCGCCCAGGTTGCAGCTCCGGTGCTGCCGTTCATCTCAGAAGAGCTATATCAGCGCCTCGTTCGTGACCTCGACGACGCCGCGCCTGCGAGCGTTCATCACACCGACTACCCGACTGCGAATGCCGCAGTAATCGACACAGAGCTCGAGGACGCAATGGAGATCGTGAGGACGATCGTCACGCTCGGCCACGGCCTTCGCAAGCGTAACGAGGTAAAGGTTCGCCAGCCGCTGACTAGCTTGACGGTGATCACGCGTGACCCAGCTGTTGCTGCCGCCGTCACCTCGCATGAGGCGTTGATAGCCGACGAGCTCAACGTCGTCTCGATTCTGATCGACTCGGTCGAAGATCACATCGTTGATTTGTCAGCCCAGGCCAATTTCAAGACCCTCGGTCCGCGTTTGGGGGCTGCCACCAAGACAGCCGCGGCGGAGATCGCCAACCTTACCCACGAGGCGGTCTCAGCCATCCTCGATGGCGAACCCGTTTCAATCGGCGGCGCCGAGATCACTGCGGAGGACATCGTGGTGCGCCGCGCACCAAAAGAAGGACTCGTTGTCGCCGCCGGGGGGACGCTCTCGGTCGCTCTCGACGTCACGGTCACCCCGGATCTCGCCGTCGAAGGAACTGCCCGAGAGATCGTCAGCGCCATCCAAGGGGTTCGACGTGAGCTTGGCCTCGCTGTCAGCGATCGCATCAAGCTCACCTGGCAGTCTGATGTCGAAGAGCTGGTTGTCGCTCTCGAGCGGCACGCAGAGATGATCGGCGGCGAACTGCTGGCGACGACGATGGAGCGTGTGGACGCGGTCCAGACAACAAAGCTGGCTATCAACGAGGCCGAGATAACGGTGACGCTGCAGAAGTCGGAGTAGCTCGGCTACTCCGGCGGGTGGCCGCTCTTCTCCAGCCGATCGCGCAGGCCGGCGAGTCGCTTCTGATAGAAGCCGGCCTCCGGGTCGTGCTCGACACGGGTCGGCGTTGGTTCTGGCTCATCCTCGGCTTCGCCCGCGAGCGCGGTATTGGTCAAGTCAATGGAGGCGAGATACAGCTCGGGCCGAGTAGAGGGAGCGGGCTCGAAGTCCACATCCTCATCGATGATCGCGGCGCGAGTGCCGACCTCGTTTGCCGCAGTCGATGCGAGACGACGGAACCTTCCCTCGGCGTCTGCCAGGGCGGTGTGAAGAACGGCGAGACGACGTTCAATGCGACGCGACTCGTCAACCGAGCTGCGGTGAGCCTCGTCTGCTCGTTCGACCGCCGTCTTCACGATGGCGTTGGCTTCGTCGACAGCCGACGTCTTGATGCCTTCGGCTTCCCCTGCCGCCGCATCCCGGGAGGCCTGCAATTCTCGTTGCAGCTCGGCACGTAGCTCGCGCCGCTCCTTGTCGTATCGCGCCCGCATGTCGGCTGCTTCAGCTTCTGCAATGGCGGTGAGACGTTTGGCCTCTTCATGCGCAAAGGCCATTTCCTCCTCCGCCACCGCATGCAGCATCGCGGCTTCCTGCCACGATTCGAGGCCCCCGACCTCGTCGCCCGATGCCCCCATTACATCTCGCAGCATGCGTTCGGCGAGTTCAACGGCTTGGTGTCTCGCCTTTTGCGCGGCGGCCAGGTTCTCGTCCGGGGCCGCCTTCCGGCCGAGGAGTTCTGCCTCATGAGCCAGCAGGGTATCCACCACTTGTTGCCGGAATTCCTCTACCTCCGCACCGTCGTAGGAGTGTGCCGTCCCGGAGAACTGGATTCGTTTGGCGTCTTCGCTTGAGATTCCCACACCCTGGATCGTAACCGTTAAAGAAGCGGTGCGGGGCTTGTATTGGCCCAATGGAGGGTCAAATGAGCTAGCAGGCGATATTGCGCAGGACGATGATTCCTAGGAAAAGGACCATGGGTGACAGATCGAGACCCATCCCTCCGGCCCGCAGTGGCGGGAGGATGCGACGGATGGGCATCAGAATCGGGTTGATCACATTCGACATGGCGTCATAGATCTTGCGGACAGGGTGGCCCCAGGGCAGCCGGCCGAAGGCGACTACATAACTCAAGATGATCCATGCGATCAGCGCGAACGTAGCAAGGTCGAGAAGCGTGCAGAGAAGACCCATTACTCGCGTGCCATGCTCGTGTCATACAACCCGAGCGATGCCAGCCTCCGCCTCTCTTCCACTCCTACTGTTCCACCTTCGGGGGTCACCAGGATGACGCCGGTGGCAATCTTGACCATTCGCCCGTCAAGGGCATAGGTCAGCCCACTCGAGAAATCGACCAACCGCCGCACCATCGCCGTCTCTGTTTCGCGCAAGTCCAGAACCACTGCCTGCCCCTCGCGAATGAAGTCGGCCAGGGTCTGTGCGTCCGAAAGGGTTCGGGCCTCGATGATGGTCGACTCGCTCGGCGCAGCTTGTGTCCGATCGATTGCACGCGGTGGTTTGGCAGTGCGCCCGGCTGTCACCAGCACACCCGCCTCGGCATGCTCGGCGTTGTCGGAGACCCGCCGCCGCACCGGCGCCGGCGGTTCGATGCGCCGACCGGCCACGGGAGCAGACCTTGTTTGCTGGAATTCAGGTCGCTCCGCTGGCTGCCGTGATGGCGGCTCGACAGTGCGAACTGCCTGTTGCGAATCCTTAACAGCCGCCTCGGCAGCCTCGATCTCGTCGTCGTCGACGAGCCCAAGGTAGAACATAGTTTTCTGCCACAGTGATGCCATGTCGTCCTCAATCAATTCTCGCCAGATGTGCCCGGCGCTCCAAAGATAGCTCGTCCCACGCGTATGAGGGTTGCACCTTCCTCAATGGCGACCTCGTAATCGTCCGTCATTCCCATCGACAGGTGCTTCAATTCGGGAAAGTCGTCCGCAAGCCGTGTTCGTAGCTCTCGCAGCTTGACGAACCATTTCCGGTTCGATTCGGGAGCATCCGCCAATGGGGCGATTGCCATCAACCCCAGGCACGTCAGCCCCGCTTGCTGTGCTTGCACATAGAGGTCGACGATCTCGCCTGGCGCGACCCCGTGCTTCTGCGGTTCGGCAGCTACGTTCACCTGGATGAGCGCGGGCGGTGGCTCGGCGCTCGCCCAGGTGTTGACCAGACGGGGCCGATCCAGCGAGTGGAGCAGAAATGTGTGGGGTCGCGCCAGTTTCGCCTGTCGAGTCTGCAGCGTCCCGATGAAGTGCCAGCGTATGTCGTCGGGAAGCTCAGGAGCCTTTGCGGCGAGCTCTGCCGCACGGTTCTCGCCGAAGTCTCGCTGACCTGCGTCGTATGCCGACATGATCTCGTCGACCGAATGCCCCTTCGAAACCGCCACGAGCGTCACCTCTGCTGGATCACGACCAGCTCTTGCAGCCGCAGCCGCCATCCGACTGCGTACCTGGCCTAGCTGGGGCGCAACCATGCGACACTCACCTGCCTCTGTGTCGTCCGATCTCTTCTCCAGGAGTTCAAGGTTTCTGAAGTGAACGTGCACTCCTCGGATCTCCATACGTCCAGCGCGGCGACCTGATCGGCGAGATAGCCGGGGATGTCAACACTTGGCGTACCCCAGGTCGTCCTACCGACAAACCCGGGAAATAGGTCGGCGACATCTGCGCCGACTTCGTAACAACACGGTCCGATCGCAGGGCCTATGCCAACCCGTGCCGGGGTGTGTCCATCGCCCTCGAGCTTCTGCAACGCCGCAGCAAGTACACCCGAAGCGGCACCACGCCACCCCGCGTGAACGACCGCAACTGCTCCCGCCGCCTCGACAACTATCGGAACACAATCGGCTGTCGCCACCGCGATCGGCAGACCCGGCGAGTAGGCAACAAGAGCGTCGGCCTCTCCCAAGTCACCGGCAACGGCAGCTTCTAAAACCGTCGCGCCATGCACCTGCTTGACGAACGCCCAATCTGCTGGGATCCCGAGCGCGGCCGATACCGCGGCACGCTCAACATGATCGACGCGAAGGTCACCCGCCGCCGCCGTCCCGAATGCTGCGCCGGCGAAGCCTGGCGGTCGAATCATCCGCTGACGAAGCCGGGAATATCGAGATCGTCGTCTGGCTCAGGTCGGCTGGTCCGTGCGGTGAACTCCGGATACGGTGCCCGGGAGGCAGTGCGCCGGTCCCGATCAAAACCGGCTGCGATGACTGTCACCTTCATCTCCGTGCCCTGAGCGTCATCGACGACTGCACCAAAGATGATGTTCGCATCCGAGTCGCAGTGTTCGGCGATGATGCTTGCCGCGGTCGAGATCTCATGCAACGTCATATCCTCCGGGCCAGAGATCGACAGCAGCACGCCACGGGCGCCTTCCATCGATGTCTCGAGCAACGGGGAACTGATTGCCTTGTCGGCTGCCTGGCTGGCGCGGTTCTCTCCGGTAGACGCACCGATTCCCATTACCGCAGAACCGGCATCGGCCATCACCGTCTTCACATCCGCAAAGTCGACGTTTATCAACCCGGGTGTGGTGATCAGATCGGTGATGCCGCGCACGCCACTCGACAGGACAAGGTCGGCCATGCCGAACGCCTCGAGCACTCCGGTTCGCTCATCGGCGATCTCGAGCAACCGCTCGTTCGGAATGATGATGAGAGTGTCTACGGCATCTTTGAGCGATTGGATGCCCTGTTCCGCTTGGACGGAACGGCGACGTCCCTCGAAACCAAACGGCCGCGTCACGACACCAACTGTCAACGCGCCTATCGACTTGGATACCTCGGCCACGACGGGGGCGCCACCGGTACCAGTGCCACCGCCTTCTCCGGCGGTGATGAAGACCATGTCCGCGCCCATGATGGCGTCTTCGATTTCGTCCCGGTGCTCCTCGGCGGACTGCCGACCCACTTCGGGATCGGCACCTGCGCCCAGCCCTCGGGTCGAGTCTCGTCCGATGTCGAGTTTCACATCTGCATCGGACATCAGCAATGCTTGGGCGTCCGTGTTGATTGCGATGAATTCGACGCCGCGAATGCCCGCGTCGATCATGCGATTGACGGCGTTGACGCCGCCACCACCAACGCCAACTACCTTGATTACCGCGAGGTAGTTTTGGGGGTTTTTTCCTTCGGTCACAATCTCCAGCTCCTGTCTCAACCTAAACCTTAGCCCGATGCCGTTGTTTGAGTAGTTACTTCCTGGGAAGTCTCAACCTCTGGTTGAGGGTTGATGACTGCCGGCCGCAACGGCGAGACCAGGTTGATGACGGCCTCATCGGGAATCTCTTCTTCGAGGAGTACTGCCAGTGTCACTGCTTTTTGCGCCATGTCGGTGGTCCCCCCCAGCATGACAGATCGGTCCGTGACTGTTGCAAACAGCTCCCCATCGGACTCTGCGACGACGAGACCTTCTTTGAGTTCGAGCGGAAGCGATGCCACGAACTCGAGCGCTGCAAGCACAGGGATCTCCTCGATCTGGGCACCCGGTGCGATGACTCCCACATCAATGTCGATGAACGGAGCCACCAGATTCTCAGCGGTCGCCAGAACAGCGCCCTGGCCAGAGGCAACGATCCAGGTGTCCCCGCTCCTGATCCGTGCGATTGGGATGTACTCGACCAGCGAGACTTCGATCGACCGCGGCCAGACCACCTTGACCTGGGCTTCGGCTACCCAGGGATCCAGCCGAAGCTGGTCCTC